>NZ_JBIRVR010000025.1:0-102229 GCF_044387105.1 Streptomyces sp. NPDC020379
GGGGGGGGGGTTGGGGGTGCCCACCGACCCCTTGGGGCCCCGCGCGGGGGTTAAACTTTTACTTTATATCTGGTTGTCCCGCAAAAAACCCGGGGGGGGGGGGGGGGGCCCCCCCCCCCGGCCCCCCCGCCGACGCACGTCACTGCCTCCCCGTCAGCCCCGGGCGAGCTCGCGGAGCGCGACGTTGAGTTTGAGGACGTTGACGCGCTCCTCACCCATGAAGCCGAGGATGCGGCCGTCGGTGTGCTCGTCGACGAGCTTGCGGACCCGGTCGGCCGGGAGGTGGTTGGCCTTGGCGACCCGCTCCGCCTGGAGGCGTGCGTAGGCCGGGGAGATGTCGGGGTCGAGGCCGGAGCCGGAGGCGGTGAGGGCGTCCGTCGGGACCGCCGACGGGGAGACGCCGTTGAAGGCGGCGACGTCGGCGCGGCGCTGCTGGACGCTGTCCAGCAGGACCTTGCTGTCGGCGGCGAGGTTGGAGGCGCCGGACACCACGAGCTTGTACTGCGTGTTCTCGGTGTTGGGACCGGCCGCCGAGGGGCGGCCCTGGAAGAACTTCGGGTCGGGCAGCGGGTTGCCGGCCTTGTCCTTCTCGTCGAGGGTGTAGGACTGGCCGAGCCGCTCGGAGCCCACCGACCTGCCGCCCGCCTTGATCTCGGAGCCGTTGGCCTTGTCGTGGAAGGCCGCCTGGGCGATGCCGGTGACGACGAGGGGGTAGATCACCCCGCAGATGACCGTGAGGACGAGCAGGGCCCGCAGGCCCGCGCCGGCCAGCCGGGCCGTGCCGCGTACGGAGTTGTTCATGGTGTGGTCACCCGATGCCAGGGATGAGGGAGATGAGCAGGTCGATGATCTTGATGCCGATGAACGGGGCGATCAGGCCGCCCAGTCCATAGACGGTGAGGTTGCGCCGGAGCATGCTGTCCGCGCTCATCGGCCGGTAGCGCACGCCCTTGAGGGCGAGCGGCACCAGGGCCACGATGACCAGCGCGTTGAAGATGACGGCCGACAGGATCGCGGTCTGCGGGCTGTGCAGGCTCATGACGTTGAGCTTGTCCAGGCCCGGGTAGGCCACCGCGAACATCGCGGGGATGATCGCGAAGTACTTCGCGACGTCGTTGGCGATCGAGAAGGTGGTCAGCGCGCCGCGCGTGATCAGGAGCTGCTTGCCGATCTCGACGATCTCGATGAGCTTGGTGGGGTTGGAGTCCAGGTCCACCATGTTCCCGGCCTCCTTGGCGGCCGAGGTGCCGGTGTTCATGGCCACGCCCACGTCCGCCTGGGCCAGCGCGGGGGCGTCGTTGGTGCCGTCGCCCGTCATCGCGACGAGCTTGCCACCGGCCTGCTCGCGCTTGATGAGCGCCATCTTGTCCTCGGGGGTGGCCTCCGCGAGGAAGTCGTCGACACCCGCCTCCTCGGCGATGGCCTTGGCCGTCAGCGGGTTGTCACCCGTGATCATGACGGTCTTGATGCCCATCGCGCGCAGCTCGTCGAACCGCTCGCGCATGCCCTCCTTGACGACGTCCTTGAGGTGGATGACGCCCAGGACGCGGGCGCCCTTGTCGTCCTCCACCGCGACCAGCAGCGGCGTGCCGCCGGCCTGCGAGATGTCGTCCGTCAGCTTGGTCGCGTCCTCGGCGACCGTGCCGCCCTGCTCCTTCACCCAGGCGACGACCGAACCGGTCGCGCCCTTGCGGACCTTGCGGCTGCCGCCCGCCTCGGTCACGTCCACACCCGACATGCGGGTCTGCGCCGTGAAGGGGATCCACTCCGCCCCGACGAGCTCGCCCTCGTGCCGCTCGCGCAGGCCGTACTTCTCCTTGGCGAGGACGACGATCGACCGGCCCTCGGGCGTCTCGTCGGCCAGCGAGGAGAGCTGGGCGGCGTCCGCCACCTCGGCGGCCATGGTGCCCTTGACGGGCACGAACTCGGCGGCCTGGCGGTTGCCGTAGGTGATGGTGCCGGTCTTGTCGAGCAGCAGCGTGGAGATGTCACCGGCCGCCTCGACCGCGCGGCCGGACATCGCCAGCACATTGCGCTGGACGAGCCGGTCCATGCCGGCGATGCCGATGGCGGAGAGCAGCGCGCCGATGGTGGTCGGGATCAGGCAGACCACCAGAGCCGCGAGCACGATCATCGACTGCTCGGCGTGGGCGTAGATCGCGAACGGCTGGAGCGTGACGACGGCCAGCAGGAAGACGATCGTGAGCGAGGCCAGCAGGATGTTCAGCGCGATCTCGTTCGGCGTCTTCTGCCGGGCCGCGCCCTCGACCAGGTTGATCATCCGGTCGATGAAGGTCTCGCCCGGCTTCGTCATGATCTTCACGACGATGCGGTCGGAGAGCACCTTCGTGCCGCCGGTGACGGCCGAGCGGTCGCCGCCGGACTCGCGGATGACCGGCGCCGACTCGCCCGTGATCGCGGACTCGTCGACGCTCGCGACACCTTCGACGACGTCACCGTCGCCGGGGATGATGTCACCGGCCTCGCAGACGACGAGGTCGCCCACGCGCAGGTCGGTGCCGGGCACCGACTCCTCCGTGCCGCCGTTCAGACGGCGCGCGACGGTGTCGGTCTTGGCCTTGCGCAGGGTGTCCGCCTGCGCCTTGCCACGCCCCTCGGCGACGGCCTCGGCGAGGTTGGCGAAGATGACGGTCAGCCACAGCCAGACGGTGATCGCCCAGCCGAACCAGGCGCCCGGGTCCTTGAGCGCCAGCCCGGTGGTGAACACCGAGCCGACCTCGACCACGAACATCACCGGGGACTTCACCATCACCCGGGGGTCGAGCTTGCGGAACGCGTCCGGCAGCGACTTCAGCAGCTGCGCCGGGTCGAAGAGCCCACCGGAGACGCGGCCGGCCTCCTCGGAGCCGTGCGGACGCTCCTCCCCGGGCCCTTCGGGGGCGGTACGGACAGGGGTGGTCGTGCTCATGAGAGTCCCTCCGCCATCGGGCCAAGGGCCAGTGCCGGGAAGTAGGTCAAGCCGGTGATGATCAGGATCGCGCCCACGAGG
Organism: Streptomyces sp. NPDC020379; assembly: GCF_044387105.1. NCBI lineage: Bacteria > Bacillati > Actinomycetota > Actinomycetes > Kitasatosporales > Streptomycetaceae > Streptomyces > Streptomyces sp. NPDC020379. The sequence continues at coordinate 3,011 of NZ_JBIRVR010000025.1, forward strand.
AGGCCGGCGAAGAGCGGCTTCTCGGTGCGCAGGGTGCCCGCGGTCTCGGGCACGGGCGTCTGCTCGGCCAGCGAACCGGCCAGCGCCAGGACGAAGACCATCGGCAGGAAGCGCCCGAGGAGCATCGCGAGGCCGATCGTGGTGTTGTACCACTGCGTGTTGGCGTTCAGGCCGGCGAAGGCCGAGCCGTTGTTGTTGGCGCCGGAGGTGAAGGCGTAGAGCACCTCGGAGAAGCCGTGCGCGCCGCTGCCGTCCACGGAGTTGCCCGCGACGTTGAGCATCGAGTGCGGCGGGGTCGCCAGCGCCATGGACAGGGCCGTGAAGCCCAGGACCAGCGTCGGGGTGATGAGGATGTAGCAGGCCGCGAGCTTGATCTCGCGGGTGCCGATCTTCTTCCCGAGGTACTCGGGCGTACGGCCGACCATCAGGCCCGCGATGAAGACCGCGATGATCGCCATGACGAGCATGCCGTAGAGGCCGGAGCCCACGCCGCCGGGCGCGATCTCGCCGAGCATCATGCCGAGCAGCGCGATGCCGCCGCCGAAGCCGGTGAAGGACGAGTGGAAGCCGTCCACCGCGCCGGTCGAGGTCAGGGTGGTGGAGGTCGCGAAGATCGATGTGCCGCCGATGCCGAAGCGCTGCTCCTTGCCCTCCAGCGCGCCGCCCGCGGCCTGGAGCGCCGCGCCGCCGTGGTGGAACTCGGTCCACATCATCAGCGCGGTGAAGCCGAGCCAGATCAGGCCCATGGTGGCGAGGATCGCGTAGCCCTGCTTGACGTTGCCCACGAGCTTGCCGAAGGTGCGCGTCAGCGAGAAGGGGATGACGAGGATCAGGAAGATCTCGAAGAGGTTGGTGAAGGCATTGGGGTTCTCGAACGGGTGGGCGGAGTTGGCGTTGAAGTAGCCACCGCCGTTGGTGCCGAGCTCCTTGATGGCCTCCTGCGAGGCCACGGCGCCGCCGTTGACCTGCTGGGTACCGCCGGCGAGCTGCCCGATGTCGTGGATGCCCGCGAAGTTCTGGATCGCGCCGCACGCGACGAGCACGACCGCGGCGATCACGGAGACCGGGAGCAGGATGCGGACCGTGCCGCGCACCAGGTCGGACCAGAAGTTGCCCAGCTCACCGGTGCGGGAGCGGGCGAAGCCCCGTACGAGCGCGACGGCGACGGCCATGCCGACGGCGGCGGAGACGAAGTTCTGGACGGCGAGGCCGAGGGTCTGGACGGCGTGGCCCATGGCCTGCTCGCCCGAGTACGACTGCCAGTTGGTGTTGGAGACGAACGAGGCGGCGGTGTTGAACGCCTGGTCCGGGCTGATCGCGGTGAAGCCGAGGGAGAGCGAGTGCGGCAGGACGCCCTGGATCCGCTGGATCAGGTACAGGAAGAGCAGGCTCGCCGCGGAGAAGGCGAGGATGCCGCGCAGGTAGGCGGGCCAGCGCATCTCGGCGTCGGGGTTGGCGCCGATCGAGCGGTAGATCCACTTCTCGACGCGCAGGTGCTTCTCGGAGCTGTAGGCACGGGCCATGTAGTCGCCCAGCGGGCGGTGGACCAGCGCCAGCGCCGCGACGAGCGCGGTGAGCTGGAGGACTCCGGAAAGGACGGGGCTCATATCTTTGCTAGAACCTCTCCGGGAAAACGAGGGCGAGGATCAGGTAGCCCAGCAGGGCGACGGCCACGACCAGGCCGACGATGTTCTCGACGGTCACAGCTTCGTCACCCCCTTGGCGACGAGAGCCACCAGCGCGAAGACCGCGATCGTGGTGACGACGAAGGCCACGTCGGCCATCGTGTGCTCCTAGAGAGTTCGGATATGAACGGACTCCCAAAGCAAACCTCTGTTGTCACGGTGCGAGCGCCCCGTTGACGCCTCTCATACGGCCATTAGCGCCCCCTTGACGGATTCCATACGCGCACCGCCCTGACCTGCTAAAACGCCGCTGGGCCGCAACCCCGGATCGGGGTCGCGGCCCAGCGGAACGGCGTAATCCAGCCGTTTGACGAGCGGTTTTCAGCGCACCTCGGAGATCTCCGGGCCGCGCTCCAGGCGGTCCACACCGCCGGCGAAGCGCGAGGCGCCGTCCTCGTCCTGCTGCTGGAGGCCCTCGGCGACCATCTGCGCGTCGTCCGGCAGCTTCAGCACGATCGGGTCCCGGGGCGCCATCGGGGACTCGCCGCGCACGACGACGGTGTCCTGGAAGATCTGCTCCAGCAGCCCGGCGGTCTGCGGCTGCACCGCGCCCTGGCCCGAGATGACACCGCGCAGGAACCAGCGCGGGCCGTCACAGCCCACGAAGCGGACGAGCTGGACGCCCTGGGTGCCATCCGGCAGCGCGACCGGCACCTGGGCCCGCAGCTCCCAGCCCAGCGGGCCCTGGACCTCGTCCACGACGCCGCCCTGCTGGGTGATGCCGGAGGCGATCTCCTCCCGCACCTCGTGCCAGATGCCCTCGCGCTTGGGGGCGGCGAACGCCTGGAGCTGCACGGCGCTGTCGCGCAGCACCACCGTCGCGGCGACGATGGCGTCACCGGCGACCTCGACCCTCAGCTCCATGCCCTCGACCCCGGGCACGAACAGTCCGCCCAGGTCCACGCGGCCCTCCGCGGGGTCGCGGACCTCGGAGAGGTCCCACGGCCCGTCGGGGCGCGGCTCCGGCTCCAGCCGGAGCCGGCTCTCGGCCGCGATGTCCTCTGCGGACGCGTTGGAGAGGGAGTCCTCAGCCAACTCCTCGGAGGTCACGTCGTCGACCTGGTCGACGGCGTCCTCCCCGCGCTTGCGGCGACGACCGAACACGTCACTGTCCTTCCCGGTCGCTTGCGACCGAAGCGAATCCATACCCCACGGCAGCGTGGCCACCGGTGGACCCGAAGCCCCCTTCGGCCCGTGCCGAGCCTGGAAGCTCCGCCACCTCGTGGAAGCGGACCTTCTCGACCTGCTGGACAACCAATTGGGCGATCCGGTCGAACCTCTCGAACCGCACGGTCTCGCGCGGGTCCAGATTGACCACAATCACCTTGATCTCTCCACGGTACCCGGCATCGATGGTCCCCGGGGCATTCACCATGGAGACCCCGCACCTGGCGGCGAGACCCGAACGCGGGTGCACGAAGGCGGCGTAACCGTCGGGCAGCGCGATGGCGATCCCGGTGGGCAGCACCAGCCGCTCCCCCGGCGCCAGCTCGGCGGCCTCGGTGGTGACCAGGTCGCAGCCGGCGTCGCCGGGGTGGCCGTAGGAGGGGACGGGCACCTCCGGGTCGACCCTGCGGATCAGCACATCCAGCGGCATACGGCTCACGGGTTCACCTCAAAAGCTCGCGCGACCTTCACCTGGTCGGGGTCGGCCAGGGCGGCCTGGATCTCGGTGGCTCGGCCGTTCTCGATGAAGTGGTCGACCTTGACCTCGATGAACACCGCTTCCGCCTGGACCGCGACGGGGCCCTCCGGGCCGCCGATCCGGCCGGTGGCCGTGGCGTAGATCTTACGGCCGTGCACGGCGCGGACCTCGGCCGCGAGGTGCAGCACGGTGTCCACGGGCACGGGCCGTACGTAGTCCGTCTCCAGCCGTCCGGTCACCGCGATCACCCGCAGCAGCCAGCCCAGCGAGCCCAGCGTCTCGTCGAGCGCCGTGGCGAGCACACCGCCGTGCGCGAGACCGGGGGCGCCCTGATGCGCCTCCTTGACGCGGAACTCCGCGGTGACGCTCACGCCCTCACCGGCGCGCACCTCGACGTGCAGACCGTGCGGGACGCCTCCGCCGCAGCCGAAGCAGTATTCGTAGTGCGCCCCGATGATCTCCCCGGGCGCGGGCGCGTCCGCGTGCCGCACCGGTGGCTCGGCCCCGGGCGGCAGCTTCGGCGTAGTCGTTCGTCCACTCACAGGGGCTGACCTTACCCGCGGGAGCAGGGCCCGGTCCCGTCCGTGGCAGGCTTGGTCCCATGCAGCCTTATGAAGAACGCCTGACCGCGCCCCGATCCTGGTGGTTCATCGCGGTGCTCGTCGGGGTCGCCATGGCGCTGATTCTGCTGCCGCTGGGCACCATCCCGATGCTGGGCGGGCTCGTCGGCGGAGCGGCCCTCGCGTCCATCGCGGTCAGCTCCTACGGCTCGGTGCGCATCCGCGTCGTGAGCGGCGCCCTCGTCGCCGGCGACGCGCGGATCCCGGTGACGGCACTGGGTACGCCGGAGGTCCTGGACGCGGAGGAGGCCCGCGCCTGGCGCACGCACAAGGCCGACACCCGCGCCTTCATGCTGCTGCGCGGCTACGTCCCCACGGCGGTGCGCGTCGAGATCACCGACCCCGCGGACCCCACGCCGTACGTCTACCTCTCCACCCGCTCCCCCGAGCGCCTGGCGGCGGCCCTGGCGGGCGCGCGCGCCTAGGGTGCTCAGGGGGAGCCGGGCTCCGGCAGGAGGGCGTCCCAGGGGACCTGTCGGGTGCGCAGGTCCTTGCGGACCTTCTCGGCGAGCCTCTTGGTGTCGCGGCGGTTCATGACCGCGCCCACGGTCGCGCCGATCATGAACGGCGTGAGGTTGGGCAGATTGCGGAAGGTGCGCTTGAGGACCTGCTGGCGCAGCTCGCGCCGCAGCTGGCCGCCGAGGGCCGCGTTGACGGTCAGAGGCGAGGTGACGTCGATGCCGCGCTCCTCGGCCCACGCCCCGAGATAGGCGACCGCGCGCTGGCGCACGGTGCCGGGGGCCCGCAGGCCGTAGACCTCGTGCAGCTCGGCGATGAGCTTGAACTCCACCGCGGCGACGCCGACGATCTCGGCCGCCAGCTCGGCGGGCATCGCCGGCGGGACCGGCAGCATGGCCGCGGCGCCGACGCCGGCGCCCACGGTGGACGTGCCGTACGCGGCGCCCGCGACCAGTTTGTCCGCGAGCTCCTCCGGGCCGAGGCCCGGAAACTGCTCGCGCAGGGTCGCGAGATCGCGCACCGGGACGCGTGGGGCGTTCGCGATGATCCGATCGGCCACGGCGGTCAGTCCCGCCCTCGCCCCCCGGCCGCCCTTCCTGGCGCCACGGCCGACAGCCGCGGCGAGCGAGGCCGCACGGCCCCGCTCGACGTCTGTGCCGGCCCCGGCGGCAGGGGTGGTGTCCACGGCGCCGACGGTGACGTCGGCGTCCTCGGCACCCTCCTGCCGTGCGGCGTCGCCCTCAGGTCCGGTGGTCGGTCCGGACCGCTGGGAGCGCCGCTTGCGAAACGGGATCGAGCCTGCCATGCAGACCCGCTCCTCACTCGCAGTCGCGGCAGATCGGCTGACCGTTCTTCTCGCGGGCCAGCTGGCTGCGGTGGTGCACGAGGAAGCAGCTCATGCAGGTGAACTCGTCGGCCTGCCGCGGCAGGACCCGGACGGACAGCTCCTCGTTGGAGAGGTCCGCGCCGGGCAGCTCCAGGCCCTCGGCGGCCTCGAAGTCGTCGACGTCGACCGTTGAAGCGGACTTGTCGTTCCGCCGGGCCTTCAGCTCCTCGATGCTGTCCTCATTGACGTCATCGTCGGTCTTGCGTGGGGTGTCGTAATCCGTTGCCATGTCGCTCTCCCCCTCTGGGTGTCTGCGGTGTCTCCAGCGCACGTAACGCGTGAGAGGCCGGACTTGTGCCCGACCCGAGGCGGAGATTTTGCCTCACATCAAGGTCTGTTACTCAATCGACACCCAACCGCACACCTGAAGAGGTGATGGGGATGGATGGCGAACGGGACCGTACACGGTCCGGATGCCGCATGTGGATACGCCATCACGTGTACTTCCCGTGATCAGGACCCCCGGAAACCCCCATTTTCCCGGCGTTCCGTCGGTCCCGATGATCACGGAGAGTGGATGGCCGGAAGTTTGCGCATGTGAGCGATCACACACGCCACCGGCTGGGGGCGGACCATGAAAATTCCGCCCAAAGCGAACCTTCGGCCGCCCTATTCTCGCAGAAATTCTCAGGTCGGAAGTACCACTCTCATGATCAACCCACCCCCGTCGCGCGGCTCGGCGGTGATCCGGCCGCCGTGCGCGCGGGCGACGGAGCGGACGATCGACAGCCCGAGACCCACGCCCTTGTCGCTGCCGGTCCGCTCGGTGCGCAGGCGGCGGAACGGCTCGAAGATGTTGTCCAGCTCGTACGCCGGGACGATGGGGCCGGTGTTCTCCACGACCAGCACCGCCTGGCCCGGCTGGGCCTCGGTGGTGACCTCGACCCAGCCGTCGGCCGCGTTGTAGCGCACGGCGTTCTGCACGAGGTTGAGCGCGATGCGCTCCAGGAGCACGCCGTTGCCCTGCACGACCGCGGGCTGCCGGGTGCCGCGCAGCTCCACGCCCTTGGCCTGGGCCTCCGCGCGCGTCTGGTCGATGGCCTGGGAGGCCACCTCCGCGAGGTCGACGGGCTTGCGGTCCACGATCTCGTTGTCGCTGCGCGCGAGCAGCAGCAGGCCCTCCACGAGCTGCTCGCTGCGCTCGTTGGTGGCCAGCAGGGTCTTGCCGAGCTGCTGGAGCTCGGGGGACGCCCCCGGGTCGGAGAGGTGGACCTCCAGCAGGGTGCGGTTGATGGCGAGCGGCGTGCGCAGCTCGTGCGAGGCGTTGGCCACGAAGCGCTGCTGCGCGGTGAACGCCCGCTCCAGCCGGTCGAGCATCTCGTCGAAGGTGTCCGAGAGCTCCTTCAACTCGTCCTCCGGGCCGCCCAGTTCGATCCGCCGGGAGAGGTCCGTGGCGGCGACCCGGCGGGCCGTGCGCGTCATCTTGCCGAGCGGCGAGAGGACCCGGCCCGCCATGGCGTAGCCGAAGGCGAAGGCGATCACGGCGAGGCCGAGGAGGGCCAGCAGGGAGCGCTTGAGGAGCGTGTCGAGCGCTCCGGCGCGCAGGTTGGCCTGGCAGGTGCTCAGGACGTGGTTCAGCTCGGTACTGGTACCCCCCGACTGGAGCTGGGGGCAGAGCGCCGGGTTCTCGACGACGAACTGGGTGCCGCCCGTCAGCCTGACCAGCGGCTGGCTGCCGACGTCGAGGGCGTTGGCCGCCAGCAGATAGATGATCGTGAGCAGCAGCACGCCGGCCATCAGGAACATCCCGCCGTAGAGCAGGGTGAGGCGTATCCGGATGGTCGGGCGCAGCCAGGGGAACGGCCGTACGACGGGCTGGCGGGGGTCCCAGCTGGGCTTCGGCGGGGTCTGCGGGGCCGCGGGCGGTGTGGGGGTGCCGGGCATCGGGCGTCAGATCCGGTATCCGGAGCCGGGCACGGTGATGATCACCGCGGGCTCCCCGAGCTTGCGGCGGAGTGTCATGACCGTGACGCGGACGACGTTGGTGAAGGGGTCGGTGTTCTCGTCCCACGCCTTCTCCAGGAGCTGCTCGGCCGAGACGACCGCGCCCTCGCTGCGCATGAGCACCTCCAGCACCGCGAACTCCTTGGGCGCCAGCTGCACCTCCCGGCCCTCGCGGAAGACCTCGCGGCGGTTGGGGTCCAGCTTGATGCCGGCCCGCTCCAGGACGGGCGGCAGCGCCACCGTCGTACGGCGGCCGAGGGCGCGTACGCGCGCGGTGAGCTCGCTGAAGGCGAAGGGTTTGGGCAGATAGTCGTCGGCGCCGATCTCCAGGCCCTCCACGCGGTCGCTGACGTCGCCGGAGGCGGTCAGCATCAGGACGCGGGTGGGCATGCCGAGCTCGACGACCTTGCGGCACACGTCGTCGCCGTGGACGAGGGGAAGGTCGCGGTCGAGGACGATGACGTCGTAGTCGTTGACGGCGACGCGCTCGAGCGCGGCCGCTCCGTCGTACACGACGTCGACGGCCATGGCCTCCCGGCGCAATCCGGTGGCGACGGCATCGGCGAGCAGTTGCTCGTCCTCGACGACGAGTACGCGCACGGCGTTGATCCTTCCCTTGGCGCCCTTGGTCAGGGCAGGCATGTCGGTTCTTCGGTGGGTGTGTCCATCCTGCCTCCTACGCCGGTAAACCGGCTGTAAGGGGCGCCGGGGGCGGTCGTGGCAGGACGTGTGGCCCCGGCGTGGTTCCGGATTGCCGGACGGCCGCAGGTTTCCCCGCGGACGGCGGTGGGGAAGACGACTGCACACCCGCGATCACGCCCGAGCAGCGGCACGTCACGATCGGCCGCCGTCCGAAGGGGCAGGGTGTGATCGTCTCTCCCCCGGTCCCCGCCGGGGGTGACCCCCAGGCACACCCCCGTGCCGCCGAGCCGACCCTGGAGGGGGCGCAGCACTATGGACGCGTTCACCGCTGGCATTCTGCAGCGCATAGAGAGCACCCGGTCCGACCTGGACCAGGCCCGCAGGTCGGGCGACGAATTCCTCGCCGAGGTGGAACAGGCGGCGCTGGAGGACCTGCACCGCCTCGCGGCGGAGCACGGCGTCGAAGTCTCTGCGGCCTAGCCGTAGCCGCTCGCCGCTGGGCTCACCCGGCCCCTGCACCTGTTTTGGTGCGGGGGTCTTTCTTCTGCCCGGATGAAGCCCCGCCAGAAACGACCAGGCCACGGTCCGGGGGACCGTGGCCCGTCTGCCGCGTCAGCACATTGGGGTACGGGCCGACGTCGGCTTGCCGCAGGGGCAATGCTCTTCATGACGCCGGGGGCCTCAGAAACCCAGGATTTCGGCCCAGAGAGTGTTGGATCGGATGGTGTTGTTCACAAAGCCGTCCCACTGCTGGGCCTTGGCACCGTTGCTGCGCGAGGAATTCTCGATTTCCAGGCTCTTGCCACTGCTGCTGGTGATCAGCGTGGCACCGAACATCTTCGCGTAACTGATCTTCCACTTCGCGCCGGCCTGGCCATTGCAGTCCCACTGCTGGGCCTTGGCACCGTTACGGCCTGAGGAATTCTCAATCTCCAGGCACTTACCACTGTTCTGATTGACGATGTAGCGGTAGCCCCCGCCGGCGTCCCTGGTGTACCACCGCGAACCGGCCTGCCCATTGCAGTCCCACTGCTGGGCCTTGGCGCCATTACTACGCGAGGAGTTCTCGATCTCCAGGCACTTCCCGCTGCTCTCATTACGAAACGAGGTGTAACTGACGGCAGACGCCGAGGATGCTCCAGTGGTCATAACCATGGTCGAAGCCGCAATCGCCACACCAGTGATCAATGCTGCTCGCTTGGTCTTCAAGGTCATCTCCTGAAAGAACGGAGGGGGCGGCACAACGGATCCGGCCGGGCTCCCCCCTCAGCCCCGGCCTCCGCTTTCCGCAAGAAGTAACACCAATTGGGGAGCAAGCTCAACTTGTGGTCCGAATTCCCCTACATTCCTCTACCGGGATCGAAAACAAGCCACCCCGGATGGCAAATGAGCCACTCCGGACGGCATATCGCGCAATCGCGGCCCTGTTTCCTCAGTCGTGCCAGGCGCCCAGGTCCTCCAGGCGCCCCTGGAGCCGCTCGAAGAGCGCCGGTGGCGCCGCCACCGTCAGCTCCGTGGACGCCGCCTCGCCGGGCCGGCCGCCGGTGAGCGCGCCCGCCTCGCGGGCGATCAGGGCCCCGGCCGCGTAGTCCCAGGGGTTGAGCCCCCGCTCGTAGTAGCCGTCCAGCCGGCCGCAGGCCACGTCGCACAGGTCGATGGCCGCGGACCCGCCGCGCCGGATGTCGCGGACCTCCGGGAGCAGGCTGCGCAGGACCTCCGCCTGGGCGGCCCGGCGGGCGGTGAGATAGCCGAAGCCGGTGCCGATCAGGGCCTGGCCCAGGGACGGCGCGGGGCGGACGGCGAGCCGCCTGCCGCCCAGGAACGCGCCGCGGCCGCGCACCGCGCTGTAGGTCTCGCCCCGGACGGGCGCCGCGACCACGCCGACGACCGCCTCGCCGTCGATCTCGGCGGCTATCGACACGGCCCAGGAGGGCAGCCCGTAGAGATAGTTGACCGTGCCGTCGACCGGGTCGACGACCCAACGCACCCCGCTGCTGCCCGCGCTGCTGGCACCCTCCTCGCCGAGCACCCCGTCGGCGGGGCGCCGCTCGGCGAGGAAGCCGGTGATCAGCTTCTCGGCGGCGATGTCCATCTCGGTGACGACGTCGATGGGGCTGGTCTTGGTCGCGGCGACGCCCAGGTCGGCCGGGCGGCCGTCCCTGAGCAGGGCGCCGGCCCGCTCCGCGGCCTCCAGGGCCACGGCCAGGAGTTCGTCCTTCAGGATGTCGCTCACAGTGCTCCTTTACGCGTAGGGGCTGTCGGCTCCGGCGGCGGCCGGGCGGGGGGCCCGGGCCGGGCAGCAGCCGACGGGACAGAGGTCGTGGGAGGGGCCGAGCGCGCCGAGCGCGCAGCGCCGCGGGTCGAGGCCGCGCTCGGTGGCGGCCCGCTCCAGCACCAGCTCGCGGACGGCGGCCGCGAAGCGCGGATCCGCTCCGACGGTGGCCGCGCGGGCGACCGGCAGGCCGAGCTCGGCGGCCTTGGCGGTGGCCTCGGTGTCGAGGTCGTACTTGACCTCCATGTGGTCCGAGACGAAGCCGATCGGGACCATCACGACCGCCTCGGCGCCCGCGCCGTGCAGGGTCTCCAGGTGGTCGCAGATGTCGGGTTCGAGCCAGGGGATGTGCGGGGCGCCGCTGCGGGACTGGTAGACGAGCCGCCAGGGGTGCTCGACGCCGGTCTCCTCGCGGACCGCGTCGGCGACCAGCCGGGCGACCTCGAGGTGCTGCGCGACGTAGGCGCCGCCGTCACCGTGGCCCTCGACGGGGCCCGAGGTGTCCGCCGCGGCCGTGGGGATGGAGTGCGTGGTGAAGGCGAGGTGTGCGCCCTCCCGGACGTCCTCGGGGAGAGCGGCGAGCGCCGCGAGGGTCGCCTCGGCCATGGGCCGGACGAAGCCGGGGTGGTTGAAGTAGTGCCGCAGCTTGTCGACGCGCGGCGGTGTGATCCCCTCGCCCTCCAGGGCGGCCAGGGCGTCGGCGAGGTTCTCGCGGTACTGCCGGCAGCCGGAGTACGAGGCGTAGGCGCTGGTGGCGAGCGTCAGGACGCGGCGGTGCCCCGCGGCGGCCATCTCGCGCAGGGTGTCGGTCAGATACGGGGCCCAGTTGCGGTTGCCCCAGTGAACCGGCAGGTCGATGCCGTGGTCGGCGAACTCCTTGCGCAGCGCGGCCAGCAGCTCGCGGTTCTGGTCGTTGATCGGGCTGACGCCGCCGAAGAGGAAGTAGTGCTGCCCGACCTCCTTGAGCCGCTCGCGGGGGATCCCGCGGCCCCGGGTGACGTTCTCCAGGAACGGGACGACGTCGTCCGGGCCTTCGGGGCCGCCGAAGGAAAGCAGCAACAGGGCGTCGTACGGGGCTGTTGCTCGCTGGTCTGCTGGCTGATCCGACATGGTCCGATCCTGCCACCCGTCACTGACAGGCAGGAAATGGCCGTGCGTCGCGCACCCGTACGCACGTAAGCTGTATCGGCCACTTACATCCCTTACCGGCACCCTCATCCACTGTCAACCTCCTCGGTTCACCCCCCGATCCCCTGGCGGCTCCCTTGCCCAGTCCTTACCGCGAAATATTCGCCGCCCCCGGCTCCAGAAGCTTCTCCGCCGCCGGGTTCCTCGGCCGGATGCCGCTGTCGATGATGGGTATCGGCATCGTGACGATGGTGTCCCAGCTGACCGGCCGGTACGGGCTGGCGGGCGCGCTGTCCGCGACCCTGGCCATCTCGGCGGCCGTCGTCGGCCCGCAGATATCCCGGCTCGTCGACCGGCACGGACAGCGCCGGGTGCTGCGCCCGGCGACGCTGGTCTGCGTGATCGCCGTCGCGGGGCTGCTGCTCAGCGCGCAGCAGCGCTGGCCCGACTGGACGCTCTTCGTCTTCGCCGCCGCCGCGGGCTGCGTGCCCAGCGTGGGCTCGATGGTGCGGGCCCGCTGGGCGGCGATCCACAGCGGCAGCCGCGAGCTGCACACCGCGTACTCCTTCGAGTCCGTGGTCGACGAGGTGTGCTTCATCTTCGGCCCGATCCTCTCGATCGGCCTGTCCACGGCGTGGTTCCCCGAGGCGGGCCCGTTGCTGGCCGCCGTGTTCCTGGCCGTGGGCGTCCTCTGGCTGACCGCGCAGCGCTCCACCGAGCCCGTGCCGCACCCCCGCGAGCACCACCACGGCGGCTCGGCGCTGCGCTCCCCCGGGCTCCAGGTGCTGGTGGTGACGTTCGTGGCCACGGGCGCGATCTTCGGGACGATCGACGTGGTGACCGTCGCCTTCGCCGAGGAGCAGGGCCACAAGGCGGCGGCGAGCCTGGTGCTCTCGGTCTACGCGCTGGGCTCCTGCCTGGCCGGCGTCGTCTTCGGGCTGCTGCGCCTCAAGGGCGAGCCGGCCCGCCGCTGGCTGCTGGGCGTCTGCGCGATGGCCGTGAGTATGATCCCCCTCCAACTGGTCGGGAGCCTGCCGCTCCTGGCCGTGGCGCTCTTCGTCGCGGGCCTGTTCATCGCGCCGACCATGGTGACGACGATGGCCCTCGTCGAACAGCACGTACCGCGCGCGAAGCTGACCGAGGGCATGACCTGGACGAGCACCGGGCTCGCGGTCGGGGTGGCGCTGGGCTCGTCGGCCGCCGGCTGGGTCGTCGACGACGCCGGGGCGAGGGCGGGGTACGTGGTGTGCGTGGTGGCGGGTGCGCTCTCGGCCGCGGTGGCGTTCCTCGGCTACCGCCGGCTCCGCACGCCGGCGCCGCAGCGGCCGGGGGGACCCGCGCCGCAGGCAAGGGGAGGGTCCGACGCACATGACGAGAACGACCGGAACCAAGAGCAGTACGACGACCGGGACAAGGGGCGCGTGGCGTAACTGGGCGGGGAACGTCACCGCCCGCCCCGCGCGGACCGTGGCACCGGCGAGCACCGCGGAGCTCGCCGAGGCGGTGGCACGGGCCGCCTCGGACGGCCTGAAGATCAAGGCGGCCGGCACCGGCCACTCCTTCACCGCGGTGGCCGCCACGGAGGGACTGCTGATCCGCCCGGAGCGGCTGACCGGACTGCGGGCGGTCGACCGGGCGGCGGGGACGGTGACCGTGGCCGCCGGGACCACGCTCCGGCAGCTGAACACAGCGCTGTCCGCGCACGGCCTGTCGCTGGCCAACATGGGCGACATCATGGAGCAGACCGCCTCGGGCGCGGTCAGCACCGGCACCCACGGCACGGGCCGCGACTCCGCCTCGCTCGCCGCCCAGGTGCGTGGCCTGGAGCTGGTGACGGCGGACGGCTCGGTGCTCACCTGCTCACCGCGTGAACACCCGGAGGTCTTCACGGCGGCCCGGCTGGGTCTCGGCGCGCTGGGGGTGATCACCGCGATCACCTTCGCGGTGGAGCCGGAATTCCTCCTGCGGGCCAGGGAGGAGCCGATGGCCTTCGACCGGGTCACCGCGGAGTTCGATCAGCTCGTCGCCGAGAACGAGCACTTCGAGTTCTACTGGTTCCCCCACACGACCCACTGCACCACCAAGCGCAACAACCGCAGCGCGGGCCCCGCCGCACCGCCCGGCCGCGCCGCCGCCTGGGTCGAGGACGAGCTGATAGCCAACGGCCTCTTCCAGGCCGTGTGCTCCGTGGGCCGCACCGTGCCCGCCGCGGTCCCCGGCATCGCCCGGCTCGCCGGCCGCGCCCTGTCGGCCCGCACGTACACCGACGTCGCCTACAAGGTCTTCACCAGCCCCCGGCGGGTCCGCTTCCTGGAGATGGAGTATGCCCTGCCGCGCAGTGCCGCCATGGCGGCACTGCGCGAGCTGCGCGCGACGATCGAGCGCTCACGGCTGCGGATCAGCTTCCCGGTGGAGGTACGCACCGCCCCGGCGGACGACGTCCCGCTGTCGACGGCGTACGGGCGGGACACGGCCTACGTGGCCGTGCACATGTACCGCGGCACGCCGCACCACGCGTATTTCGCGCTGACGGAGCGGATCATGACGGCGCACGGCGGGCGCCCGCACTGGGGCAAGCTGCACAGCCGCGACGCGGCGTATCTGGCCGGGGTCTACCCGCTCTTCGGGGAGTTCACCGCGCTGCGCGACCGGATGGACCCGGAGGGTGTGTTCGGCAACGCGTATCTGCGGCGCGTCCTGGGCTGAGGCTTCCGCCGCGGACGCGGACGGGCCCGGCGGTGCGGGGGGTTCCGCACCGCCGGGCCCGTCCGGCAGGAGAGGGAGTCCTACGACAGCGTGCCCTGGGTGACCGTGCCCGTGCCCGCCGCCGCGTTCTGGCCCTGCGGCGGCTTGGGGGTCTGCCCGGTCGAGCCGGTCGTGCCCTGGCCGCCCGTGGTCGTGCCGCCCTTGCCTTCGGTGCCGCCCTTGCCGCCGTCGGGCGTCGGCGTGGGGTCGGACGGGTCCGGCTTCGGGTCGGGCGTCGAACCGCCGGTGGTGCCGCCCGTACCGGACGACGTCGACGGGTTCGGCGAGGGCTTGCCCGTACCGCCGCCCTGCCCGGACGTCCCGGAGTCCGGCGAGGAGTTGTCGCCTCCGCCCTTGCCCGGCTCCCGGTCGCCCTCGTGCGAACGGCCCGGGTCGGGGCTCTCGGAGGGCGTGCGCTCCTGCTTCTTCTCCGACTTCCCGCCGCCGCCGACCAGCTGGCTGATCGTCGTGGAGTTCGTCGAGCCGTCCGCGCTCTGGTCCCTGACCAGCTCGACGGCGGTGACGGTGCCCATGGCGAGCGCGAAGACCGCGGCCGCGGCGAGCAGCGGGCGCTTCCAGCCCCACCGCAGCCGCGTGCCGTGGGTGGTGCCTGTCGTGTACTCGTCGCTCAGGCCGTCGATCTGTTCATCGGAGTACGCACCGGCGTGCGGATCCCCATACGCGCCCGCGTGCGTGCTGTGCTCCGGCGTGTGGCCCGCTCCGTGCAACAGCCGCGTCGCGTCCTCGGCGGGCAGACCTCGCGCCGCGTCGGCGGCCGGCATCATCCGCGTCGCGTCGACCTGGCCGAGCAGCTGGGTCCGGTCGGCGTCGGGCGTGGCGTCCGGTTCGAGGCGCCCCACGGCGCGCCCGGCGTCCCGCACCGGCACCTGGCGCAGCGTGGGCCTGGCCGCCTGGGTGGTCGCCACGCGGAGCTGCTCGCCGGTGCGCTTGAAGAGGTGCTGGAAGATCGTGCCGCCCGAGGTGGCCACGACACTCACCACGCCGGCGCCGAGCACGGTGCCGTACACACCGAGCTTGCCCGCGAGCAGCGCGGCCACGACCGCCGCGAGGGCGCTCCCGGCGACCTGCGCGAGGCTCAGCTCCAGGCGCTTCTTCTTGGGTTTTGCCTCGCTTTCGCCTTTGTCGTCCATCTCCCGCCTCTGTGTAGCCCTTCGATCCGTCTTGCAGCTAGAAGAGACATTCGAGCGTAACGAACAGTTCCGATTCAGGCGATTGTGTGAACCTCGACACCCGTTCGGTGGGTGCCCTCACCGACGGTCCGGATCAACTCCCTTCTCCCGCGTGAACTTCGATGGCGCGCCGATCCACGCCCAGTGGCCCGAATGGAGTACTGTGGCGAGCCCTGGTCCCGGTGTCCCGTCCGGCTGCCCGGACCCAAACGGGAGGGGCCAGGCGGCTCTCGCCCCGTCAACTCGGCAATGTTGTGGCAGGCTGCACCCGGGCAGGCCACACTCGACTAGCGGAAGCAGCGACGCAGGTGACGTCGGCAGGCACCACCCGGGAGGTCCCCATGCCCGAACTGCGTGTCGTGGCCGTCTCCAACGACGGCACACGGCTGGTGCTCAAGGCTGCGGACAGCACGGAGTACACCCTTCCCATTGACGAACGGTTGCGCGCCGCGGTGCGCAACGACCGTGCTCGCCTGGGCCAGATCGAGATCGAGGTGGAGAGCCATCTCCGCCCGCGCGACATCCAGGCGCGTATACGCGCCGGTGCCTCGGCGGAGGAAGTCGCGCAGCTGGCCGGCATTCCCGTCGAGCGGGTCCGCAGGTTCGAGGGACCGGTGCTCGCCGAGCGCGCCTTCATGGCCGAGCGCGCCCGCAAGACGCCCGTGCGCCGTCCCGGTGAGAACACCGGTCCGCCGCTCGGCGAGGCGGTCGCGGAGCGGCTCGTGCTGCGTGGCGCGGAGAAGGACAGCTCGCAGTGGGATTCCTGGCGCCGCGACGACGGCACCTGGGAAGTCCTGCTCGTCTACCGGTCGGCAGGTGAGCCGCGCGCCGCGAGCTGGACGTTCGACCCGCCGCGGCGGATCGTTCAGGCGATGGACGACGAGGCGCGGGCCCTCATCGGCGAGACCGACGACACGCCCGAGCCGAGCTTTCCCTTCGTGCCGCGCATCGCCCGGCTGCCGCGCGACCGGCCGCTGGACCGCACCCTGGACCGCCCGTCCCCGGCGCCGCCCGCTCCCCCCGCGGAGCCGGACACCGACGCCGCCGCGGAGGACACCGCCAAGGAGCGGGACTCCCTGACGAGCCTGCTCGAGGCCGTGCCCAGCTTCCGGGGTGACATGGTCGTGCCGGAGCCGCCCTCGGTGACGCCGGTGAGCGAGGAGACCGACGAGGAGGCGGAGGCCGTCGAGCCTCCGGCCGCGAGCGCGGGCGCGGGTGCCGCGTACGCCGATGTGCTGATGCCGCGTTCGGTGGCCGGTCACCGCGACCGGCTCACCGGGACGACGGACCGTCAGGCGGAGGCGGACGGCGTCCGGCCGGGCCGCCGGGCCGCGGTGCCCAGCTGGGACGAGATCGTCTTCGGCACCCGGCGCAAGAAACAGGAGTGACGGCAGAGCGACTCGAGGAGTGACCACCCGTCAACCCCGGCTGCTGCCGGGGCCATGGTGGCGCGCGCCTCGCCCGGCCTCTCCGCACGGCGGCACCGCCCGGCCCGTCGAGGGCCGGGCGCCGTCGCTCCGTTCGGCCGCTCCCGCCGGACGACAGGGGCCGGGTCAGCCCGGCTGGGGGCCCGTCGCCACGGGACGGCTCCCGTCGGAGGACCACTCGCTCCACGACCCCACGTAGAGGGCCGCGGGGATGCCCGCGACCGCCAGCGCCAGCACTTCGTGCGCGGCGGAGACGCCCGAGCCGCAGTAGACCCCCACCTCGCCGCGCGCCCCGAGGCCGGCGAAGCGCTCGGCCAGCTCCTCGGCGGGCCGGAAGCGGCCGTCCTCGGCCACATTCTCCATCGTCGGCGCGGAGAGTGCGCCGGGAATATGCCCGGCGACCGCGTCGATCGGCTCGGTCTCGCCGCGGTACCGCTCCCCCGCCCGGGCGTCCAGCAGCACCCCACGCCGTGCCAGCGCGGCCGCCCCGTCCGCGTCGAGCGACGGCAGCGCCCCCGGCGCCGGGACGAAGTCCCCTTCCGCGACCGGCGGCGCACCGGCCGCCAGGGCCCCGCCCCCGGCAGTCCACGCGGGGAGGCCGCCGTCGAGGACCCGTACGGAGTAATGACCGGCCCAGCGCAGCATCCACCACGCGCGGGCGGCCGCCCAGCCCGTGCCGCCGTCGTAGGTGACGACCTCGCGGTCGGAGCGCACCCCGGCGCGCCGCATCGCCGCGCCGAACGCCTCGACGTCCGGCAGCGGGTGCCTGCCCTGCTTCCCCGCGGGACCGGCAAGTTCGGCTTCGAGATCCACGTAGGCGGCGCCGGGGATGTGTCCCGCCTCGTACTGCGGACGGCCGGGCGGGCCGCCCATCTGGTAGCGGACGTCGAGCAGGACCGGCGGCTGCGCCCCGGCGGATGCGCTCATGAGTTCGACTGCGGTGATGAGGGGATTCATGGCCCCATCCTGGCCTAACCTCCCGCGCGGAAAGGCCCTCTGGTGGGACCGCGCACAACTGCTCGATACTGGGCGGCGATCCCGATACTGGACGGCAACGGCGCCGAAACGGAACCGAAACGCGAATTCGGGCATTCTCCTGCGGGAACACGTGGGTCCCGGCGCGGCCGGGGGGCGCGCCGCGGCAGGTGGTGCAAACATCTGGACGTGCCCCGTCCCGTACCGCCCGCGCGCCGCGGAACGGCGCGGGACGCGCGGCCACCACGATGGTCCGAGGAGAGAGTGGCGATGACCGAGGTTTGGGGCTCCCCCCGGCGGCCGAGCACGGGGGAGGCCAGGCAGACACCGGGCACCCCGTGCTGGACGAGCCTGCTGGCACACGACCTGGAATCGATCAAGGACTTCTACAGCGGCCTGTTCGGCTGGTCCTACTACAACCCCGGGCCACGCCGGCTCGGCCCGTACGTACGCGCCACGATCGACGGCCAGGACGTGGCGGGCATCGGCGGGCTGACGCCGGGGCGACGGCTGCCCACCGCCTGGACCACCTATCTCGCGAGCGACGACGCGGACGGCACCGCGGAGGGCATCCGCTCGTCCTGCGGCACGGTCGGCGTGGGCCCGCTGACGGCCGAGGAGGCGGGGCGGCTGCTGCTCGCCTCGGACCCGGCCGGGGCCTCGTTCGGCGTCTGGCAGGGTACGCGGCTGGCGAGCCCCCGGCTGGCGGGGACGCCCGGCACGCCGGTCCGGCACGAGCTGGTGACCCACCGGACGTCCGCGGTGGTCACGTTCTACCGCGCGCTCTTCGGCTACGAGGCCGAGCCCGCGCCGGCGGGCGGTCCCGACTCCGTCACACTGCGGCTGAACGGGCGGCCGGTGGCCGCGATCCACGGGGTCGGTGCGGCGCTGCCGCCCGCGCGGGGGCCGCACTGGATGACGTCGTTCGAGGTGGCGGACACCGATATGGCCGCGCGCCGCGTCGTCGAGCTGGGCGGTCAGGTGCTGCGGCCGCCGCGGGAGAGCGCGGCCGGGCGGGTGGCCACGGTCGCGGATCCCGAGGGCGCCGTCTTCACCCTGCTGCGGACGGCCCGTTAGCCGGGTCCACGGGCAGCACGTCCGGCGAGAGCGCGGCGGCGCGCGCCGCCGCGGCCGTCAGCCGACGGCGGTGGTGACGCCGGCACAGCACCTCGTAACCCACCACGGCCTCGGGCTGGTTGACATCCCCGACGACGACCTGGGCGCCCTCGACGACCATCTGCCCGCCAACCGTGCGGGCGTTGTGCGTGGCCCGCGCACCGCACCAGCACAGGGCCTCGACCTGGAGCACCTCTACCCGGTCGGCGAGTTCCACCAGGCGCTGGGAGCCGGGGAAGAGCCGGGTGCGGAAGTCGGTGGTGATGCCGAAGGCGAAGACGTCGAGTTCGAGGTCGTCGACGATCCGGGCGAGCTGGTCGATCTGCTCGGCGGTGAGGAACTGCGCCTCGTCGGCTATGACGTAGTCGGCCCGGCCGCCCGCCGAGAGGTGCGCGACGATGTGGGCGTAGAAGTCGAAGCCGTCGCCCGCCTCGACGGAGTCGGTCACCAGGCCGAGCCGGGAGGACAGCTTGCCCTCGCCCGCCCGGTCGTTCCGGGTGTAGATCATCCCTTGCAGACCGCGTGCCGAGCGGTTGTGCTCGATCTGAAGAGCGAGGGTGCTCTTTCCGCAGTCCATGGTTCCGGAGAAGAACACCAGCTCGGGCATGGGGAAGCCAATGCCTTTCGTACGTAGGAGGGCTGAAGGGGGCCGGGCGGGGTCAGGAACGCACTTCGAGGAGCGGGACCAGCTGCTCCACCGGCGTCATGGAACCGTGCAGCCCGACCATCGCGGACTCGTTCGGCTCGGTCTCGGTGGCGACGACGGCGATGTCGTCGCGGGCCGCGGCGACCACATCGCCGATCCGTCCGTGGACCCGGTCGTCCACGCCCTCGCCGGGCGGGCCGAACCAGCCGGCCTCGATCGCCTCGTCCCGCCCGGCGACCCACATCTGCTCGCCGAGCACCTCGCGCCAGACGGCCAGCACGTCGGCGGCCGCGCCGGGCACGGCGTAGACGTGGCGGGCGCGGGCCTCGCCGCCGAGGAGCGCGACGCCGGCGCGCAGCTCCCAGTCCTCGTCGAAGTCGATGCGCGACTCCGGGTCGAAGGGGATGTCGATCATGCCGTGGTCGGCGGTGACGTACAGCGCCGAGCGCGGCGGCAGCTGTTCGGCGAGGCGCTGGGCGAGCCGGTCGACATACATCAACTGGCCGCGCCACTCGTCGGAATCGACGCCGAAGCGGTGGCCCTTGCCGTCCACGTCGCTGTAGTAGGTGTAGACCAGCGCGCGGTCCGCGGCGGCGAGCCGGTCGGCGGCGAGGTCCATCCGGTCCTCACCGGAGAGCCGGCCGTGGAAGGTGCCACCGCTCAGCGCGATCTTCGTCAGCGGCGTGTGCTGGAAGTCGGGGGCGGAGACCTGGCAGGTGTGGACCCCGGCCGCGTCCGCGAGCTGGAAGACCGTGGGGTAGGGCTGCCAGACGTGCGGGTCGGTCCAGGGGCGCCAGCGGAGCTGGTTCATCAGCTGCCCGGTGGCGGGGTCGGCGACGGTGTAGCCGGGCAGGCCGTGCGCGCCCGGCGGCAGGCCGGTGCCGACCGAGGCGAGGGACGTCGCGGTGGTGGAGGGGAACCCGGCGGTCATCGGCCGCCCGGTGCCGTTCATGGACGTGCCCAGCAGGGAGTGCAGGAAGGGCGCCTCCGCGGGGTGGGCCCGCAGCAGCTCCCAGCCGAGGCCGTCGATGAGGAAGACGCAGACCCGGTCGGCGGGGGCGAGCTCCAGGCCGGTGCTCAGCCCGGGGACGCCCAGGCCCGTCGCGATCGACGGCAGCAGGTCGGCGAGCGAGCCGGTGCCGTAGCGCGGGAGGGGTGCGGAGCGGGGGTCGAGCGGGACCGGGTCGTGCCAGGACCGGCCCGCGGTGGTCACCTGGGCCATCAGCGGGCGGTCGCCGCGGTCGCCTCGGAGAGGGCCTGGGCGAAGGCGAGGGTCTGCCGGACGGTGTCCGGGCCGTCCCCCGCCTCGCTGACGCGCAGGCTCAGGTCGTCGGCGGTGGACGAACCGGTGTAGCCGTGGTCGGCGTCGCAGTTGGGGTCGCCGCAGGCGGCGGGCTCCAGGTCGATCCGGGAGACCGCGCCCCAGCCGATGGTGAGGACGACCTCGCGGGGCAGCGTGCCCGGGGTGTACGCCTCGGGGTTGGCGACGACGCGGCTCAGCACGACGGAGGAGATCCGGCCGATCTTCACGGACTCCGTGGACGTCGTGGCATACGGCGAGGGGGACGTGCCGTCGGCGGCCTGCTCGTCGGTGTGGCTGACGATGAAGCGGTTGTCCGTGAGGACCAGGACCGTGACATGGCGGCGGACCTCGTTGGAATCGAACGTCGTCTCCTGGTGCACCAGGTACGACACGATCGGCTCCCCGCCCACGGCGGCCTCCACCGCCTCGGCCACCAGGGCCGGGTAGTAGCCGCTGCGCTCGATCGCCGCGCGGAGCCCTTGGGTCGTCGTACCGGTCTTCGCCATACGCCCATCCTACGGGGCGCAGGGGGCCCGCCCGCCCTTGCCCGCCCCCGGGCCCCGGGGGCGCGCGCTGTGCCGCGGACCGGGATCAGGGGGCGGGACGCGGCCCGGTGGGGCACCTCACAGCGGGCGTCCGGTCAGACGACCGGCAGGCTGCGGGGCCCGAGATCGGTACGGGCGGGCGGCGGGGCCAGGCGGATGGTCGCGCCCAGGACGTGGACGCCGTGCGGGGCGACGATCACCGGCTCCAGGTCGGCGCCCACCACTTCGGGGTGGTCGTCGACCAGCCGGGAGACCCGCTGCAGCAGCTCCTCCAGGGCCCTGGTGTCCACCGGGGTCGTGCCCCGCCAGCCGAACAGCAGTGGCGCGGTCCTGATCGAGCGGATCTGCTCGGCGGCGTCGCGGTCGGTGACGGGGACCAGCCGGTGCGCGGTGTCGCCGAGCAGCAGGGAGGGCGCGCCGGCCAGGCCGAAGGAGAGCACGGCGCCCGCCGCGGGGTCGATGGCGGCCCGCACGACCGTGTCGACGCCGCGCGGGGCCATCGACTGCACCACGAACCGGGTCTCCTCCGGCTTGCCGAGCAGCTCGGTCAACTCGCCGTAGGCGCGGAGCAGTTCCGCTTCGCCGCCCAGGTCGAGCCGGACGCCGCCGAGGTCGGCGCGGTGGCGCAGGTGCGGGGCGGTGGGCTTGAGGGCGACGGGGAAGCCGAGCCGGTGCGCGGCCCGGACGGCACTTTCCGGATCGGGGGCGGGCAGCGCGGGCAGCACGGCGATGCCGTAGCGGGCGAGCAGGCGCTGGGTGTCGGCGGCGGAGAGGGTGACGGCCCGCGGGCCGGTGAGCGGCGCGGGGGTCGCTCCGTGGGCGGCCAGCAGGACGTCGATGTCGGCGGCGGCCCCCGCCTCGTCGATGTCCTCGTACTCGGGCACCCGGCCGGGCTCGGCGGCCGTCTGCCGCCGCCACCGGGCGTAGCGCGCGGCTTCGGCGAGGGCCCGCACGGCGCGCTCGGCCGCGGGGTAGGCGGGTATCCGCACGGCGGGCGGGCGGCCGGCGGAGCCATCCGTGGCGACCGCCGCGCTTGTGGCCACGGGCGGCCGCTCCTCCGCCGCGAGCGCCTCGGCCAGGCCCGGGATCTCCAGGTGGACGACGGTGACGGGCTTCGCGGCCGCGGCCGTGGCCACCGCCTCCCGCAGCGCGGCGGCAAGGTCCGCGGCCAAGGCGTCGCCCACCCAGGGGATGGCGGTGACGACCACGGCGTCGCATTCCTCGTCGGCCAGGGCGTCCAGGAGGGCGGCCCGGAAGTCGGCCGGTTCGGCGGCGGTGGTGAGGTCGTACGGGGGCTGGGGGCGCAGGCCGTCGGTGAGGCAGGCGTCGTAGGTGAGCAGGGCGAGGGACTCGGAGTTGCCGAGGATGGCGACGCGGGGGCCGGCGGGCAGCGGCTGGGAGGCCAGGAGGAGGCCGGCGTCGGCCAGCTCGGTGACCGTGTCGACGCGGATGACACCGGCCTGCCGCAGCAGGTCGGAGACGGTGGCGTCGGGGATGCGGGTCGTGGGCACGGCGTGGCCGGTGGGGGCGGCGCCGCCGTGGCGGGCGCCCTTGACGACGACGACCGGCTTGCGGGCGGCGGTGCGCCGGGCGAGCCGGGTGAACTTCCGGGGGTTGCCGATGGACTCCAGGTACATGAGGACGACGTCGGTGTCGGGGTCGTCGTGCCAGTACTGAAGAAAGTCGTTGCCGGAGACGTCGGCGCGATTGCCCGCGGAGACGAAGGTGGAGATGCCGACAAGACCGGCGGCACGGCGGTGCAGCCCGGACAGCAGGGCGATGCCGATGGCCCCGGACTGGCTGAACAGGCCCAGCCGCCCGGCGCTGGGCAGCTCGGGTGAGAGGGAGGCGTTGAGGCGGACCCCGGGCGCGGTGTTTATCAGGCCGAAGGCGTTGGGCCCGATGATGCGCATGCCGTACGAGCGGGCCTGCCGCACCAGCTCGCGCTGCCGGTCTCGGCCGTCGGCACCGCTCTCGGCGTAGCCCGCGGCGAGGACGACGAGGCCCTGCACGCCGTGCTCGCCGCACTCGGCGACGACGGAGGGCACCTGCTCGGCGGGCACGGCGACGATCGCGAGGTCGACCTGCTCGTCGATGCCGCGGAGGGAGCGGTGGGCGGGCACCCCCTCGGGCTGGAGCCGCGAAGGCCCCTCGGGGAAGGCGTGGTTGACCGCGTACACCCGGCCCGTGAAGCCGCCCGCCAGCAGATTGCGCAGCACGGCGCGGCCCATGCCGCCGGGCTCGCGGCCGGTGCCGATGACGGCGACGGAGCCGGGGGCGATGAGGCGGTGCACGGAGCGGGCCTCGGCGCGCTGCTCGCGGGCACGCTGGACGGCGAGGGAGCGGTCGGTGGGCTCCAGGTCGAGCTCCAGGCGGACGACGCCGTCCTCGAAGCTGCGCTTCTGCGTATAGCCCGCGTCCGTGAACACCTTGATCATCTTGGTGTTGGCGGGCAGCACCTCGGCGGCGAAGCGGCGGATGGAGCGCTCGCGGGCGACGGCGGCGAGGTGCTCCAGCAGGGCGGAGGCCACGCCGCGGCCCTGGTGGGCGTCCTGGACGAGGAAGGCGACCTCCGCCTCGTCGGCCGGGCCGGAGGACGGCAGGCCCCGGGGGCCGATGCGGTCGTAGCGGACGGTGGCGATGAACTCACCGCCGACGGTGGCGGCGAGGCCCACCCGGTCGACGTAGTCGTGATGGGTGAAGCGGTGCACGTCACGGTCGGAGAGGCGGGGGTAGGGGGCGAAGAAGCGGTAGTACTTCGACTCGTCCGAGACCTGCTCGTAGAAGCTGACCAGGCGCTGCGCGTCGTCCGGGGTGATCGGGCGGATCTGTGCGGTGCCGCCGTCGCGCAGCACCACATCGGCTTCCCAGTGGGTCGGGTAGGCATGCTCGGACGGCGTCTGCATGGGGCCAGCGTAAGGCCGCCCACCGACAGCGGGCCCGGCTCGCGCGGGCGGGCGGGACCGGGGAGGGTGGGGGCAGCCGGAGCACTGCGGACCCCGTGAGACACTGGTCTAGACAACCAATGACGACTTGAAGGGCAACACCATGGCTGAGCGCCGCGTCAACGTCGGCTGGGCCGAGGGCCTGCACGCCCGTCCCGCGTCGATCTTCGTCCGTGCGGCGACGGCCGCGGGCGTTCCGATGACGATCGCCAAGGCCGACGGCAACGCCGTCAACGCCGCGTCGATGCTGGCCGTGCTGGGCCTGGGCGCCCAGGGCGGCGAGGAGATCGTGCTGGCCTCGGACGCCGAGGGTGCCGAGGCGGCTCTCGACCGCCTGGCGAAGCTGGTCGCCGAGGGGCTCGAGGAGCTCCCGGAGACCGTCTGATTCACGGGAATCGCGCGCGGCGGGGCCGCGGCGGCCGATTGAGGCCGCCGCGGCCCCGCTGTCGTTTTCCCGGCCCTCCGCTTTCCCCGTCGCCTCGCGGCCGGGTTTCGCGCCGTGCGCGCCGCTCGAATTCCGCCGGCCACACGGTGGCAACGCTCCACGGATAACCGCCCGTTGTCAGGAGGGGGCGGCCGCGGTGCGCACCGATTGTTTCGGATTCCGCGCCCGGACCGGGCGGACGGGCCTGCGCAGCCGGTATTCACCCGGCACGCGGTCGGCGCGTGTCGCGGCGAGCGCCCGCGCACGGTCCGCGTCGCCCCGGGCGATCGCGTCGACGAGGGCACCGTGCGCCTCCCACGTGCGCACCGGCCGCAGGGGCGGCTCCGCCACGTACACCCAGGCGATCTTGAGCCGCAGCTGGGTGAGCAGCGCGGCGAGGCTGGGGCTGCCGGTGGCCTGGGCGAGCGTCTCGTCGAACCAGTCGTCCAGGGGCCGCAGTTCGCCGGTCCGGCCGGCCCGGGCGCGCTCCAGACCGAGTCTGACCAGCCCGCGGAGCACCTTGAGGTGGGCCTCGGTGCGGCGCTGCGCGGCGCGCGCGGCGCCCAGGGGTTCCAGCAGGGCCCGGACGTCGAGCAGGTCGGCGGCCTCGTGCTCGGTGGGTTCGGCGACGCAGGCGCCCGCGTGGCGGCGGGTGGTCACGAAGCCTTCGGAGGCGAGGGTGCGCAGGGCTTCGCGCACGGGTACGCGGGAGACGCCGTAGCGGCGGGCGAGCAGTTCCTCGATGAGCCTGCTGCCGGGCGGGAAGAAGCCGGAGACGATGTCGTCACGGATCGCGGTGCACACGGCCTGCGTGGGAATTCCGCGGCTGTCCGGCACCGGGTTGTCATAGCCGTTCACGTACGGCCCCGCATGGGTGAACCTCCGCATTGACCCCCGCGAAACGCGGCCGATTGACGCCTGTCGGGCGACTCTATTGCAGGCGCCGGGAATTTCCGATGGCGCCGGTGAAGTCATCGGTATGTTTTGGCCAACACGAAGGCCCCGGTCGGTGACCGGGGCCTGGTGACGGGGAACGCCGCGATACTCGGCGATACGGCGGTGAAAGCCGGGGGGCGTGGTGCGTCAGACGTTGACGCCGTGCGAGCGCAGGTACTCGACCGGGTCGATGTCGGAGCCGTACGCGGGGCCGGTACGGGCCTCGAAGTGCAGGTGCGGGCCGGTGACGTTGCCGGTGGCGCCGGAGAGGCCGATCTGCTGGCCCGGGGTGACCGTCTGGCCGACGCTGACGTCGATGGACGACAGGTGACCGTACTGCGTGTAGGTGCCGTCGCTGTGCTGGATGACGACGTTGTTGCCGTACGCGCCGCCCCAGCCCGCCTCGACGATGGTGCCCGCGCCCACGGCGTGCACCGAGGTGCCCGACTCGGCGTGGAAGTCGATGCCGGTGTGGCTGCCGGAGGACCACAGGCCGCTGGACGCCTTGTAGGCGGTGGAGACGTAGGAGCCGTCGATCGGCGCGACGTAGGCGTTGAGGCGCTTGCGCTCCTGCTCGCGGGCGGCGCGCTCCTGCTCCTTGCGCTCGGCGTCCAGCTTGCGCTGGGCCTCGTCGGCCTTCTGCTTGACCTCGGCGGCCTGCTTCTTGGCGGCGGCCTCGGCCTGCAGGCGGGCGGCGGTCTCGTCCGCGGAGCTGCGCTGGATCTCGGCCTGCTCGCCGACGCGGTCGGCCGTGTCGTCGCCGATGACGATGGCCTGGGTGAGGCCGGTGTCCTCGACGCGCGGGGCGTCGTCGGTGGCGGCGAGTGCCGGAGCGGCGAATCCCGCCATGACACCGGTGGCCGCGAGGGTGGCTATGCCCGCCGCGTTCGCCCCGGCGCGGACGGCGCGGCTCGGACGGCGGTGCTTACCGGTGGGACGAGTGAACGCCATGGGTACGGCTGATCCTTTCCTTCCTTCTCGCCTACCGGGTTAGCTGACGGGTTCGGAGCAGGAAGGTCTCCTACGGATCCCTCCGGAGAGGGGCCCGATTCACCCCAGGGACATGTGGGTCCCCGGCTCCCCTGGCTCGCGCCGTACGGGGACTCGGCGATGACTGTCCGGGGCCGCGGATGCGACTCACATCTGACGGGCAGCCGCCCTGACGCTAGACGCCGCCACTTTCGAACGGCAAACAGAAGCCCTAATTTGTGGCGTACGCCACAGCGGAGATGTGCAACCACTCCACTAAATCGGACATAAAGGAGGCGCGCGGGACCCGTGGGCCCCGCGCGCCTCCCGGGTGGCTGATGTCATCCGGCGTCAGACATCGGCCGCCGGACGCGACTCGGGGGTGAGCCGGATGTGAGCGGCCGTCAGGTGTCAGCCGCTGACGACGGTGACCTCGCCGATCCCGAGCGCCCTGACGGGCTCCTCGATCTCCGCGGCGTCACCGACGAGGACGGTCACGAGCCGGTCGACCGGGAAGGCGTTGACGACGGCGGCCGTCGCCTCCACGGTGCCGGTCCGCGCGAGGCGCTCGTACAGCCGCGCCTGGAAGTCGTCCGGCAGATACTGCTCGACCTGGTCGGCGAGGGTGCCCGCGACGGCCGCGGCGGTCTCGTACTTCAGCGGCGCGACACCGACCAGGTTCTGCACGGCGGTGTCCCGCTCGGCGTCCGTCAGGCCCTCGGCGGCGAGGGTGCGCAGCACCGTCCACAGGTCGTCCAGGGCGGGGCCGGTGGAGGCCGTGTCGACCGAGCCGCTGATGGCGAGCATGGCCGCGCCCGTGCCCTCCGGGGAGGAGCGCAGCACCTGGCCGAAGGACCGCACGCCGTAGGTGTAGCCCTTCTCCTCGCGCAGGACGCGGTCCAGGCGCGAGGTGAGGGTGCCGCCGAGGCAGTACGTGCCGAGCACCTGGGCGGGCCAGACGCGGTCGTGCCGGTCGGCGCCGATCCGGCCGATCAGCAGCTGGGTCTGGACGGCGCCGGGGCGGTCCACGATGACCACGCGGCCGGTGTCGTCCGCGGTGATCGGCGGCACCGGCCGGGGCTCCGCCACGGAGCCTGTCCAGGCGCCCAGGGAGTCGCCGAGCGCCTCGTCGAGATCGATGCCGGTGAAGTCGCCGACGACCACGGCGGTCGTGGTGGCGGGCCGGACGTGCGCCTCGTAGAAGGCGCGCACGGCGGCGGCGTCGATGCGCGCGACGGTCTCCTCGGTGCCCTGGCGGGGGCGCGACATGCGCGCCTCGGCCGGGAAGAGGTGCTTCGAGAGCGCCATGGCGGCACGGCGGGCGGGGTTGGCCAGCTCGTGCGGGATCTCGTCCAGGCGGTTGCCGACGAGCCGCTCGATCTCGCTGTCGGGGAACGCGGGGGCGCGCAGGGCGTCCGCGAGCAGGGCGAGGGCCTTGGCGAGCCGGGAAGCGGGCACCTCCAGGGAGACCCGGACGCCGGGGTGGTCGGCGTGCGCGTCGAGGGTGGCGCCACAGCGCTCCAGCTCGGCGGTGAACTCCTCGGCCGTGTGCTTGTCGGTGCCCTCCGACAGGGCGCGGGCCATGATGGTGGCGACCCCGTCGAGGCCCTCCGGCTCGGCGTCCAGCGGCGCCAGGAGGTTGATCTCGACGGCCACGATCTGCTGGCCGGGGCGGTGGCAGCGCAGCACGGTCAGGCCGTTGGGCAGGGTGCCGCGCTCGGGGGCCGGGAAGGCCCAGGGGGTCGCCTCGCCGGCCCGCGGCCGCGGGTGGAAGGTCATCGAAGGTCCTGCGGTGCCGGTGGCCACGGCGTCGCTCACTGGGCCGTCTCCTCGTCGTTCAGGTCGTGCTCGGCGTGCTCTTCGGCGGGGGCGGTGGGCTCGTAGACCAGCACCGCGCGGTTGTCGGGGTGCAGCCTGGCCTTGGCGGCCCGCTGCACCTCCTCCGGGGTGATGTCGAGGGCGCGCTCCACGGCGGTGAGGGCGAGCTGGGGGTCGCCGAACAGCACGGCGAAACGGCACAGTTCGTCGGCGCGGCCGCTGACCGTGGCGAGCCGGTCCAGCCACTCGCGCTCCAGCTGCGCCTGGGCGCGCTCCATCTCCTCCGGGGTGGGCCCCTCGGCGGCGAAGCGGGCGAGCTCGTCGTCGACGGCGGCCTCGATGTCGCTCACCTCGACGCCGCCGGACGCCTTGACGTCCAGCCAGCCGAGCGAGGGCGCGCCGGCCAGCCGCAGCATCCCGAAGCCGACGGCCACCGCGCTGCGGTCGCGGCGGACCAGGCGGTTGTAGAGCCGGGAGGACTCGCCGCTGCCGAGGACGGTCAGGGCGAGGTCGGCGGCGTCGGCGTCACGGCTGCCGTCGTGCGGGAGGCGGTAGGCGGCCATCAGGGCACGCGAGGGCACCTCCTCGCGCACGACCTCGCGCAGCTCCTCGCCGATGACGTCGGGGAGGGAGCCGTCGCGCGGCGGCTGCTTGCCGTCGTGCGCGGGGATGGAGCCGAAATACTTCTCGACCCAGGCGAGCGTCTGCTCCGGGTCGATGTCGCCGACGACGGACAGGA
This sequence comes from Streptomyces sp. NPDC020379, assembly GCF_044387105.1. Classification (NCBI taxonomy): domain Bacteria; kingdom Bacillati; phylum Actinomycetota; class Actinomycetes; order Kitasatosporales; family Streptomycetaceae; genus Streptomyces; species Streptomyces sp. NPDC020379. The sequence goes on from NZ_JBIRVR010000025.1 coordinate 32,070, forward strand.
CGGCGTTGCCCGGCGCGTAGTAGGTGCGGAAGAAGGCGCGGGCGTCCTCCAGGGACGCGGCGTCCAGGTCGGCCATGGAGCCGATCGGGGTGTGGTGGTACGGGTGGCCGTCGGGGAAGGCCATGGCCGTCAGCTTCTCGAAGGCGGTGCCGTAGGGGACGTTGTCGTACCGCTGGCGGCGCTCGTTCTTGACGACGTCCCGCTGGTTCTCCATGGACTCGTCGTCGAGCGCGGTGAGCAGCGAGCCCATCCGGTCGGCTTCCAGCCAGAGGGCCAGCTCCAGCTGATGGGCCGGCATGGTCTCGAAATAGTTGGTCCGCTCGAAGCTGGTGGTGCCGTTGAGCGAACCGCCCGCGCCCTGCACCAGCTCGAAGTGGCCATTGCCCTTGACCTGGGCCGAGCCCTGGAACATAAGGTGCTCGAAGAGATGGGCGAGGCCGGTGCGGCCCTTGACCTCGTGGCGCGAGCCGACGTCGTACCAGAGGCAGACGGCGGCGACCGGGGTCAGGTGGTCTTCGGAGAGCACCACCCGCAGGCCATTGGCCAGGCGGTGCTCGGTCGCTGTCAGGCCGCTGGAACCGGCCTGTTGCGTGGCCGTGTGACCCATGGGCATGTACGTCCCTTCGATCGCGTGGAATCCCGCGTGGAGGCTCGCGATGGTTCGCGACGACTCGCGTGATGAACAGTCCTGTCACTGTATGCAAGCGTGCTGACATCTGGCGAAGTTCCCGGTGCGGTGCGCTCTTACGGACGGGTCGGTTGTCGGCGTTGTCAGTGGGGCGGTCCACAATGGTCGGCGTCAGCACCCCGCCTCGGCAATCGATCGAAGGAGCAGCAGCCGCGATGGCCCGCCGCAGCACGAAGACCCCGCCGCCGGACGACTTCGAGGAGCGCATCCTCGACATCGACGTCGTCGACGAGATGCAGGGCTCCTTCCTCGAGTACGCCTACTCGGTCATCTACTCGCGCGCCCTGCCCGACGCCCGGGACGGGCTCAAGCCCGTCCAGCGCCGCATCCTCTTCCAGATGAACGACATGGGCCTGCGCCCCGAGCGTTCGTATGTGAAGTGCGCACGCGTCGTCGGCGAGGTGATGGGCAAGCTCCACCCACACGGTGACGCGTCCATCTACGACGCCCTGGTGCGCATGGCGCAGCCCTTCTCGATGCGCGTGCCGCTGGTCGACGGGCACGGCAACTTCGGTTCGCTGGGCAATGACGACCCGCCCGCCGCGATGCGTTACACCGAGGCGCGGATGGCGGCGACGACGTCGCTGATGACGGAGTCGATCGACGAGGACACCGTCGACTTCACGCCGAACTACGACGGCAGCGAGCAGGAGCCGGTCGCGCTCCCGGCCGCGTATCCGAACCTGCTGGTCAACGGCGCCTCCGGGATCGCGGTCGGCATGGCGACGAACATGCCGCCGCACAACCTCGGCGAGGTCGTGGCCGCCGCCCGGCACCTGATCAAGCACCCGGGCGCCGACCTGGACACCCTGATGCGGTTCGTGCCCGGCCCGGATCTGCCCACGGGCGGCCGGATCGTGGGCCTGGGCGGCATCCGTGACGCGTACGAGACGGGCCGGGGCACCTTCAAGATCCGGGCCACCGTCACCGTGGAGAACGTGACGCCCCGTCGCAAGGGCCTGGTCGTCACCGAGCTGCCGTACACGGTCGGCCCGGAGAAGGTGATCTCCAAGATCAAGGACCTGGTCGGCGCCAAGAAGATCCAGGGCATCGCCGACGTCAAGGACCTCACCGACCGCTCCCACGGCCTCCGTCTCGTCATCGAGATCAAGAACGGCTTCAACCCCGAGGCCGTGCTGGAGCAGCTCTACAAGCTGACGCCGATGGAGGAGTCCTTCGGCATCAACAACGTCGCGCTGGTCGACGGGCAGCCCCTGACGCTGGGTCTGAAGGAGCTGCTGGAGGTCTATGTCGACCATCGCTTCGAGGTGGTGCGGCGGCGCAGCGAGTTCCGGCGCACCAAGCGGCGGGACCGGCTGCACCTGGTCGAGGGCCTGCTGGTGGCGCTCCTCGACATCGACGAGGTCATCAGGATCATCCGATCGAGTGAGAACGCCGCGCAGGCCAAGGAGGGCCTGATCGCGCGCTTCTCGCTCTCCGAGATCCAGACGCAGTACATCCTCGACACCCCGCTGCGCCGTCTGACGAAGTTCGACCGGGTCGAGCTGGAGTCGGAGCGCGACCGGCTGAACGACGAGATCGCGAAGCTGACCGCGATCCTCGAGTCCGACGCGGAGCTGCGCAAGCTGGTCTCCAATGAACTGGCCGACGTGGCGAAGAAGTTCGGCACCGACCGGCGGACGGTCCTGCTGCAGTCGGCGGGCTCCCCCGCCTCGGCCGTGCCCCTGGAGGTCGCGGACGACCCCTGCCGGGTGCTGCTGTCCTCCACCGGGCTGCTCGCCCGCACGGCGGGCGGCGAGCCGTTCCCGGACGACGGGGAGAAGCGCGTCAAGCACGACGTGATCGTCTCGGCGGTCCCGGCGACGGCCCGCGCGGACGTGGGCGCGGTGACCTCCGGGGGCCGGCTGCTGCGCCTGCCGGTGATCGACCTGCCGCAGCTGCCCGAGACGGCGGCCGCGCCCAGTCTGGCGGGCGGGGCACCGGTCTCGGAGTTCCTGACGCTGGAGGATGACGAGCGGGTGGTGTGCCTGACCACCCTGGACGAGTCGTCTCCGGGCCTCGCGATCGGCACGGAGCAGGGCGTCGTCAAGCGCGTGGTCCCGGACTATCCGGCGAACAAGGACGAGCTGGAGGTCATCTCCCTCAAGGACGGTGACCGCATCGTCGGCGCGGTCGAGCTCCGTACGGGCGAGGAGGATCTGGTCTTCATCACCGACGACGCGCAGCTGCTGCGCTATCCGGCGGGGCAGGTGCGCCCGCAGGGCCGTCCGGCGGGCGGCATGGCGGGCATCAAGCTGTCGGCGGGGGCGAAGGTGATCTCGTTCACGGCGATCGACCCGGCGGCGGACGCCGTGGTGTTCACGGTGGCCGGTGCGGCGGGCACGCTGCTGGGTGCGTCGGAGACGTCGGCGAAGCTGACGCCGTTCGATCAGTACCCGCGCAAGGGGCGGGCGACGGGCGGTGTGCGCTGCCAGCGCTTCCTCAAGGGCGAGGACTGCCTCGTCATGGCCTGGGCGGGCACGACCCCGGCGCGGGCGGCCACGTCCAACGGCACCCCGGCCGACCTGCCGGAGATCGACCCCCGGCGCGACGGCTCGGGCACGCCGCTGACGAAGTCGGTGGCGGTGGTGGCGGGCCCGGTGTAGGGCTCCTGCGGCGAAAGCGCCGTGCGGCCGGCCGCACGGCGCTTGAGGCAAGCCGTCAGGCTTGCGCGTACCGCAGCACGCCCCACATCGTGTTCTCGTCCGCGTCGCCCGGCTCCAGCCGCCGGCAGCTCTCCAGGCCGGCCCGCAGGGCGGTCGCGTCGATCCCCGTCCCGATCAGCACCAGCTGGGTGACCCGCTCTTCCGCGCGGCCCCACGGCGCGGCGTAGAAGCGCAGGAAGTCGCCCACCGCGTGCACCGCGTACCGCACCCCCCGGTGGCCTTCCGCCCCGAAGTGGACGAAGCCCTTGATGCGGTACAGGCCCTTGGGCCGGTTGTCGAGGAAGTCCATCAGCCGCCGCGGATCCATCGGTTCCGCGGAGGTGAAGTCCACACTGTCGTACGCGGCGTGCAGATGACCGTGGCCGCCCCCCGCGCAGTCCCCGCCGCAGCCGTGCGTTCCGCAGTCGTGGGCGTGCTCGTCCGCGTCCCGCACGAGGTCCTCGAAGGACAGCTGGCGTATCGCGCCCGGCTCTTCCCGCTCCCGCGCCTTGCGGTCGAAGAGCAGCTCCGGGTCGACCCGCCCATGGGCCGACTCCAGGACGGGCGTGCCGGGGCCGAGCCGGGCCAGCTCGTCGAGGACGGCCTTCCGCTCCGTCTCCTCCGCCCGGTCCGTCTTGTTGAGGACGATGAGGTCGGCGATGGCCAGATGGCGGTCGATCTCGGGGTGCCGGGCGCGGGTGCGGGCGAACTCCGCGGCGTCCACGACCTCGACCAGGCCGCCGTAGACGATGCTCGCGTTGTCGCTGGCGAGGATCATGCGGATGAGCTCCTGCGGCTCGGCCAGCCCGCTGGCCTCGATGACGATGACGTCGATCCGCGCGGCCGGGCGGGCGAGCTTGTCGAGGAAGCCGTCGAGCTCGCTGGTGTCGACGGCACAGCACAGGCACCCGTTGCCCAGGGAGACCATGGAGTCGACCTGCCCGGCGACGCTCATCGCGTCGATCTCGATGCTGCCGAAGTCGTTGACGACCACGCCGATCCGGCTGCCCCCGCTGTGTTTGAGCAGGTGGTTGAGCAGGGTGGTCTTGCCGGATCCGAGGAAGCCCGCCAGCACGATGACCGGGATCTGTCGTTTCGCCAAGAGGCAGCCTCCATCACACGTCGGACGCAGCGGGAACCGGCTGCGGCGGGGGCGGGCCGACATAGCGGGCCGCCGGGCGGATGATCTTCGAGTCCTCCGCCTGTTCCAGGATATTGGCGCTCCAGCCGACCACGCGGGCCGCGCAGAACGTGGGCGTGAACATCTCCCGCGGCAGCCCGCAGAGCTCCATGACGACGCCCGCGTAGAACTCCACGTTGGTGTGCAGCTCGCGCCCCGGCTTGAGCTCGGCGAGGATCGCCTCGACCTTCCCCTCGACCTCGGTCGCGAGGTCGACCAGGGGGCCGCCGAAGTCCCGCGCGATGGAGCGCAGCATCCGTGAGCGCGGGTCCTCGGTGCGGTAGACGGGGTGCCCGAAGCCCATGATGCGCTCCCCCGCGAGGACGCGTTCGCGGATCCAGGGGTCGATGCGGTCCGGGGTGCCGATGGCGTCGAGGGTGTCCAGGGCGCGGCTGGGCGCGCCGCCGTGGAGCGGCCCGGAGAGGGCGCCGATGGCACCGCCGAGGCAGGCGACGAGGTCGGCTCCGGTGGAGGCGATGACGCGGGCGGTGAACGTCGAGGCGTTGAAGCCGTGGTCGACGGTGGAGATGAGGTACCGCTCGATCGCACGGGCCCGGCGGGGCTCGGGCTCGCGCCCGTCCAGCATGTAGAGGTAGTTGGCGGCGTACGGGAGATCCTCGCGCGGCTCGACGGGCTCCAGTCCCCGGCCGAGCCGGTGGAGCGCGGTGAGCAGGGTGGGGACGGCGGCGCAGGCGGCGAGGGCGTCGGCCTCGCGGTGGGCGGCGGCGGTGTCGTAGAGGGGGCGTAGCCCGGCGGAGGCGCCGAGCAGCGAGAGCGCGGTGCGCAGCCCGGCGAGCGGGCCGGACGGCGCGCAGGAGCGGGCGATGGCCGGCAGGGCGTCGCGCACGTCGGCGGGGAGCCGGCGCAGGGCCGCGGTCTCGGCGGCGAAGGCGGCCCGCTGCGCCGCGTCGGGGAGGTGGCCCCGGAACATCAGGTGCCAGACGTCCTCGAAGGAGCGGCTCCCGGCGAGCTCGACGGCGGAGAACTGGCGGTAGTGGTAGAAGCCTTCGCCGCCGCGGACGTCGCCCAGGGCGGTGTCGGTGACGACGACGCCCGCGAGTCCGCGCGGTACCTCGGTGATCGGCACAGCGGTGCCTCCTCGATCCCTTGAGTGCTGCTCGTTGAAACGTGATGGGACTGTCCACCCTTGATCCAATGGCTGTCAATATTGATTGAATCAATATGTACACGCCGGTTACGGTGTGCCCATGGCGGATCTTGAGACGGGCGGCCCGGCGGCGGGCGACGACGACAGAGGACGGCTGACCACCCGCGAGGTCGCCGAGCGGCTGGGCGTCAAACCCGAGACGGTCTACGCGTATGTCAGCCGCGGCCAGCTCTCCAGCCGCCGCGGCCCCGGCGGCCGGGGCAGCACCTTCGACGCGCGGGAGGTCGACGCGCTGGCCCGGCGCGGCAGGCGGGAGCCGGCGTTCGGCGGCGAGACGGCGATCCGTACGGGCATCACGCTCATCGAGAAGGACCGGTATTTCTACCGCGGCGTCGACGCGACCGCGCTCGCCGGGCGGCACGCGTACGAGGAAGTGGCCGACTGGCTGTGGACCGGGGAGCTGCGTCCCGGGACCCGCTTCGCCGCCCCCGAGGAGACGCTGGCCGCGGCGCACCGCGCCGTGGACGCGCTGCCCGCCGACAGCGGGCCCACCGACCGGCTGCGGGTGGCCGCGATCGCGGCGGCGGCTGCGGATCCGCTGCGCTTCGACCTCTCCCCGCAGGCGGTGCTCGGTACGGCCCGCGGCCTGATCCCGACGCTGGTCGACGCCCTGCCGCCTGCCGGCCGGCAGGCGCACGCCGACGACCGGATCGCGCCACGCCTGTGGTCACGGCTGACCTCGCGGGCGCCGGACGAGGCGTCGCTGTGCGCCCTGGAGGCCGCCCTCGTCCTGCTGATCGACCACGACCTCGCCGCCTCCACCCTCGCGGTGCGGGTCGCGGCGTCGGCGCGCTCCCATCCGTACGCCGTGGTCTCGGCGGGGCTCGGCGCCCTGGAGGGGCCGCTGCACGGCGCGGCGAGCGGGCTGGCCCACCGGATGCTGACGGAGGTGCTGGAGCGCGGCAGCGCGGGTGCCGTGGTGGCGGACCATCTGCGGGACGGCAGGCGCGTACCGGGACTCGGGCACCGCCTCTACCCCGGGCCGGACCCCCGGGCCACCGCGCTCCTCGGCCGGCTGGAATCGGTGCCCGCCGCGGCAGCCGCACTGGCGGCGGCCCGCGAGGTCGAGGCCACGACGGCACGGCACGTGCCCCTGCACGCGAACATCGACCTCGCGCTGGCGGTCCTTTCCGTCGCCTCGGGCATGCCGCCCGAGGCGGGCGAGACGGTCTTCGCGGTCGCGCGCACGGCGGGCTGGATCGCGCACGCCCTGGAGGAGTACGCCGAGCGACCCCTGCGGCTGCGTCCCACGGGCCACTACTGCGGCCCGCGGCCACCACAGCCTCTGCCCTGACAGCCGAACGGGGATTCCGGGCTCCGCAAGGGCAGGTTAGGCTTACCTTCGTGAGTACGTGCGCGACCGTCTCCCGTCAACTCTCCGAGCCCCTGGCCGGCACCGCCGCCACCGCCCGGACCTGGCTGCTGCTCGAACAGCCCGGCCCCTGGGGCGCGAACGCACTCGCCACCAGCCACCTCGACCCCGCCGTGGGCCGCGCCCTGGAAGAGGCCGCGGCGGGCACCGGTGTGCGGATCGCCCTCATCCGGCGCCCCGGCCGCCACGCGGACTGCCACCGGCCCGCGACGCAGCGGGTGTTCGTCGCCCACACGGCGCCGGGCCGCTCCTGGATCCGCACCACCGCTCTGACCGACCCGGCGGCGCTGACGGAGCTGGACCTCGCGGCGCTCGGCGCGGGCGAGCACGGCGGGCTGTGGGAGCCGTACGCCGGAGACCCGCTGGTCTTCGTCTGCACCAACGGCAAGCGCGACCGCTGCTGCGCCCTGCTCGGCAGGCCGCTCGCCGCCGAACTGGTCAGCGCGGGCGGGATCGAGACCTGGGAGGTCACCCACATCGGTGGCCATCGCTTCGCGCCGACCCTCTTCGTCCTCCCCTACGGCTACGCGTACGGGCGGGTCACCGCGCACGGCGTCAAGGACGTGCTCGAAGCCGTGCGTGACGGCCGGATCGTGACGGAGGGGTGCCGCGGCCGCTCCTCGTGGGAGCGCCCCGCCCAGGCCGCCGAGCTGGCCGTCCGCGAACTCACCGGCGAGGAGGGCGCGGACGCCCTGGACGTGTCCGGCTCCGGACCCGCCGACGGCCCGGCCGCGCGCTGGTCCGTGACCGTCACCCACACCGACGGCCGGGCCTGGCGGGTCCTCGTCGCGCAGGGTGCCGCCGAACCGCCCCGCCCGGAGAGCTGCGGCCGGACGCCCGGCGCCCCGGCCCGGATGGATGTCGTGTCCGTCACCCCGCTTTCCTGACGAACTCCGTCGTGTAGGTCTTCTCCAGGTCGATGTCGGCGTCGCGGATCGTGGGGTTGAACGCCTTGAGCACGTCGTGCACGGTCCTCGGCCCGTCGTCGGGCATCACACCGTCCCGGGTGAACATGGGCAGGGTGTTCTTGACGGCCTGGACGTAGAGGTCCTTGCCGCCCTTGGCGTAGTCGGCGGGCATCTTGGCGGCGATCTCCTCGGGGCTGTGCGAGGCCATCCACGCCAGGGTCTTCACGAAGGCGTCGGCGAGCTTCTGGGTGGTCTCCTTGTGACCGTTGACCCACGAGGTGTTCATGTAGAGGCTCGACGCGGGGTAGAGCCCGCCGAGCGCGGCCCGCGAACCCTCGGGCGTCCGCAGGTCGACCAGCACCTTGCCGGTGCCCTGGGCGAGGACCTGGGCCACGGTCGGGTCGGTGGTCATCCCGCCGTCGATGGAGCCCTGCTGGAGCGCGGAGACGAAGGTCTGGCCCGCGCCGACGGCGACCGGCGTGACATCACTGACCTTCACGCCGTTGCGCACGGCCAGATACTTCGTCAGGAAGTCGGTGGAGGAGCCGAGTCCGGTGACCCCCAGCTTCTTCCCCTTGAAGTCCGCGGGTGAGGTGAGATCACCCGCCGCCTTCCTCGAGACGATCTCCACCTCCCCCGGCGTCCGGGCGAGCTGGACCACCGACTCCACCCGCTTCCCCTTCGCCTGGAGGTCGAGGGTGTGGTCGTAGAAGCCGACGACGCCCTGCACCTCGCCGGCGACCAGGGCCGTGGTGGCCTGCACTCCGGCCGGTTCGGTGAGGAGCTGGACGTCGACACCCTGCTCCTGGAAGAAGCCGAGCCGCTGGGTGAGCACCGCCGGCAGATAGATGACCTTGTCGAGACCGCCGACCATGATCTTCACGGTCTTGCCGGAGGCCTTGCCGCCGCCGGAGTTCGCGCCGTTTCCGGACACCTCGTCGGCACAGCCGGCGAGGACGGTCACGAGGGCCACGGCGGCGGCCGCGAAGCGGAGGCGCGTACTGCTGGTTGAACGCATGACGGGTGGATCCTTCGGGTGAGGGGTGAAGGGGGGACGAGGGCCCGGGACGACAGGCCCCGCAGGCGTCCGGCGCGGCCTCAGCCGTCGGCCCCCGACTGGATGGCCTTCCAGCGGAACAGCCGCCGCTCCGCGAAGGTCAGCAGCCCTTCCGCCAGCAGCGCGACCACCGCGAGGATGACCATCGCCGCGTACACCCCGGCCGAGTTGAACGTGTTCTGCGCGTTGGAGACGAGCAGCCCGATCCCCTTCGTCGCCCCGATGTACTCGCCGACGATGGCTCCGATCAGCGCGAACCCGAAGCTCACATGAAGGCTGGTGAAGATCCAGGACGTGGCGGACGGGACGACGACCTGAAGGGTCACCCGGCGGTTGCTCGCGCCCAGGATCCGGGCGTTGGCGACGAGGTTGCGGTCCACCTCCCGCGCCCCCTGGAACGCGTTGAAGAAGACGGGGAAGAAGACCAGCACCACGGCCGAGGCGACCTTGGAGGCAGGGCCCAGGCCGAACCAGATGAGGAAGATGGGCGCGAGGACGATCCTCGGCAGCGCGTTGAGGATCTTGATGTACGGGCCGAGGACGTCGGCCAGGAAGCGCACCCGGCCGAGCGCGATGCCGAGCGCCACACCGCCCGTCACGCCGATGACCCAGCCGAACAGGGCCTCGTAGAGCGTGTACCAGACCTGCTCGCCGAGCGAGCCCTGGGCGGTGCCGTGGGCCGTCCACTGCACGATCTGGTCCCAGATCTCCGACGGCATCGAGAAGTTGAAGGGGTCGATGATTTTATGACGGGCCATCAGTTCCCAGGCCCCGAGCGCGACGGCGAGCAGCAGCACCCGCACGGCGAGGACCAGCAGCTTCCGGTGCCGGGCGGCCCTGGCCCGGGCCTCCGTACGGCCCGTCGCGCTCTTCGGCGCCGCCGCGGCGGGGACGACGGCGGTACGGGACGGAATCGACTCATGCGACACGCTCGGCACCCCTCTCCCGTGTGATGCGGACCTCTTCGCCGAGCGAGGACCAGATCTCGCGGTAGATCTCGACGAACTCCGCCTCCAGACGGATGGATTCGACCTTCCGGGGCCGCGGCAGCCGGACGGGGAAGACCTCCTTGACGGTGGCCGGGCCGGCGGTCATCACGACCACCTTGTCGGCCAGCGCGATGGCCTCCTCCAGGTCATGGGTGACGAAGACGACGGACGCGGCCGTTCCGCCGGGCCGTCCACCGCCCCACAGCTCCAGGAGCTCGTCCGACATGAGCGCGCGGGTCTGCACGTCGAGCGCGGAGAACGGCTCGTCCATCAGCAGGATCGAGGGGTCACCGACAAAGGTCTGGGCCAGCGCCACGCGCTTGCGCTGGCCACCGGAGAGCTGGTGCGGATAGCGGTCGGCGAAGGCCGCCAGACCCACCCGGCCGAGCCAGTCGAGGGCCCGCTCGCGCGCCTCCGCCTTCGGCACGCCACGGAAGCGCGGGCCGGCCATCACATTGGACAGGACCGTGCGCCAGGGGAACACCGCGTCCTGCTGGAAGACGAACCCGACCTCCGGCCGGATCCCCGTCACAGGTCCGCCGTCGATGAGCACCTCGCCCTCGGACGGCTCCTCCAGCCCGCTGACCAGGGTGAGGGTGGTCGACTTCCCGCAGCCGGTGGGCCCCACCACGGCCACGAACTCGCCGCGCTCCACGGTCAGATCGAGATCGCGCACGGCCGTGTGCGCCGCGCCCGAAGGGGTCCGGAACACCTTGGTGGCGCCGCGCAGCTCGATGGCCGGATACCGGCCCGGTGGAGTCCCGCTGGGGGTAGCGTCGTCGGTCGTCCCGCTGTTCATCGTGGCGCCTCCTGTGCCCGGCTCGTCCGCCCCGCGGTCCCTCGGGGCGGTGCTGGACGGTAGGCGCGGCGCGCCCCGCGCGGACAGCCTTGTGAGCGCTGTGCGACTTGAGGGCACGAACCCTGTTCTGCTCGTTTTGCTCGCGGTAGAACAACGAAAGCGCTACGGAACCGGCCACTGACCGGTCGTCCGGCTACGTTCTGGTGGCACCGCAGGACGAAAACGAAAGGGACCCCTATGCGCCCCCGGTGGCCCCGCCGTGTCTTCGCCCAGGTGCTGCTCGCCCAACTGCTGATCATCACCGGGGTGACCGGGCTGGCCGCCGGGCTCTTCCTCGCGCCCCTCGGCGCACAGTTGGACGACCAGGCCGAGCGGCAGGCGCTGGCCATAGCGCAGGCCACCGCCGCCCAGCCCCGCATCGCCCGTGAACTGCTGGCCGGACTGCCCACCCCGCAAGGGCCCGTACAGACCGCGGCCGAACGCATCCGGCTGGCCACGGGCGCCAGCTATGTGGTGGTCGTCGACCTCCAGGGCACCCGCTACTCCCACCCCTCACCCACCCGGATCGGCGAACGGGTCAGCACCGACCCCGGCAAGGTCCTGAGCGGGCAGGAGTGGAAGGGCATCGCCAAGGGCACCCTCGGCCGCTCGGCACGCGGCAAGGTGCCGTTGCGCGACAGCGAGGGCGCCGTCGTCGGCGCCGTCTCCGTCGGCATCGCCTACGACAACGTGCACGCGCTGCTGGTCCACGCGGTGCCGGGCATCCTGCTGTACGCCGGTGCCGCCCTGGGGGCCGGGGCGCTGGCGGCGCTCGCCGTCTCCCGGCGGCTGCGCAAGCGCACCCGCGGCATCGCGCTCACCGAGATATCCGCCCTGCTGGACGAGCGCGAGGCGATGCTGCACGGCATCCGCGAAGGCGTGGTGGCCCTCGACCGGCACGGCCGCGTACGGCTCGTCAACGACGAGGCCCAGCGGCTGCTCGGGCTCGGGCCGGACGCGACCGGTCAGCCGCTGGACAGCGTCCTGCCACCCGGCCGCACCACGGACGTGCTGGCCGGGCGGGTGACGGGCACGGACCTGCTCACCGTCCGGGACGGGCGGGTCCTGGTCGCCAACCGGATGGACACCGCCGACGGGGGCACCGTGGCCACCTTGCGCGACCGCACCGAACTGGAGCAGCTCCGCCGGGAGCTCGACGGCACCCGCGGCCTGACCGACGCGCTGCGCGCCCAGGACCACGAGCACGCCAACCGGCTGCACACCCTGGTCGGCCTGCTGGAGCTGGAACTCTACGACGAGGCCGCCGAGTTCCTGGCGGAGGTGACGGGCGCGCACCGGGCCACGGCCGAGCAGGTCGCCGAGCGGGTGCGCGATCCGCTGGTCGGCGCGCTGCTGGTGGGCAAGAGCGCGGTCGCGGCCGAGCGCGGCGTGGCGCTGCGGGTGAGCCCGCGCACCCGGCTGCCCGACCGGGTGGTCGACCCCCGCGACCTGGTCACCGTCCTGGGCAACCTCGTCGACAACGCGCTGGACGCGACCGCCGGCCGGACCGACGGAGAACCGTTCGTGGAAGTGGAGCTGCGGACGGTGGGCGCCGCGCTGATCGTGCGGGTCACCGACAACGGCCCCGGGGTACCCCCCGCCGACCGCGAACTCGTCTTCGCCGACGGCTGGTCCACCAAGGAACCGCCCCCGCACCGCCGCCGCGGACTCGGCCTCTCCCTCGTCAGAAGGCTGGCCGAGCGCTACGGAGGATCGGCACGGGCAGACGAACGGGAAGGCGGCGGCGCGGTGTTCACCGTGGAGTTGCCCGAAGCAGTGCGCTCACTCGAAGAGGTGAAGTAAATGATCGAGGTCCTGGTGGTGGACGACGATTTCCGCGTCGCCGAGATCAACGCCGCGTATGTCGCGCGCGTGCCCGGCTTCCATGTCGCCGCCAAGGTCCACACCGCGGCGCAGGCCCTGGCCGTGCTCGAACAGGGAGGCATCGACCTGATGCTCCTGGACCACTTCCTGCCCGACGAGACAGGGCTCTGCCTGGTGCGCCGGATGCGCCAGCGCGGCCACCTCACCGACGTGATCATGGTGACGGCCTCCCGGGACGTCGCGACCGTGCAGGCGGCGATGTGCTTCGGCGCCCTGCAATACCTGGTCAAGCCGTTCACCTTCCCGGGGCTGCGGGTGAAGCTGGAGGCGTACGCCCAGCTGCGCCGGACCCTCGACGACGCGCACGAGGCAGGCCAGGACCAGGTCGACCGCATCTTCGGCACCCTGCGCACCGCGGCCACCAGCGCCCCCTTGCCGAAGGGGCACTCCGCGCCCACCGCCGAACTGATCCGCCGTGTGCTCTCGGACGCCGCGCGGCCGCTGTCGGCCCACGAGGTCGCCACCCGCGCGGGCCTGAGCCGCTCCACCGCCCAGCGCTACCTCAAACGCCTGGAGGAATCCGGCAGACTCCATCTCACCCTCAAATACGGCGAAACCGGACGCCCGGAACACCGCTACGCCTGGACGAACCGCTGAGCACACCGGCCCCACACCTCACTTGACCATCCATCAGCTCCGGTGCGGATCGGGCGGCACCACGATCCCGTAGCGGAAGGCATACCGCACGGCCTGCGCGCGGTCCCGCACCCCCGTCTTGGCGAAGAGGTTGTTGATGTGCGTCTTCACCGTCGCCGTGCTGACATGCAACCGGCGGGCGATCTCGGCGTTGGACAGCCCCTCGGCGACCAGGGACAGCACCTCCGCCTCACGCGCCGTCAGCCCGTCCGGCAACTCCCGGCGCGGCGGCACACCCTGGGCGGATCCGCCGAGGGGCGGCGGCCCCGCGCCGGCCGTACGGTCCGGTGAGCCTCCCTCCCCGGACACGGAGAGCCGCTCCAGCAACCGCCGCTGGACATTGGGCGAGAGCCCCGCCTCCCCCGACATCACATGCCGCACCGCCCGCACGATCTCCTCCCCGCCGGCATCCTTAGTGAGATACCCGCGCGCTCCGGCCCTGAGCGCGGGAAAGAGCGAGTCGTCGTCGCCGTAGGTGGTGAGGATCACGACCTGGGTCGAAGGGTGCTCGTCGCGAATCCGCCGCGTTGCCTCCACACCGTCGCACCGCGGCATCCTCAGGTCCATCAGCACCACGTCGGGGGCGAGTTCGGCCACCATCCGCACCGCCTCATGGCCATCGGCCGCCGCCCCCACGACCTCGATCCCCGGCAGCAGCCCGAGCAGCATCACGATCCCCTCGCGCACCACGGTCTGATCGTCGGCCACCACGACCCGCGCCACATCACGGACTTCGGCGCCGCCCACCCCGGCCGAGCCCGGAGCCCCCGCACTCCCTTCCCCGCCCGCACCCGGCGCGGCCTGAGGACCGCTCGCTCCTCCCGCGCCGCCCGCTCCATCGCCACCGATCGTGCCGTCCGTCATGCCGGCACCCGCAAACGCACCACAAAGCCCTCCTGCCCAGGTCCGGCCGGTCCGGCCTCCAGCGTGCCGCCGAGCAGCTCGGCGCGCTCGCGCATCCCCAGCAGACCGTACCCGGCACCGGACGCCGCGAGGTCACCGGAATCCACATGCCCGCCCCCGTCACGGACCCACAGCTCCACCTCGCCCTCCAGATAGGTGAATCTCATCTGCACATCCGCACCGGGCGCGTGCTTGCGGACATTGGTCAGGGCCTCCTGGGCGACCCTGCGCACCGTCAGCCCGGCCTCCGCCGGCAGGCCCCTGGGCTCCCCCGCCACTTCGAAGCGCGCTCCTTCGGACGCGGACGCGTCCCTGAGGAAATCCTCGACCCGGGACATCTCGCCGCGCAGCGCGGAGAGCGCCTGCCGGGTCTCGGCCAGCCCCTCGCGCGCCATACCCCGGGCCGCCACCACCCGCTCCAGGATCCGCTGCCGGTCCTCCCCCCTCTCGATGAGCAGCCGCGCCGCCTCCAGGTGCACCATCTGCGCGGAGAGGCTGTGGGCGAGCACATCGTGGATCTCCCGGGCGATCCGGGCCCGTTCGGCGAGGGCCGCCGACTCGGCCTCCGCCCGGCGGGCCGCCCGCTCCTGCGCCAGCAACCGGAACCCGGCCCCCCGCGCCTCCTCGTCCAGCCGAAGCGCGTACCCCAGGACGGGCAGCCCCAGCGCCGTCAGCGCGGCCACCGTCGGGCGGTCCGCGCTCGCCAGGGCGTACGACCCCATGGCGACCACGGAGACGCCCACTCCGTAGAGCATCGGTAGCCGCTCCATCGCGACGAGCGCGCACAGGCACCAGAGCACCGCGGCCGGCGTGTGCACCCCCGCCGCCTGGGATCCCGTACCGACCGCGTACAGCACCGCCAGCACCCCCAGAGACGGCCACAGCCGCTGGGCGAGTGTCGTGCCGTAGTAGACCCGGACCCCGGCGACGCAGACGATCAGGCCGACGGCCAGGGCGACGAATCCCCACCCGTGCAGCAGGTGATCGCTCAGCACCCCCCACAGGACCAGGCCGAGCAGGCCAAGCCGTACCACCCAGCTCATGACCTGGCGCCGCAGTGGCACTCCCATCCGCGAAAGCGCCTCACGGGCCGGCCACTCGGTCCAGTTCTCCATCGGCACGTGATGTCCCTCCGCCGCGACTCGGGCCTCAGCCACCGGCAGGGACACCGTACGCCGGGCGGAAGCCCTGGGCCCGGTGGGCCAGCACCCCGGAGCGGGCCAGGAGCACGGCCGCGACGGTCATCATCGTCGCGGCGCCGCCCTGGTGGACCCCGGCCAGCGCCCCCAGACCGTAGAGCGCGACGCGCAGGGCCACCCCGCCGAGCCATATCGCGGCCGTGGCCTTGCCGCCCCGGGCCCAGAGGGCCCCGGACTCGTCGGACCATATTCGGGTGGTCCAGGCCCACGCGGCGCCGGTGGCGAGCCCCGCCAGCACACCGCCGGCCAGCAGACCCACGGACGCGGCGCGGTGCCCGGCGTCGATCAGCCCCGGCTGCCGGACGGCCAGGGCGACGAGCACCGCGGGAAGGAGCCACCAGCGCCGGGCATCGGTCGCCACCCTGCGCGGCCTCGCCTGCCGGACGAGCACGATCGCGCAGACCCCGACGATCACTGCGACATCGAAAAAGCCGGACATGGGACAACCCTCCGCGGAGCGTGGACGAGCGCGAACGATTCAACGCATCCGACGCTACGGATCCGGCTCGCAGCCGGGATCGGCTCACGGGTGGGCTTCGGGTGGAGCCTGGGTGGAGGCCCGGGTGGAGCTCGCTCTCCACCCGGGGGTGGAGGCTCCGTGCCGGCACACGCGCCTCCGGCGCCGCAGCGGCCACCGGACCACTAGCGCGTGGATCCCGGCGGACGCGCGGGCGCCGCCACGGCGCCTGTCGGAGGAAGGTGTGCTGACAGGCGGCGGTGCGTCAGGCGTCGATGCGCGAGCGGTCCAGCGTGGCGGCGGAGTTGGTGATGAACTCCTTGCGGGGGGCGACCTCGTTGCCCATCAGGAGATCGAAAGCGCGCTCCGCCGCTTCCAGGTCGCTGATGTTGATGCGCCGCAGCGTGCGATGGCGCGGGTCCATCGTGGTCTCCGCGAGCTGGTCGGCGTCCATCTCACCGAGACCCTTGTAGCGCTGGATGCCCTCCTTGTAGCGGACGTTCTTCCGCTCCAGCTCCATAAGCGTCTGCCGCAGCTCGCTGTCGGAGTAGGTGTAGATGTACTTGTCCTGTCCCTTCTTAGGCTGCGTCAGCTCCACCCGGTGCAGCGGCGGCACCGCCGAGAAGACCCTTCCCTCCTCCACCATGGGCCGCATGTAGCGCTGGAAGAGGGTCAGCAGCAGGCAGCGGATGTGCGCGCCGTCCACATCGGCGTCGGCGAGGAAGATCACCTTGCCGTAGCGTGCCGCGTCGATGTCGAAGGTCCGGCCGGACCCCGCTCCTATCACCTGGATGATCGCGCCGCACTCGGCGTTCTTGAGCATGTCGGAGACCGACGACTTCTGGACATTGAGGATCTTGCCGCGGATCGGCAGCAGTGCCTGGAACTCGGAGTTCCGGGCCAGCTTCGCCGTGCCGAGCGCCGAGTCACCCTCGACGATGAACAGCTCGCTGCGCTCGACGTCGTCGCTGCGGCAGTCGGCGAGCTTGGCCGGCAGCGAGGAGGACTCCAGGGCCGTCTTCCGCCGCTGGGCCTCCTTGTGCTGCCGGGCGGCGATGCGCGTACGGGCCGCGGCGACGATCTTCTCCAGCACGGCCCGCGCCTGCTGCTTGGCGTCGCGCTTGGTGGAGGCCAGGAACGCCTTGAGCTCCTTGGCCACGACGTTCGCCACGATCCGGGAGGCGGCCGAGGTGCCCAGGACCTCCTTGGTCTGCCCCTCGAACTGCGGTTCCGCCAGGCGGACCGTCACGACGGCCGTGAGGCCCTCCATCGCGTCGTCCTTGACGACGTCGTCCTCGGCGACCCGCAGGAGCTTCGACGAACGGAGCACCTCGTTGACCGTCTTGGTGATCGACCGCTCGAATCCGGCCACATGCGTGCCGCCCTTGGGGGTGGCGATGATGTTGACGAAGGACTTCACCGTCGCGTCGTAACCCGTGCCCCAGCGGAGCGCGATGTCCACGCCGAGCTCGCGGGTGACCTCGGTCGGGGTCATGTGCCCGCGGTCGTCGAGGACCGGCACGGTCTCCTTGAAGGTGCCCTGGCCGCTCAGCCGCAGCACGTCGCACACGGCCTTGTCCTGCGCGAGATACTCGCAGAACTCACTGATGCCGCCCTCGTAGCGGAACGTCTCCTCGGTGCTGTCCGCGCCGTCGAGGCCCCGCTCGTCACGGACGACGATGGTCAGCCCCGGCACCAGGAAGGCGGTCTGCCGAGCGCGGCCGTACAGCGTCTCCAGGGAGAGCTTCGCGTCCTTGAGGAAGATCTGGCGGTCCGCCCAGTAGCGGATACGGGTGCCGGTGCGGGCCTTGGGGACCTTCTTGCCCTTCAGGAGGCCGTTGGCCGGGTCGAAGGGCGCGTCCGGGCCGGACTCGGTGAAGATGCCGGGCACGCCGCGCCGGAAGCTGATCGCGTGGGTCCGGCTGTTCCGGTCCACCTCCACGTCCAGCCGGGCGGAGAGCGCGTTGACGACGGAGGCGCCCACGCCGTGCAGACCACCGGAGGCGGCGTACGAGCCGCCGCCGAACTTGCCGCCCGCGTGCAGCTTGGTCATCACGACCTCGACACCGGACAGCCCGGTCTTGGGCTCGACGTCCACGGGGATGCCACGGCCGTTGTCCCGGACCTCCACCGAGCCGTCGTCGTGGAGGACCACGTCGATCCGGTCGCAGAATCCGCCCAGAGCCTCGTCGACGGAATTGTCGATGATCTCCCAGAGGCAGTGCATCAGGCCACGACTGTCGGTGGAGCCGATATACATACCGGGACGCTTGCGAACGGCCTCGAGCCCCTCGAGGACGAGCAGGTGCCGCGCGGTGTAGTTGGATCCGTCCCGGTCTGCCCCGGTCAGCAACGCAGTGGACGGCACGGACATATCGGCGGTCACGCGGTTCGCTCCTCGCTGAATTTCTTTTTCGGCCCCGGTCGGGCGCGGTCATGGCTCGGTCGCCGTTCAGAGGGTACCGAGGCCTGGTAGAGCCTTTGCGCAGCCACCCGTAGGAATGCCCATGCTAGTCCAGAGTCGATCACACGTTCGATGACTCGATGGAGTGACGTGCACATCACGTTCCCTTGGAGGCATGAACCATTTAGGCTCCGGGCACGTCCTCAAGAACAACCCGGCAAGCCGGCCGGGCAGGACCAAAGACCCCCAGCGACGTGAAACCGTAAGCCCACGCAATACGGCTCATTCGCCGCCAACCGTCAAGATCTGGCCCACTCGGAAGGAACTTTCGAGGAAAAGCCGCGAGCGGGAACGTTTTCGGCCTGGTTGGATGTTGACCCTGGTACGACAGCTCGTCGAGCTAGAGAAGAGGCGACGTGACTACTGTTCTGACCCCCGCGAGCCCGCTGACGGCCGCTGACCGCTGCGACCGGTGCGGCGCTCAGGCTTACCTGCGCGTCGTTCTCATGAGCGGCGGCGAACTGCTCTTCTGCGCCCACCACGGGCGTAAGTTCGAGCCAGAACTCAAGAAGATCGCCGCGGAGATACAGGACGAGACGGAGCGGCTCACCGCCTCTCCGGCGTCCGCGTCCGACGAGGACCGTTGAGTCCGCAATGGAACGCTGACACATCGCATCCGACGACGAGCGAGGTCCGGCCATCCAGGGCCGGGCAGCGGCGGGCGGCCACCCCCACGGGGGAGGTCGCCCGCTCTCGTGTCCGCACGCGCCCCACCGGACCTCTCCACGGCCTCACCGCCGCCTTCCCGGCCGCGCCCTGAGGTGATGGCGCACGCCCCTCGGGACAGCCCGCGACACGAGTTGCTGGACGGTCGGAGGCAGTACCGGAGTCCCGGTTTGCTCCGGGGCCGCGGTGCGGAGGGGCGGCTCGGCCGCCTGAGCCGCGGCTGGAGCGGCTTGCTTCGCCCCTTCGGCCACACGTGCCGCCACCAGCGACTTGACCGCCGAGATCCGCGTGTAGACCCCTGGATGACCCTTCTGGGCGCAACCGCTGCCCCAGGACACCAGCCCGATCAGCCTCCCCCGCGCGACCAGCGGCCCGCCGCTGTCGCCCTGGCAGGCGTCCTTGCCGCCGTCCGGCAGCCCGCCGCACAGCATCGAACCCCGGCGGTAGACACCCTCCGCGCTCCCCGGGTACGCCCGCTCGCACAGGGCGTCGTCCAGCACGAGCAGCTTGGCGGTACGGAGCGTCTCCGAGTAGGTGCCGTCGCCGTACACGTCGCCCCACCCGTAGACCATGGCCGGCGTACCCGTCCGGTACACCGAGTCACCCGACTGCGCCATCGGGAGGACGCGCCCCCCGGGCACCGGCTCCTTCAGGGTGAGCACGGCGACATCGCCCGCGTTGGTACCGGCGTCGTACCCCGGATTGACCCAGGTGTCGCGGAGCTCCAGCTCGAAGCCGGACACTCCGCGCAGATCGTCCCGGCCGCTGATGATCCGGAGGTCCTTCGCCTCGCTCACGTCCATGCCGAGCACTTCGTGGCTCAGGCAGTGCGCCGCCGTGACGACCGTCCTGGGGCCCACCACGACGCCGCCGCAGAACTGTCCCGACCGGGCGACCCCGAACCGCTGGCGGCTCGCCAGAGCCACGGCCCAGGGCGCGTCCGAGGCTCGCACGGACTGTCCACCGATGACCCCCCGGTCCGCCGCTGCCGGAGCGGGGACCGCGAGCAGCAGCGCGACGGCGCCGGCCAGCGGATAGCTCAGGGAACGCATGCGGTCTCCTGACGGTGCGGAGTTCCTTGCACACCCAGGGTCAACCCGCGCGCCGATCACCGCATCCCGAAGCCGGACGGGCGTACTCCGAATTCGCGCTTGGCCACGCGGAAAGCCCGAAGGCCCGGCGCCCCCACGAGGGAGGCCCGGGCCTTCGGGACCTGCTGATTCGACGGGTCCGTCCGTCAGTCCAGGTAGTCGCGCAGGACCTGGGAGCGGGACGGGTGACGCAGCTTCGACATCGTCTTCGACTCGATCTGACGGATGCGCTCACGCGTCACCCCGTAGACCTTGCCGATCTCGTCGAGGGTCTTCGGCTGACCGTCGGTGAGACCGAAGCGCATCGAGACGACGCCCGCCTCACGCTCGCTGAGCGTGTCCAGGACGGAGTGCAGCTGCTCCTGGAGGAGGGTGAAGCTGACGGCATCGGCCGGCACGACCGCCTCGGAGTCCTCGATGAGGTCACCGAACTCGCTGTCGCCGTCCTCACCCAGGGGGGTGTGGAGGGAGATCGGCTCACGGCCGTACTTCTGGACCTCGATGACCTTCTCGGGGGTCATGTCGAGCTCCTTGGCCAGCTCCTCCGGGGTGGGCTCGCGGCCCAGGTCCTGGAGCATCTGGCGCTGGACACGCGCGAGCTTGTTGATGACCTCGACCATGTGCACCGGGATACGGATGGTGCGGGCCTGGTCGGCCATCGCGCGCGTGATGGCCTGGCGGATCCACCAGGTCGCGTACGTCGAGAACTTGTAGCCCTTGGTGTAGTCGAACTTCTCGACGGCACGGATCAGACCGAGGTTGCCCTCCTGGATGAGGTCCAGGAAGAGCATGCCGCGGCCGGTGTAGCGCTTGGCCAGGGAGACCACGAGTCGGAGGTTGGCCTCCAGCAGGTGGTTCTTGGCGCGGCGCCCGTCCTCGGCGATGATCTCCAGCTCACGCTTGAGCTTGGGCGCGAGCTTGTCGGAGTTCGCAAGCTTGTCCTCGGCGAACAGGCCCGCCTCGATGCGCTTGGCGAGCTCGACCTCCTGCTCGGCGTTGAGGAGGGGGACCTTGCCGATCTGCTTGAGATAGTCCTTGACCGGGTCGGCGGTGGCACCGGCCACCGCGACCTGCTGCGCGGGCGCGTCGTCCTCGTCCTCGTCGGACAGGACGAAGCCCTTGTTCTCGCCGGTCTCGTCCTCTTCCTCACCACCCTTGCCCGGGGTGGGGGTCTCGTCGACGAGCTCATCCTCGAGCAGCTCGTCGGCATCCTTCTTGGAGGCGGTCTTCTTGGCCGCCGTCTTCTTCACGGCGGCCTTCTTGGCCACCGTCTTCTTTGCCGCCGCCTTCTTGGTGGCGGCCTTCTTCACGGGCGAGCCCACGGCATCGTCATCGTCGCCGTACGCGTCCGGGGCGGACGTCGCGGACGCGGTCTGGCGTGCCGTGACCGTCTTGGACGCCACGGCCTTGGTGGCGGTGCGCTTCGCCGGGCTCTTCGCTGCGACGCTCTTGCGGGTGCGCTTGGGCGCCTCGGCGGCACTGACCATCAGCGTCACACCCTCCTCGTCGAGGACCTGGTTGAGGCTGCGCAGAACATTCTTCCACTGGGTTGGCGGAATCTGGTCAGCCTCGAAGGCCCGACGCACGTCGTCGCCGGCGATCTGCCCCTCGGCCTTTCCCTGCTCGATGAGCGCCATCAGAGACTCGGATTCGGCGATCTCCGGCGGGAGCGTACGGGATGTGCTGGCCGACACGAACAACCTCTCGGAACGATGGAAACGGCTTTCGGTCCCGGCCCCCTCTGGACGAGGACCCGGTTCCGACGACCGCCGGCAAGGATGAACCGGCGGCGCGGGTGGTGAATGCAGAGGGACTCAGCGCCTCGAACGAGGCCCGTATTCCTTCCGCGGCTGCCACCTCTTTAGTCATCGCACTGCCTCAAAGAGCGTTACGCCCAATCCTCGTGGCCCGAGTCACACCCCATAAGGGATATAAAGCCACTTCAGCAGACAGAACACCCCGATGCGCCCCCGCCCGAGTTCCGGGGGCGCCATGTGCCGTTCGTCCACAACGGCTCGCGCGGGCAACCCGGACGCGCGGCCGTACGCGCGAGCCGTGGACACGGTCTCGCGCATGCGGCCCGTCCGTGCGACCCGCCGGCGCCGTTCCGCTCTTTCGCGCGGTCAGTGCTCGCGAGGGGCCGGCACCACGCGCTCGACGTCCGGGTGGGCGACGAGCAGTTGACGCATCGCAGCTTCCGCCCCGGCGGCGTCCCCCGCGCCCACGGCGTCGACGATCCGGAGGTGATGGCCCACGCCTGCTTCCGTGGGGCGGTCACAGCCGGCCGAGGGCGCGCCCGAGACGTGCAGGGCGGAGGAGACGATGCCGGCGAGGTGCTCCAGCATGCGGTTCCCCGCGACCTGGAGCAGCAGCGAGTGGAACTCGGAGTCGGCGCGCGAGAAGGTGAGCGAGTCACCCTGCGCCAGCGCGTGCCCCATGATCTCGGCCATGTCGGCGAGGCGCTGCTGGACGTCCTCGCGCCCGTGTCCGGCGGCGAGCCGGGCCGCGAGCGGCTCGATGGTCCAGCGGAGCTCGCTGAGCTCGCGGCGCTGATCCTCGCGCTGGGGGCCGAAGGCCCGCCACTCGATGATGTCGGGGTCGAGCAGGTTCCAGTCGCTGACGGGGCGGACCCGGGTGCCGACGTTGGGACGTGCGCTGACCAGGCCCTTGGCCTCGAGGACGCGCAGGGACTCGCGGACGACGGTGCGGGAGACCTCGAACCGCTGGCCGATCTCCTCGGGGACGAGCGGACGGTCAGCTCCCAGATCGCCGGAGACGATCATCTGGCCGAGCTGCTGGACGAGCTGGCCGTGCAGCCCTCGGCCGCGACTGCCGGCCGCGCGGCGGCCTGCCCGGCTCAGCTCCGCCTCGCCGTCCCAGGCAGGCGAGGCCCCGCGGTCGACCCCTGGGGTCTCCGCGTAGGGGTAACGGTCAAGCTCGCCCGGGCCTGCGAGGCCGGTGTCGGCGGGGCGAGCCGCGGTCATCATGGTGTGCGCAAGGGTACTCACGCCTCCTTTGTCGGCGACACCTCGAAGTCCCTTGAGGTCTTTGGTGAAAAGCACACGAAAGGGTGATCGCCCATTACCTCACAATTGACGACCAAATGGACATAACCGGGCACTCTCTGGGGTGGCGTGAATGCGGAGCGTGACGACATCGGCGCCTGGCGCCAGTCTGGATTCCGGAGCGTGAGCGCGGCGGCATGAGCACCCCGGCGCGCGCCGTCACCTCGGGCCCCCTCGGAACACGGTGAGGACGTACGCGCCGAGCAACCCCGCGAGCGACAACGCGAGCGCCCAGCCGACGGGCTGGGACACCAACCGCAAGGCCGCCGAGATTCCGGTGTCCATCTCGGACGGCCACTGGACGACCGCGGCCGCGCGCAGCCGCTCGGGAAGTCCGATGAGGGACCGGGCCGCGGGCTCGGCCAGCACACTGCCGAGGAGCGGCATCACGAGGGTCGGCACCGCCAGCACCGCGACCAGCCCCAGAGCGGTGGAGCGGAACAGCCCGCCGGCGAGGAGGCCGGCCCACGCGCAGCCGAGGGCCAGGCAGGCGCAGCCGGCGAGCCCGACGGCCCAGCCCGCGGGGGCGACGACCGCCTCGTCGCCGTAGAGCAGCCGCACCACGACCGCGTCGAGGAGCACCGCGACGAGCGCGAGGAGCACGGCGGCCGCACCGGTGACCGCGAGCTTGGCCCCGAGCAGTCCGAGACGGCGGGGGACGGTGCCCTGGTCCGGCGCCAGCGCGGGGTAGCGGAACTCCTGGCCGAATGAGAGCGCTCCGATGAGCCCGGCGCCGAACGCCGCCGGGGGCAGGGGCAGCAGGCTCGGCCAGCCGGTGAACAGGCGTGGCTCCGGGGCTCCGGTGCGGGCGAGCAGCACGGCGGCCAGAAGGGAGACGCCGAGGGTGGC
This sequence comes from Streptomyces sp. NPDC020379, assembly GCF_044387105.1. Taxonomy (NCBI): domain Bacteria; kingdom Bacillati; phylum Actinomycetota; class Actinomycetes; order Kitasatosporales; family Streptomycetaceae; genus Streptomyces; species Streptomyces sp. NPDC020379. Next base: position 56,129 of record NZ_JBIRVR010000025.1, read on the forward strand.
GGCCGTCACGATCCAGCCGGTCGGAGCCCCTGTCGCGCGGCGCAGTTCGTACCGCAGCGGCCAGACGGGGTCGGGGGCCGGGAGGCGCGGCAGCGGGCGGGGCACGATGACGGGCCGGACCATCGGGCCGGACGCTGCCCCGGTTCCGCGCTCCCCCGGCTCTTCACCGGACGCGGCATCGGGCGGAGCCGCCTCGGGACCGGGGCCGCCCCGACGGCCGTCGGCACGCGGCAAGGGGGTCACGGGCCCGGTGTCACCGGTCTCTTCGGTCAGGCGGTGGACGAGGATGCCGTGCCGGTAGGCGGTCTCCCCGACGACCGCGCAACTGCCGCCGTAGACCGACAGCCTGCCGCCGCCCTCGTGCACGACCTCCATGGGCGGCTCTCCCGGGGGCATCTCCACGGCGTCGGCCTCGGCCTCCAGGAGATGGGCGAGGCGGGGTGCGAGCGGCGAACGCACCACGACGCGGGGGCGGAGCCGCGTACGGGCGAAGGCGGCCGCCTCTTGGTCGGCGACGAGGCGCCCCCGGTCGATGGTGACGACCTGGTGTGCGATGCGAGCGGCCTCGGAGGCGTCGCGGGAGGTGACGAGGACGGCACCGCCCTGCTCGGCGAAGCCGCGCAGCACCCCATGGAGCCATGCGGTCTCGCGGGGGGAAAGCTCGTACGCGGGCTCGTCGAGGACCAGGGTGTGCGGATCGCCGAGCAGTGCGGCGGCGAGGCCCAGGCGGCGGTCCATGCCACGGGAGAAGGCGTCGAGGCGCTGATCGGCGAGGCCGGTGAGCCCCACCACCTCCAGCACCTCGTCGGCACGGCGTACGGGCACGCCGGCCGCCGCGCTGAGCATGCGCAGGTGGCTCCGTGCGGTGCGGGCGGGATGGCCGGGGACGTCACCGAGGAGCACCCCGATCTCCCGCATGGGGTGAGCGACGCGGTCGAGGGTGCGGCCGCGGAAGAGGGCGACGCCGCGGCCGGGGTCGAGCCGCAGCATGAGCCGCAGAGTGCTGGTCTTGCCCGCGCCTTCCGCCCCGAGGAGCACGGTCACCCGCCCGGGGCGTGCCTCGAAGGTGATGTCGTCGACGGCGGGAGGCTGGTCGCGGCGGGGAGTGCTCGTCAGTCCGATGGCCTGGATCATGGCTTCTCCCGCAGGGCGTGAGACGGCTCGGCGGCGCGGCCGGCGACCGGACCGGAGCGGCCCGGGACCGAACGGATCCGGGGGATCGCACAGCGCGCGAAGTCGCTGGGGCGTACGGCAGCACCGTAACCCGATATGCCCGAATTAGTCCGCAATGCCGACTGCCGGTCACCCGTGTCCCGCCGCGGGAGCGAGCCGCCCCTACGCCTCCGGCCGCAGCATCGGCGGGTTGAGCACCGTGGCCCCGCCGGCCCGGAAGAGCTGCGCCGGCCGCCCTCCCTGACGGGTCGTCGTCCCCCCTGTGGGCACGAGGAAGCCCGGGGTGCCCGTCACCTTGCGATGGAAGTTGCGCGGGTCCAGGGCGACGCCCCACACCGCCTCGTACACCCGGCGCAGCTCGCCGACGGTGAATTCCTGCGGGCAGAAGGCAGTGGCCAGCGAGGAATATTCGATCTTGGAGCGGGCGCGCTCGACGCCGTCCGCGAGGATACGGGCGTGATCGAAGGCCAGCGGGGCCGCCTGCTCGCCGTCGCGGCCGTGAGCCACCTCTTGGTCGAGCAGATCCTCCACGGGCGCCCAGCGCACGCTGTGCGCGTCACCGCCTGCCCGCGGAGCGGGCAGGTCGGGGGCCAGCGCGAGGTGTGCCACGCTGACCACCCTCATGCGAGGGTCGCGCTTGGGGTCGCCGTAGGTGGCGAGCTGTTCGAGATGGGCGGCGTTGGCGAGTGCGGGCCCGGCCGGGTCGTGGGCATGCAGCCCCGTCTCCTCGGCCAGCTCCCGGGCGGCGGCGGTCGCCAGGTCTTCATCACCCCGGACGAAACCGCCAGGCAGTGCCCAACGGCCCTGGTACGGGGGCTCGCCACGGCGGACGGCCAGGGCGCACAGGGCGTGGCGACGCACCGTGAGCACGACCAGGTCGACGGTGACAGCGAAGGGCGGAAAGGCCGACGGGTCGTAGGGCATGCCGCGATCATAGTCGTCTGCTTGACGATAAACAGGGTCTTGCGGACGGACCGGACGCGCCCCCTCGGACACCCTCACGCGCGTCACCCTCACACTCCGAGCTGCAGGCCGTCAGGCGCTTCCTCGACCATGCCGAGCCCCATCCTGCTGATCCGTACGGCGAACGGCTGCTCGGCGATACGCAACCCGGTGAACCGCAAGGCACCGAGCGGCGCGGTCTGGAGCGGCCGGACCGCCACGGATCCGGCAGGAACGTCGGGACGGACACCGGCGAGCGCGGTCAGCAGCTGCACCGCGCCAGCAGCCGCGACGGCGGCCGGCCGGCAGGCCGCCGGATGCGGCAGCGGCATGCTGCCACTGGTGCGCTGCTCCCCCGCATACATCTCCGGCAGACGGTGACCGAAGGCGTCAGCCGCGTCGACCACGCCACGCAGCAGTGCACCTGCTTCCCTCTCATAGCCCGCCGCCGCCAGTCCCGAGACCGCGACCGCGGTCTCGTGCACGCGCACGGCGCCGCTGCGGTGCCCGAACGGATTGTGTCCGGGCTCCTTCGCCCCCAGGCTGCGCAAACCCCAGCCCGAGTCGAGTGCGGGCCCGCCGAGCAGCCGGGCCAGTTGCTCGGTCTGCACCTTGTCGAGGAGCCCCGGGGCGTGCACCCCGGCTCCGAGGAGGCCCGTGTCGAGGAGATGAGCGGCGGCACTCCCCAAGTGCGGTATCCGCCGCCCCTGGGGGGTGAGGGCGGCGGCCGGGCGGCCACCACCCCGGTCCTCCACCCAGAAGTCCTCACGGAACCGCCGGCGCAGTCCGGCCGCCCAGCTCCGCCAGCTCTCGGCTCCGGGCCTGCCGTAGGCCTCCAGCAGCTCCGCGCCCAGGAGCGCGGCCCTGTGCGCGTGGGCCTGCACTTCGCAGCGGTACGGGCCCCGGGGCAGGGGATCAGCGAGGTACCCGTCGTCGCCCACTGCCGTGCGCAGCCACCCCAGGCACCGCTCGGCGGCGGGCAGCAGCGCTTCCGTCTCCCTGTCCGGCAGTCCCCACCTCCTGGCCTCGGCGAGTACGACGGGGAACAGCAGGGTGGCCTCGATGCCCGTGCAGCCAGGGGGCAGGTGCGCTCCCGCGTGGCGCAGCGCCCCAGGGATACGGCCGCCGTCCGGGCCGGGGCCCGGGAGCTGGGTGCGCGCCAAGGCGCGCAGCGTGCCCGCAGCCAGCCGGACGCCGAGCGGCAGCGTCATACGGGCCGCCCACAGGCCCTCGGCGGGAGCGAGGCCGCAGCGCCAGGGGACTCCCGCGGCGAGGTGGGCGTCCCCTGGGTACGCGGGGTCGCGTACCAGCAGGGCGCGGAGATCGTCCAGGGCGGCGGCGAGCAGGATCCCAGCCCGTGGATCATCACCGTCCGCCTGCGCGTCGCCCCAGCAGGCCGCGCCCGTTCTGCCCCAGGATGCCGATGCCTCGGGCGAACGCATTGCGCCGTGCTGCTCCGCGAGCACCCGCAGCTCGATGCTCCGGCTGCCCCCCGGGGCCACGTCGACGTCCCAGCACAGCAGTCCCGCGGAGGCCAGGGTGTCGTCCGGCGGAGGGTCGGCCATGACCGCCGACTGGGAGCCGGGCACCGACCACCGCAGCCCGGAGCCGTGCACGGCGGCGGGGACTTCGGCTCCGGTCAGGCCCGCCGCTGCCGCGCCCAGTTCGGCCAGGTCGGTGCCCAGCGACACCTCCACCCGGAGGCTCAGGGGGCGGACGGCGGTGCTGCGCAGGACGATGCGCTCGACGCCCTCCGCCATGCGCAGCCGTTCGACGGTGACGGCCGGATCGGGCCCGGAGTCAGCGGCGGTCCGCACGGTGCCCACGAAGCGGGCACGGTCGGCGGCGAGCAGCCGCCCCTGCACAGGCAATGGCTCGGAGCCCCCTACCCGTACGAGGCATCGGGCGAGGAGCCGCCTGCCGCCACGGTAGAAGCCGTCGAGGCCCTGGCCGGTCATCTGCCCGTGCTCGCCGGAGATGGCGAGGGCAGGCAGCGCTACGCAGATGAGCGCCGAGTGGACGGGCTGCGGGCCGTGGGCACGGAGTACACCGGTGCGTGGGGGCGGTGCGGGGCGGCGGGTCGGCTGACCATGGGGGACGATGCCTTGCACTTGTCTGCACTCCCCTGCGGGCGTCATGGACCGGATCGACGGACAGCGTTTGCGGCCACCCGGATGAACGGCGCCAGGCCCGCCGAAGTCACGGTGCGGGCCACGCACCTCCTTTGTCGCGGGGGTCACTGGGGGCGGTCCTGGCCGCTGCGGGCGCCCTGCTGTCCCCCTGCCCGCCGGGTGCGCGCCCTTCCGGCGGGACTGGTCGGTCCGCCCGGCCGGGTGTTGGCTGTCGGCTTCATCGTCCTGCTCCGGCGGCGCGTCGACCCGGGGGCGGGCGGGGCGTCCGTCTTGGCCTCGGCCGTACTTCCCCTGCTCTCCTCGTCCTGGACGGCCTGGCGCAGCGCGCGATCGGCCTGCTCCGCGCGCAGGCAACGGCGCAGGGGTTCGGGGTCGAGGCCCTCGTTGCAGGCTCGGTGGAGGAGTTGGGCGAAGAGGTATTCCGGATCGAGGCGGAGGGCCCGCCCCAGGGCGACCCGGGCTTCGAGCTTGTCGCCGGCCGACCAGGCGACCCAGCCCGCGAGGGTGACGGGGGCGGTGGCGTGCTCGGCGTACGGAGGCACGCAGCGGCGGGCGAGGGCGCGCCAGAGCCGCAGCGCGGCCGGAAGGTCGGGGCCCTCCATCCACTCCGCGGCTCGGTCCCGCGTGACACGGTCCTGCAACCCGATGATGATCGCCGCTGCTTCCTGAGCGGTGAGGAGGGTGTCGTCGCGGGCGTCGGCTTCCGCTCGGCCGCCGAGCGCGGCGGCCTCATGGAACCTGCCCATGACCGCCCGGATCAGATCCAGCGACTCCCGGCGCACGGTCTCGCAGTCGGCACCGCGGAGGATCCGGGGCACCAGGGCCATCGCCGCCGCGTCCAGCGCCTCCGTCTGCTCCTCGGCGCGGGCTCCGGTGAGGGCTGCGTACCGCGCTTCCATCTGGCTGAGGGAACCGCGCATCTCCATGCCGGCGTAGGTGGCGGCCGCCGCCATGACCGAGGTGCCGGGGGTCGCGAGGGGTGTTCCCTCGTCGGGGCAGCAGCGCGGATCGGGGCAGCAGTACGACCAGAAGCGGCCGTCGGAGATGCACAGCGCCTCGTGCACGGGCATGGCGAACCGGCCGCACGCGTCATGCAGTGACCGGGCCAGCGGGCGCAGTCGCTCCATCACCTCCCGCGCCGTCTCGCCCGAGGCCGGGTCCTGGCAGAGGAAGAGAACGACGCCGTCGGGACGGGCTCCGCGCTTGTTGCTTCCGGTGACGAGGGTCTCCGCGAGCTGGTCGCAGATCTCGGGCCATTCCTCGCTGGTGTGGGGAATGCCGAGCCTGAGCCGGCCTCCGAAGCGGCCGCGCGGACCGTGGAGCGCGACCATGACGACGCTGTCGTCGGGCACGAAGCCCAGCAAGTACGGCAGGGCGTCGGCCAGTTCGGCGGGGCTGCGAAGGGTGACCTCCTGCTCCGTGTGCGGGCCCGTGGGGCCGGACGCGTCGGCGGACGAGGAGAACGGGTGAGCTGAGTCACTGTGCTTGGTCATGGCCCGAGAGTCCCGCGACTGCGTAGCGGCCCACCAGCCCTGTGGATAACCGCCGCATATTGTCGTACGAATCTTGTGGACAGTGCCCCTCCCGTCGGGCCGCGGTTCCCGGCGGCGCCCGCGTTTTCCACAGGTTCATGGTCGCGGTCGCGCGATGTCAGTGCCCTCGTGTTGCATGGGGGCATGACCAACGAAGACCTCCGCACCTCGGCCGACACCGTCCTGGCCCGTCTCGTCGGAGACACCACGGGCGCCGCGAGACTGCGCGAGGATCAGTGGCGCGCGATCGAAGCACTGGTCGCCCACCATCGCCGCGCGCTGGTCGTCCAGCGGACCGGCTGGGGCAAGTCGGCCGTGTATTTCGTCGCGACCGCGCTGCTGCGCGAGCGCGGCAGCGGCCCCACGGTGATCGTCTCGCCGCTCCTCGCCCTGATGCGCAACCAGGTGGAGGCTGCCGCGCGGGCCGGTATCCACGCGCGCACGATCAACTCCGCCAATACCGAGGAATGGGACACCATCCAGGCCGAGGTCGCGGCAGGCACCGTGGACGTGCTGCTCGTATCACCGGAACGCCTGAACAATCCCGACTTCCGGGACAATGTGCTGCCCAAGCTCGCGGCCGCCACGGGCCTGCTGGTCGTCGACGAGGCCCACTGCATCTCCGACTGGGGCCACGACTTCCGCCCCGACTACCGCCGCCTGCGCACCATGCTGGCCGACCTGCCGCCCGACGTGCCGGTGCTCGCCACGACCGCCACCGCCAACGCGCGTGTCACCGCCGACGTCGCCGAGCAACTGGGTACGGGCGAGACCTCGGAGGAGGCGCTCGTCCTGCGCGGGCCGCTGGACCGGGAGAGCCTGAGCCTCAGCGTCCTTCAACTGCCTGACGCCGCCCACCGGCTGGCCTGGCTCGCCGACCACCTCGACGAGCTCCCGGGCTCCGGCATCATCTACACCCTCACCGTCGCCGCCGCCGAGGAAGTGACCGCCTTCCTGCGGCACCGCGGCCACGTCGTCGCCTCGTACACCGGCAAGACCGAGAACGCCGACCGCCAGCAGGCGGAAGAAGACCTGCTGGCCAACCGCGTCAAGGCGCTGATCGCCACCTCCGCCCTCGGCATGGGCTTCGACAAGCCGGACCTCGGATTCGTCGTCCACCTGGGATCACCGTCGTCCCCCATTGCCTACTACCAGCAGGTGGGCCGCGCAGGCCGCGGAGTGGAGCACGCGGAAGTGCTGCTGCTGCCGGGCCGCGAGGACGAGGCCATCTGGAAATATTTCGCGTCCCTCGCCTTCCCCTCCGAGGAGCAGGTGCGCCGCACCCTCGACGTGCTGGCCACGTCCGACCGGCCGGTATCGCTGCCTGCCCTGGAGCCGCAGGTGGAGCTGCGGCGCTCCCGTCTGGAGACCATGCTCAAGGTGCTCGACGTGGACGGCGCGGTGCACCGGGTGCGCGGTGGCTGGACGGCGACCGGCCGACCGTGGGCCTATGACGCCGAGCGCTACGCCTGGGTCGCCCGGCAGCGCGAAGCGGAGCAGCAGGCCATGCGGGAGTACGCCACCACCACGGGCTGCAGGATGGAGTTCCTGCGGCGGCAGCTCGACGACGAGGGCGCCACCGCCTGCGGTCGCTGCGACAACTGCGCGGGGCCCCGTTTCACCGCCGAGGTCTCCGCGACCGCGCTGGACGCCTCGCGCGGCGAACTGGGACGGCCCGGCGTCGAGCTCGAGCCCCGGCGGATGTGGCCGACGGGAATGCCGGCAGTCGGTGTGGACCTCAAAGGCCGTATCCCCGCAGGGGAACAGGCCGCCTCCGGCCGGGCCCTCGGCCGGCTCTCCGACATCGGCTGGGGCAACCGGCTGCGGCCGCTCCTCGCTCCGAACACGCCGGACGGTCCTGTTCCGGACGACGTGGCGGACGCCGTGGTGACCGTGCTGGCCGACTGGGCCCGGGGGCCGGGCGGTTGGGCCGGCGGCGCCCGCGATGCGACCGCCCGGCCGGTGGGTGTCGTCACGCTCGCCTCCCGCACCCGGCCCAAGCTGATCCAGTCGCTCGGCGAGCACATCGCGAGGATCGGCCGGATGCCGTTGCTGGGCACGGTCGAGTACCGGGACACGGAAGCGGACACCCACCTGCCGCGCACCAACAGCGCCCAGCGACTGCGCGCCCTGGACGGCGCGTTGACCGTGCCGCCCGCTCTCGCGACAGCCCTGGCCTCGGCGGGCGGCCCCGTGCTGCTCGTCGACGATCTGGCGGACACGGGCTGGACGCTGGCCGTGGCAGCGCGGCTGTTGCGCCGGGCAGGGGCGAAGGACGTACTCCCGCTGGTTCTGGCGGTGCAGGGATAAGCGCGTGACGGGCAGGGCGGCTGGGCAGGGATAGGGGCGCACACCGCCCGGTGGGGGGCGCAGTGGCGCCAATTGATCGTTGCCGCGCACCGGCGCAGCCGGGAGAATCTGACGTGCTCCCGCCCCCGTCCGTCCATGGCCCGGCGGACTGCCGTGGCGGTGCGCGCCCTTGCCCGACGCCCGCCCGCGCCCGCCCATGGGCACGCAGACGAAGGGAGGATCATGACCTTCGGCTTCGCTCCGCCGCCCGCGGGCTCCGGACCCCGGCTGGGCCGCTCGCTGGAGCCCGCCGAGTGGGCCGCGGCAGGAATCCCCTTGCTGCGGAACCCGCGCGAACTGATCACCGGCCTGCACGCACGTCACCTGCCCGCACCGTCGACGGCGGTCGTCGCCGTCCTCGATCCCGATGAACGGCTCGCCGCGAGCGCGTCCTTCACCAGACGGCCCGCCTCGGCCGACGGCTGGGAGCTCCGCAACGCGCTCCTCGCGCAATTGCGCCAGGTGATCCCGCACGACCTCCGGCTCCGTGCCCCGGTCCGCACGGCCGTGCTTCTCTACTGCCGTGAGGGCGAGGCCCGTTGGACGGAGGAGGACGGTGCGTGGATGTGGGGCCTGCGTGACGCCTGCACCCTGCACGGCCTGCGCTGCGGCGCGTACATCACACTGACCACGAGTGGCTGGCAGATACTCGGCGAGGGGCGCAGCGGGCGGCGTCCGCGTTCGCCGGTGTACCGGACTGCGCCACCGGCATCCGGAAGCATGGCCTCCGAGATGCGGCACGCACCGCACAACGGCCGCCTGACGGACCGGCCCGCGGGCGGCGGGCCGGGCGCGAACCCCGCGGTCACCGCTGCCTCCAAGGCCGGGTGACCGCCGGGTTCGCGCCTCAGACGCCTGCCGGGAGCAGGGAGTTGACCCGCTGGGGGTCGGCGCAGACGATCAGCAGCGCATCGGCGCGGTCCAGGGCGGCGGGCAGCGCACCGTTCACCATGGCGTCCGCGCCACCGTTGACCGCGACGACCACGATCGGGCGGCGCCCGGCACGGCCCGCCTCGGCGCTCGCGTAGAACACGTCGTCGCGGGCGTCGTGCTGCGCCCAGTAGGACGCCTCACCGAAGGACAGCTCGTGCACGGCCCAGGGGTGCGGATCGCCGGTGGTGAGCACCAGGATCTCGCCGGGCTCGCGGCCGCTGTCGAGCAGCAGGTCGACGGCCTCGTCCGCGGCGTCCAGCGCGCCCTGCGCGGAGGCGGGGATCAGCTGGACCTGCGGAGCGGCCACCGGGGCCGGGGCAGGTGCGACGGGGGCCTGGGCCGGCGTCACCGCGTCACGCGGGGACGGTACCGGCACCGGACCACGGTGGGAGCCGGGGCTGCCGGGCCGCACCGGGACCGGACGGGGGCCAGGGACAGGACGGGGGGTCGGCGCGCCACGGCCGGGGGCCGGAACTGCGCGGGGACCCGGGACACTCTCGGGAATCTGAGGCTCCTCGGGGATGAGAGGCATGAGTTGATGTTTATCAAACGCCTGTGCGGGATGCATCGGCGGGTGGCGACCGGCGCCGCTCAGAAGTCGAAACCGAGTTGGCCACCGGCCTCCAGAGCAAGTGCCTCAGGAGTGCCGCGCACCCGCTTGAGGTGCTGCCACCTGGGCAGCGCGTCGAGATAGGACCAGGACAGCCGGTGGTGCGGGGTGGGGCCCAGCGCCTCCAGGGCGGCGCGGTGCACCGGCGAGGGGTATCCGGCGTTGTCGCCGAAACCGAAGTCGGCGCACTCGACGCCCAGTTCGGCCATCATGGCGTCCCGCCGCACCTTGGCGATCACGGAGGCGGCGGCGACGACCACGCAGGACTGATCGCCCTTGATGACCGTACGGACCCGCCAGGGATCGCCGAGGTAGTCGTGCTTGCCATCGAGGATCACCACGTCGGGCCGTACGGGCAGGGCGTCCAGGGCGCGCGTGGCCGCCAGTCGCAGCGCCGCCGTCATACCCAGTTCGTCGATCTCCTGTGGGGAGGAGTGCCCGAGCGCGTGAGCGGTCACCCAGGTCTCCAGCTCGCCCGCGAGCGCCGTGCGGCGCTTGGGGGTGAGCAGTTTGGAGTCGGTGAGCCCCTCCGGGGGCCGGCGCAGACCGGTGACGGCCGCGCATACGGTGACCGGTCCAGCCCAGGCTCCGCGGCCGACCTCGTCGACTCCGGCGACGACCTTGGCTCCGGTCGTGGCGCGCAGGGAGCGCTCGACGGTGTGGGTAGGCGGTTCGTACGGCATGGCGCCAGCAAGCGTACGCCCCCGGCTCCGGCCCGAGTAGCCCCGCCCCCTCCCCTTTTCGTCTCTTCTTTCTGTCCGGTCAGCTCACAGCGGCCGGCAGCCAGCCGGGCAGCGCTTCGACGCACTCCAGCCAGCTCGCCGGCGGCGCTCCCCGCTCGCCCGCCGCGACCACTCCGCCGACGATGGCGCAGGTAGTGTCCACATCGCCGCCCACCTGCGCGGTCGTCCAGAAGGCCGACTCGAAGGAGCCGAGATTGCGGGCGGCGGCCCACAGCGTGAAGGGCACCGTGTCATGGGCGCTGGTGCGGCGTCCGCAGCCGAGGACAGCGGCGACGGTGTGCGCGTCGCCGTAGTCGAGCATGTCGCGTGCGCGCCTCAGCCCGGCCTGGACCGCGCTGCGCGGCACGAGTGCGATCACGCCGTCCAGGAGCGCCTCGGCCGTGACGGAGCCGGGTGCGGCGGCGATCGCCGCGGCGGCGGCCACCGCCATGGTGCCGGCCACGGCCTCGCGGTGCTGGTGGGTGGTGTACGCGGAGATCTCGGCCTGGTGCGTCGCCTGCTCCGGGTCGTCCGCGTACCAGGCGCCGAGCGGTGCGATGCGCATGGCGGCGCCGTTGCCCCAGGAGCCCTGCCCGTTGAACAGGGCGGCGGCCAGCTCCCGCCAGTCGCCCCCTTCCCTGATCAAGCGCAGCATGCGGTTGACCGCCGGGCCGTAGCCGCGGTCGAAGTCGTGGTGCTCGGCGAAGGAGCGGGCCAGGGCGTCCTGATCGATCCGGCCGTGCGCGGCGAGTACGGCCAGCACCGAACAGGCCATTTCGGTGTCGTCCGTCCACTGCCAGGGGGCAGGCGGCAGTTCGCGGCGCTTGAGTGAGGGGTAATGGGCGGGGACGAAGAACTGGGACCCGAGGGCGTCACCGAGAGCCAGCCCGCGCAGGCTCCTCAGGGCTCGGTGGAATCGGTCAGCGGTCATCGCAGCGAACTCTAACCGGTGAACCCGTACGGTTCGGGGGTGCACCAGCGCTCGAACGGCCGGTTCAGGTGGTACCGGCCGTCGGTGCCGAGGATCAGGGCGCGGGTCTCTCCGTTGCCCGGGTTCGACAGGCACTCGAATTCGGCCACGGTCCAGTGCAGCCACCGCATGCAGAACAGCCTCATGGTCAGCCCATGGGTGACCAACAGGACGTTCGGCGGGTGGCCGGGGTCCTCGAAACTGCGCCACAGGCTCTCCAGGAACGCTCCGACGCGGTCGTACACATCGGCGCCCGACTCGCCCTGGGCGAAGCGGTAGAAGAAGTGGCCGTAGGCGTCCCGGTACGCCTTCTGGCGGCGCACGTCCGCGGGGTCCTGCCAATTGCCCCAGTCCTGTTCGCGCAGACGCGGCTCCTCGCGGACCCGGACCCGGCCCGGATCGAGCCCCAGCTCGTGGAAGGTCTGGTGCGTACGGCGGTAGGGCGAGACGTAAGCGGACACCTGCTCGTCCCCGAAGAGCTCGCGCAGCTGGACGCCTGCTTCCCGGGCCTGCTTGCGGCCCTTTTCCGTCAGGCTCAGGGCGTGATCGGGCTCCCGTTCGTAAACGGTGTCGTCGACGTTGCCCACCGACTCGCCGTGGCGGATGAGAACGATGCGTCGGGGCCGTGGCATGCCGCCACCCTAGATCGAGCGCGAACCTCTCGCCGCACGTCACCCCTCGAACAGGGGCCGACCTCGCCGTATCTCGCAGTGACGTCCGATGAAGCGGCTGGTCAGCAGCCGGTCATGGGAGATCACCACCAGAGCACCCGGCCATTGCGCCAGCGCCTGTTCCAGCTCCTCGACCAGGCCGAGGGCGAGGTGGTTGGTGGGCTCGTCGAGCAGCAGCAGGTCAGCCGGGCGGGCCAGCAGGCGGGCGAGACCCAGGCGGCGACGCTGCCCCACCGAGAGCGAGCCGACGGGCACATGGAGATCCCGCTCCAGGAAGAGACCGTAGGAGAGCAGGAGCTCACGGTGGGCCTCCTCGTCACCCGGGAGCTCACGCCCGAAGGCGGCGAGCAGCCGCTCGGCGGGCCGGCTCACGGCTGTCTCCTGGGGGAGGTAGCCGACGCGTCCCCGGCGGCGCACTGCGCCGGTATCCGGCTCGGCCACCCCGGCCAGGGCCTTGAGCAGCGTGGACTTGCCCGCGCCGTTGGCACCGTGCACCAGGATCCGCTCCCCCGCGTGGATCCGGAGTGAACCGACAGCGAGCCGGTCTCCGACGCGCACATCCTCCATCTCGACGAGGACGCCGTCGGCTTCGCCCGCCGACGGACGTGCAGTGAAGCGCAGCGGCTCCGGTGGGCACGGCACCGGGTTCTCCCGCAGGCGGCGCAGCCGTTCCTGGGCGTTGCGCACCCGGCTGGAGACCGAAGCCTGCACCCGTCCCTTGTCCCGGTCGTACGCCATCTTGTTGCCGTCCTTCATGGCCCGGCCGGGGGCGACGCGTTGTGCGGTGGTCACGGCGGTCTCGGCCAGCGCCTCGGTCTCCGCCACCCACTGCTCGTATGCCTGCGCCCAGCGGCGCCGGGCCGCCGCCCGCTCCGCCACGAATCCCGCGTACCCGCCGCCATAGCGGACGAGGGTTTTCCGGTCCGCGTCGACCTCGACCACCGCGGTGGCGACGCGCTCCAGGAAGACCCGGTCGTGGGAGACCGCGAGGACGGTGCCGGGGTGGGCCCGTACGGCGTCTTCGAGCCAGGTCAGGGCGGCACCGTCGAGATGGTTGGTGGGTTCGTCGAGGAGCATGACCTCGGGAGCGGCCGCGATGAGGCAGGCCAGTCCGAGCCGGGCCTGCTCGCCGCCCGACAGGCTGCCCAGCACCCGCTCCCGTCCGATGCGGGCGAGCCCCAGCGCGTGGAGCGCCTTGTCCACCCGGGCGTCCGCCTCGTAACCGCCGCGTCCTTCGAAGGCGGTGAGCAGCTCCCCGTATTCGGTGAGCCCCTGAGGCCCGGCGGACTCCAAACCGGTCTCGAGCTCGCGGAGGCGGTGCTCCATGGTGCGCAGCTCCGCGAGCGCCGCGTCGATCGCGTCGCCGACGGTGTGGTCCGGAGGAAGTGAGAGTGTCTGCCCGAGGAGGCCGACGCCGCCCTCCGCTGCCGTCACGACCGTGCCGTCGTCGGGCTTCTCGGTACCGGCCAGCAGCCTGAGCAAGGTGGACTTGCCGGCACCGTTCTCCCCCACCACGCCGATGCGCTCACCCGGCCGCGCCGAGAAGGTCACGCCGTCCAGGAGGTGCCTGTCTCCGCGGGACAGGGAAACACCGCGCAGGGAAAGCTGGGTGTGCATACAGACCTCCAGGGGGAATCGGCCACGGGCAGGTGCGCCACCCGCACAGCACAGGCGACCGAGCCGCAAATGCGACCCGAGTTGCGTTACCCTCAGCATGGCACGACCCCGCCCACTAACGCAACAGGAGTAGCAATTGCCGTCCGATACGTCACCCTCCCAGGCCCCTGGCACCGTCCGCCCCGGCGGGCGCACCGCGCGCACCCGTGCCGCCGTCCGTGACGCAGTCCTCGCCGGGCTGGTCGAGACCGGCTATCCGGGCCTGACGGTCGAGTACGTGGCCGAGCACTCCGGCGTCCACAAGACAACGCTCTACCGGCGCTGGGGCGGAGTCGAAGGACTCGTCGCGGACGCGCTCGAGCTCGCGGGCGAGGACAGCTGGACCCCGCCCGACACCGGGTCCCTGCGGGGCGATCTGCGCGCCCTGACGCAGGAGATCCTCGACAGCTTCGGCGACCCCGCGGGTGCCGCCGCCCCCGCCGCCTTCATCGCCGCCGCGTTCCAGTCCGCGCGCGCGGCGGATGCCCTGCGCGCCTTCTACACCGAGCGGTTCGCACGCTGCGCGCCACTGGTGGAACGGGCCGTCGAGCGCGGCGAGGTACCCTCCGGGACCGAACCGGGCGCTCTGATGCGAGCCGCCTCGGCCCCGCTGTTCTTCCGGCTGTTCATCAGCCGGGAGCCCATCGGCACGGCCGACGCCGACCAGGCGGCAGACGCGGCACTCGCCGCCGCCCGCGCAGGGGTCTACGCCCGGCGCGCCTGACGCCGGGCACACCCCGGCGCCGCTTCGGGCACGGCGGTCACACCGTCCAGGACGGCTCTATCGCGACGATGTCGCCGCCGATCGCCGCGACATCCGCCTCGGTCTGCGCCCGCAGCGCGAGCCGCTCCAACCGGTCGACGCGGTATTTGCCGTACTCGGCCCCGGAGTTCCACATCGACAGCACCAGGAACTCCTGGCCGGGCGCCTCGCCGAACACACCTCGCAGCATTCCCGGCGACCCGGCCATGGCCGGGTTCCACACCTTCTCCTGCATCAGCGTGAAGTGCTCGACCCGGTCCTCACGCACACGGCAGTGGGCGACGCGCACCACGTCCGCGTCCGCGAACTGCGGCCGAAAACCCACTTTTACGTCGCACCGGTGCTCGAACAGCCGCACCTGGATGTTCTTGTACGTGCCTGCCTGCGCGGCTGCCAGCCTGTCGTAGGACCGCGCCATGAACGAGTCGTAGAACGCCCTGCTCTCCCAGAAGCCGAAGAGGTGCGCCACCTGGGGGCGGCCCCTGCTCCAGCCCCCGCCCTGCCCCCGGAATCCCGGTTCACCGAGCAACCCCGCCCACTTCCGCTGCCCCCGCTCGAAACCACGACGGTCCACCACAGTGCAGCGAATCCACTTGACCAGCACCGCGCCATCGTACGGTGCAGACAGCGGCGCGTAATCACGTCCCGGATGAGTACACCCGCGCGAGCGTGCCGGCATCCACCTCTCTGAGCTCGATGCAGAACTCCCGCTTCAGCGGTTCCACCAAGTCCTCGGCGTTCAGCAGCTGTTGCATCGCGGAGGCACGGAAGCACACCATCGGGAACGGTGAGCGGGGCGGGCTCCGGCGTGCGCCGGGATTCGCCTGCCGCCACTGCACACCGACAGCGTTCAAGTCGCACCGGCACTCCGCCTCGGGGCCGAGCCTCACACCCCCGCGATCATCCGGCGGGCGCGAGCAACACTGCGGCGGCATCTCGTGCCCGGAGGGCGACACCGGCTTCTCCGGTGATCGCGGCGGTGGTGATCGCTCCGTCCATGAGCACGGCGAGCTGGTCGGCCAGCCGCTCCGCGTTCACGGCGCCGGCGGCACGGACGAGGCCGAGGAGATAGCCACGCACCTCGGCCTTGTGGTCACGCACGGCATCGGCCACGGCCGTCGACCCCGCCCCCATCTCCCCGAACGCGTTGATGAACGCACAGCCCCGGAAGTCCGGTTCGGCGAACCACGCGTGCAGCCACTCGAACACCGCGAGCGGCCGGTCCGCCGCGGACCGGCGTTCCACGCAACCGGCGAGCATGCCGCGCCAGTGACGGTCGCGACGACGAAGCCATGCCTCCACCAAAGCCTCCTTGGAGGGGAAGCACTGATAGAGGCGCTTGAGCGAAACACCGGACGCGCTGCGGATCCGGTCCATGCCCACGGCCTGTACGCCGTGCTCGTAGAAGAGCGCCTCGGCGGCATCGAGCACCCGGCGCTCGCTCTCGGCGATATCCATGTCACTCCCGACTGGCGAAGAGAACGTTCGTTCTCTAGGCTACGCGACAACTGCGAGAACGCTCGTTCTCCATTGGCAGGAAAGGCAATTCCATGGCTCAGCGTCCGCCGCTTCCGCCGTTCGACGAGGAGGCCGCCCGAGCCAAGGTCCAGGCCGCCGAGGACGCCTGGAACTCCTGCGACCCGGATCGGGTCGCCCTGGCCTACACCGAGGACTGCGTCTGGCGGAATCGGGACCACTTCCTCACCGGCC
Organism: Streptomyces sp. NPDC020379; assembly: GCF_044387105.1. NCBI lineage: Bacteria > Bacillati > Actinomycetota > Actinomycetes > Kitasatosporales > Streptomycetaceae > Streptomyces > Streptomyces sp. NPDC020379. The sequence continues at coordinate 72,292 of NZ_JBIRVR010000025.1, forward strand.
GCGCGGAAATCCGCGAATTCCTGCGCCTCAAGTGGGAGAAGGAACGTGACTACCGCCTGCGCAAGGACCTGTGGTCCTGGAGCGGCAACCGCATCTCCGTGCGCTTCCGTTACGACTGGCGTGACGCCGACGGCAGGCAGTGGGTCAGTTTCGGCAACGAGCAGTGGGAGTTCGACGCCGATGGCCTGATGTGTCGCCGCGAGGCCAGCATCAACGATGCCCTCGCCGTCGAATCCGCGCCGGGGGCCCACGCCCAGGATGTGTTTCTCTCAGTGGCACCACGCGAGCGGACCGGCTGAACCGCGGGCGGATGCCGTCGCGTCCGATGCGTCACCGAGGGTGGCATCAGCGGCAACGAGCGTGAAATCCTTGGGAGTCAGGGACGCGAACTCGCGGAATCCCGCCCGGCCGTGGCCCGGTTCCGTACCGCCGGCACTGCGCACGGGTCCTGTGCGGCATCAGACGAGTTCCGAGGAAGGGGAGCCTGGTGAACGGTCTCAACAAGGGGATAGAAAAAGTCGAGGTGACGCTCAAATGGGACCCGAGCCCACCCGGCACTCCCGCCACCGACCTCGACCTCATAGCCGCGACGTATCCCGCGACCGCGCCCTACGGAAGCCCCGCGTATCTCGTCTACTTCGGCAGCCGGGCCCCCGACGGCACCATCACCCTCAGCCGGGACAGCCGCACGGGCCAGGGCCTGGGCACCGACGAGGCGATGACGCTCGAACTCGACCGGCTGTCGGACGAATACGGCCGGGTGGTGGTGGGTGTGGCCATCCAGCAGAACGCCGGACGGAAGACCTTCGGCGAGGTGGCGAATACGGGCATACGCATCACTGAAGACCGCTCCGTGCTGGCCGCCGAGGATCTCACCGCCGTCGCGGCGTTCACCGCCGCGACCGTCGGGGAATTCATCCGGGACAGCTCGGGAGCGTGGGCATTCCGCAACGTGCTGCGTGGATTCGACGCCGATCCCACGGCGTTCGCCGCGATGATGGGCCGCCGCTGATTCCCGGCACGTCGGCCCGGAGCACGGAAACGGCCAGGCGGAAAGGCGTCCCCGAGGGGAGCCTTTCCGCCTGGTCACGTCATACGGTGCGCGCCGTCCGGCGCTCGCCGTCAGCTGCAGCCGCTGGTGGAGCCGCAGCCCTCGCAGAGGTAGCAGCTGCCCGCGCGGCGCATCTTCGTGCCACAGGAGAAGCACAGCGGAGCATCGGCGTTCAGGCCGAGCTGCATCTCCACCAGTTCGGTGTTGTTGTGAGCCTGCTTCGGGGCCGGGACGGCCGCCGCGGGCTGGGCGGGGGCCTCCGTCTTGGGGGCCTCGACGTGACGCGGCGCCGACTGGGCGAGGCCCTCGACGTCGACCTCGTCGTCGGTCGGCTCGTACGAACCGGTGTCCAGGTGACGCTGGCGCTCCTCGGCGGAGTGGATGCCCAGGGCCGAGCGGGTCTCGAACGGCAGGAAGTCCAGCGCCAGACGGCGGAAGATGTAGTCGACGATCGACTGCGCCATCCGGACGTCCGGGTCGTCGGTCATGCCGGCCGGCTCGAAGCGCATGTTGGTGAACTTCGAGACGTAGGTCTCCAGCGGCACGCCGTACTGCAGGCCGACGGAAACCGCGATGGAGAAGGCGTCCATCATGCCCGCCAGGGTCGAGCCCTGCTTGGACATCTTGAGGAAGACCTCACCGAGACCGTCGTCCGGGTAGGAGTTGGCGGTCATGTAGCCCTCGGCGCCACCGACCGTGAAGGAGGTGGTGATGCCCGGACGGCCCTTGGGCAGACGCTTGCGGACCGGGCGGTACTCGACGACCTTCTCCGCGGCGGGAGCGGCCTCGGGCGCCTTGGCGACCTCGGCGTCCTTCTTCTTGGCGGAGAGCGGCTGGCCCACCTTGCAGTTGTCGCGGTAGATCGCGAGCGCCTTCAGACCGAGCTTCCAGCCCTCGAAGTAGACCTCCTCGACCTCCTCGACGGTGGCCGACTCCGGCAGGTTCACCGTCTTGGAGATGGCACCGGAGAGGAACGGCTGCGCGGCGGCCATCATGCGGACGTGACCCATGGCGGAGATCGCGCGCTCACCCATGGCGCAGTCGAAGACCTCGTAGTGCTCGGTCTTCAGGCCCGGGGCGTCGATCACGTTGCCGTGCTCGGCGATGTGGGCGACGATCGCCTCGACCTGCTCCGGCTGGTAGCCCAGGCGCTTGAGGGCCTTCGGGACCGTGTTGTTCACGATCTGCATCGAGCCGCCGCCGACGAGCTTCTTGAACTTGACCAGGGCCAGGTCCGGCTCGACGCCCGTGGTGTCGCAGTCCATCATCAGGCCGATGGTGCCGGTGGGGGCCAGCACGGATGCCTGCGCGTTGCGGAAGCCGTTCTTCTCGCCGAGGCGGACGACGTCCTGCCACGCCTCGGTCGCGGCGGCCCACACCGGGGTGTCCAGGTCGTCGGCGCGCGGGGCGACGGCGTTGGCGTCCGCGTGCTGCTTCATGACGCGCTTGTGGGCGTCGGCGTTGCGGGCGTAGCCGTCGTACGGACCGACGACCGCGGCCAGCTCGGCGGAACGCTTGTAGGAGGTGCCGGTCATCAGCGAGGTGATGGCACCGGCGAGCGCGCGGCCGCCGTCGCTGTCGTACGCGTGACCGGTGGCCATCAGCAGGGCGCCGAGGTTGGCGTAGCCGATGCCGAGCTGGCGGAACGCGCGGGTCGTCTCACCGATCTTCTCGGTCGGGAAGTCGGCGAAGCAGATGGAGATGTCCATCGCCGTGATGACGAGCTCGACGACCTTGGCGAAGCGCTCGGCGTCGAACGACTGGTTGCCGTTGTCGTCGTCGCGCAGGAACTTCATGAGGTTGAGCGAGGCGAGGTTGCACGAGGAGTTGTCCAGGTGCATGTACTCGCTGCACGGGTTGGACGCGGTGATCCGGCCCGTCTCCGGCGAGGTGTGCCAGTGGTTGATCGTGTCGTCGTACTGGATGCCCGGGTCGGCGCAGGCCCAGGCCGCCTCGGCCATCTTGCGGAAGAGGCCCTTGGCGTCGATCTCCTCGATGACCTCACCGGTCATCCGGCCGCGCAGGCCGAACTTCGAACCGGTCTCGACGGCCTTCATGAACTCGTCGTTGACGCGGACGGAGTTGTTGGCGTTCTGGTACTGGACGGACGTGATGTCGTCGCCGCCCAGGTCCATGTCGAAGCCGGCGTCGCGCAGGGCGCGGACCTTCTCCTCCTCCTTCACCTTGGTCTCGATGAAGGCTTCGACGTCCGGATGGTCGACGTCGAGGACGACCATCTTGGCCGCGCGGCGGGTGGCGCCACCGGACTTGATCGTTCCTGCGGAGGCGTCGGCGCCGCGCATGAAGGAGACCGGGCCGGAGGCGTTGCCGCCGGAGGAGAGCAGCTCCTTGGAGGAGCGGATGCGGGAGAGGTTCAGGCCGGCGCCCGAGCCGCCCTTGAAGATCATGCCCTCTTCCTTGTACCAGTCGAGGATCGACTCCATGGAGTCGTCGACGGACAGGATGAAGCAGGCGGAGACCTGCTGGGGCTGGGCGGTGCCGACGTTGAACCAGACCGGCGAGTTGAAGCTGAAGACCTGGTGCAGCAGGGCGTAGCTGAGCTCGTGCTCGAAGATCTCGGCGTCCGCCGGGGAGGCGAAGTAGCCGTTCTCCTCGCCCGCCTTGCGGTAGGTCTTCACCACTCGGTCGATCAGCTGCCGCAGGCTCGACTCGCGCTCCGGCGAACCGACCGCGCCACGGAAGTACTTGCTCGTGACAATGTTGACCGCGTTGACCGACCAGAAGTCGGGGAACTCGACGCCACGCTGCTCGAAGTTGATCGAGCCGTCGCGCCAGTTGGTCATGACGACGTCACGACGCTCCCAGACCACCTCGTCGTACGGATGCACGCCGGGAGTCGTGTGGATGCGTTCGATGCGCAGACCCTTGCCGCCCTTGTTCCCCTTGGAGCGGGAACCTCGTGCCGGGCCGCTCGTCGTCTCTGTCATGCCGCCTCCCTCTACGGGCAAAACGCCCTAATGCGCCTAATTCTTCCGTGGCGCGGATGTCTGTCGTTCACCCGGGCGCGCGGGGCGCGCCGGGCAGGTCTGTGGTTGTCGCCGCTAGTCGGCGGCGGTGGCGGGCGCCGGAACCTCGGGGCTCCCGGCACGCTCACCGGCGGCCGTGACGGGCCGCTGCTCCCGGAGCTCCGCGACGGCGGCCTCGAAGTCCTCCAGCGAGTCGAACGCCTGGTACACGGACGCGAAGCGGAGATACGCGACGAGGTCGAGATCCCGGAGGGGGCCGAGTATGGCGAGGCCGACGTCATGCGTGGAGAGTTCGGCGCTGCCCGTGGCCCGCACCGCCTCCTCGACACGCTGGCCGAGCTTCGCCAGGGCGTCCTCGGTGACCGGCCGACCCTGGCACGCCTTGCGCACCCCGGAGATGACCTTGTTGCGGCTGAAGGGCTCGGTGACCCCGCTGCGCTTGATCACCATCAGTGACGCGGTCTCGACGGTCGTGAACCGGCGGGAGCAGTCGGGGCACTGGCGGCGCCTGCGGATCGAGCAGCCGTCATCGGTGGTCCGACTGTCGACCACACGGCTGTCGGGGTGCCTGCAGAAGGGGCAGTGCATGGCTCTCCACCCTCCTCACCCTCATAGGACTGTGCACGATCTTCGGCTTCGGCGACCCCTTTCCAGGGACCTCGTGAAGCAGCCCCAAGCATAGGCGATGGCCGCGGGCCGGAATGACCAGCGACGACCGTCGACCACAACTTGTGGGTAGCCGTCGCAATCAAACCACTAGATCTGGTGCCGGGCGGCGAAGCTCGCCGGAGGCGTGTCGCGCCGTCCGAGCAGGCTTCGAGCCTACGCGAGCGACCCGAACAACGGCCCCGCGGGGGCTTCGGAGACCCGCGGATGACACACTGGCCACCGGCGCCGCGACCTCCGCGCACCAGCCGCGCCCGGCCGCCGCGGACCGCCGCCTCCGGGGAGGCTTCCGCCGGTCGGCGTCCGATCCGACGGGATCCGTGAAGTCCATAGGACTTCGCACGGAAGGTTACCGTAATAGGTCGAATTGATCTTCAGCCCTACACCCTCCCACCTGATCACGTCAGGGAATCTTCGATATTTCACTCGAACGTGTGTTTGGCGCAACCTTTCGAAAGCAACTACCGTTGTCCAGCTAGGGAGAACATCTCGAGAGGGGCCGACGTGACCACCACCGCAGACAGCGCCACCATCACCGCCCAGGACCGCTCCCAGAACCGACTCGACCAGGCACACCCGATGAATGACGCAGCCATGAACGCCGAGGGGCCTAAGCCCGCTCGCGCCCTTCCCGGACGACCTCCAGGAATCCGGGCCGACAGCTCGGGCCTCACCGACCGGCAGCGGCGGGTGATCGAGGTCATCCGGGACTCCGTCCAGCGCCGGGGCTATCCGCCCTCCATGCGCGAGATCGGCCAGGCGGTGGGACTCTCGAGCACCTCCTCCGTGGCCCATCAGCTCATGGCCCTGGAGCGCAAGGGCTTCCTCCGCAGGGACCCCCACCGCCCCCGCGCGTATGAAGTGCGCGGCTCCGACCAGCCCAGCTCGCAGCCCACCGACACGACCGGCAAGCCCGCGGCCTCCTACGTGCCCCTGGTCGGCAGGATCGCCGCAGGCGGGCCCATCCTCGCCGAGGAGTCCGTGGAGGACGTCTTCCCGCTGCCGCGCCAATTGGTCGGTGACGGCGAGCTCTTCGTCCTCAAGGTGGTCGGCGACTCCATGGTCGAGGCCGCGATCTGCGACGGCGACTGGGTGACGGTGCGTCGCCAGCCGGTCGCGGAGAACGGCGATATCGTGGCCGCGATGCTCGACGGCGAGGCGACGGTCAAGCGCTTCAAGCGCGAGGACGGCCATGTATGGCTGCTCCCGCACAACGCCGCCTATCAGCCCATTCCTGGTGACGAGGCCACCATTCTGGGCAAGGTGGTAGCGGTGCTCCGCCGGGTCTGAAGGCGGCGCACGACCGAGCCCCGGGACCACTGCGCCGGTTCCGGGGCTCGCCTGTGCCCGGCGCTCCCGGCCGTGGTCCGCGGGGACGCGGGCTCTACCGCTCCTCCGCCTTCGCCGCCGCGTCGATCGCCGCCAGGGAGCGGCGGGCCTGGTTGCGGTCCGTGGTGTACCAGAAGTCCGGCATCGAGGCGCGCAGGAAGCTTCCGTAGCGCGCCTTGGCCAGCCTCGGGTCGAGCACCGCGACGACACCGCGGTCGCCGGTGGCGCGCACGAGCCGCCCGGCGCCCTGTGCCATCAGCAGCGCCGCGTGCGTCGCCGCGACCGCCATGAAGCCATTGCCGCCCGCCTCCTCCACGGCCTTCTGCCGAGCGCTCATCAGCGGGTCGTCGGGGCGCGGGAAGGGCACCCGGTCCATCACGACGAGCTGACAGCTCGGGCCGGGCACGTCGACGCCCTGCCACAGGGACAGCGTGCCGAACAGACACGTCCGCGCGTCGTCCGCGAAGGCCCGGATGAGCTCACCGAGGGTGCCCTCGCCCTGGAGCAGGATCGGCATGTCGAGCCGGCCCCGCAGTGCTTCCGCGGCGGCCTGGGCGGCCCGCATCGAGGAGAACAGCCCGAGCGTCCGGCCCCCGGCCGCCTCCACCAGCTCCGCCAGCTCGTCGAGCATGTCCGTGCGGCTGCCCTCCCGCCCGGGCTGGGAGAGGTGCTGCGCCACGTAGAGGATCCCCTGCTTGGGGTAGTCGAAGGGAGAGCCGACGTCGACGCCCTTCCACGGCGGGCTGTCCTCTCCCCCGGTGCCTTCCGGAGCCAGCCCCAGAGAGGCCCCGACCCCGTTGAAGTCCCCGCCGAGCTTGAGCGTGGCCGAGGTGAGGATCACCGAGCGCTCGGCGAAGAGCTTCTCCCGCAGCAGGCCGGAGACCGAGAGCGGGGCGACCCGCAGGGACGCTCCGAAGCGGTCGTGCCGCGCGAACCAGACGACGTCGTATTCGGAGCCCTCCACGATCCGCTCCGCCACCGCGTGGACGTTCTCCACCGCGGCCAGCGCCTGCTTGCGGACGGCGTCCTCGTCCTGGACGGACTTGTCGCGGGTGTTGCCGATGGCCGAGATCACCGTACGGGAGGCGTCGCGCAGTGCCGTCAGCGCGTACCCGAGATCCTCCGGGAGCACCTCGAGACGGCCGGGCAGCGCGAGCTCCATGAGGCGCTCGAAGGTCTCGGAGGCGGTCTGGAGCGCGTCCGCGGCCTTCTCGTCCACGAGCTTCGCGGCGCGGCGCACGGCGCGGTTGACCTGGCTCGGCGAGAGCTCGCCGGTGGCCACGCCGGTGACCCGGGAGACCAGCTCATGGGCCTCGTCGACGATGAGCACCTCATGGCTGGGCAGCACCGGCGCGCCCTCGATAGCGTCGATGGCCAGCAGGGCGTGGTTGGTGACCACGACATCGGCGAGCTTGGCCCGCTCGCGGGCGGCCTCGGCGAAGCACTCGGCGCCGTACGCGCACTTGGAGGCGGACAGGCACTCGCGGGAGGTCACCGACACCTGGGACCACGCGCGGTCGGACACGCCGGGCGTGAGGTCGTCGCGGTCGCCGGTCTCCGTCTCGTCCGACCAGTCGCGCAGGCGCAGCAGGTCCTTGCCGAGCTTGCTGCTCGGCGCGGCCGCCGTCGGGGCCACCGGCTCGGCGGGGTCGAAGAGGACCTGCTCCTCCTCCTGCGGCGCGCCCTCGTGCAGCCGGTGCAGGCACAGATAGTTCGACCGGCCCTTGAGCATGGCGAACTGCGGGCGGCGGCGCAGCAGCGGCTGAAGGGCGTCGACCGTCCGCGGAAGATCGCGCTCCACGAGCTGGCGCTGTAGCGCGAGGGTGGCGGTCGCCACGACGACGCGCTCACCGTGAGCCAGGGCCGGGACCAGATAGCCGAGGGACTTTCCGGTGCCGGTGCCGGCCTGCACCAGCAGGTGGGAATTGTCGTCGACGGCTTCGGCGACGGCTTCGGCCATGGCGGCCTGACCGGGCCGCTCTGTGCCGCCGACGGCGGAGACGGCGGCGTGCAGCAGGTCGGCGAGGGAGGGCGAGGAGGTGGCAGTCATAGCGCGTCCAGCCTAAGGGGAGGCACTGACATCTCTTGCCCGATCATGGAAATGTGCGGCGGACGGGGTTCCGCGGCGGGCGTCCGGCGGCTGTTCGTGATATCCGCGGCGGCGGCCCGTACGAGCCGCCGCCCATCACCGAGTTGGGTCGCCGCGGGGCGTTCACAGGACCCGGCGCAGCGCGCGGTCGCGGATCATCAGGGCCGCACGCTTGTCCGGCAGGTCGATCTCGGCTGTCAGCCGGAAGCCCGCGCTGAGGAACGCCGCGACCGAGGGGGTGTTACGGAGGTCGGGTTCGGCGACGACCCGGCCGCAGCAGGGCCGGCGGTCCAGGACGAGGTCGGCGACGGAGCGCAGCAGGCGGGTGCCGACGCCGCGGCCGCGGTACGAGACCTTCCCGATCAGGAGGTGGAGTCCGGTGTCGTGCGGACGGGCCGGGTAGTGGCGGGCGATGGGGTCGAGGTCGGCGCGGTAGACCTCCCAGTAGCTCATCGGCACACCGGCGAGGACTCCCAGGCAGGGCACGCTGCGGCCGTCGCCGTCGAGCTGGGCGCGAAGGTGGGCCTCGGCGACGGTCCCGGGCCCGTCGAGCTCCCAGAAGGCGGCGACCGCCGGATCGTTCATCCAGCGGGTGATGATCGGCAGGTCGCGTTCGACGCGGACGGGCACGAGCCGGAAGGGCCCCATCCCGGTCTCGACGGACCCCCAGTCCACGAGGGAGTCGAGGAGGTCCGGGCCCCGGCGCCAGGACGCGGCGACACTCCCGGGGGCGTGCGGCTCCGAGGGGTCATGGGCGATGAACTCGACGAGCTCTTCGGACAGCCGCAGGTCAAGGGTGTCGTCGGTGCTGGAACTCGCGCTGGGGTCGGTGGGCGGCACGACGGCACTCTCCTCTCGGTGCGTCCCCTGACCTTCGACAGTGCTCGGCCGGACGCCACTCGTCCGGGCTTCCGCCGGTCATCCGGCCGGCGTGGCAAGGGGGTTGGCGATGTCGACATAGACGGACTGGGTGTCGACCGGGCCGATGAGCTCGTCGAGCCCGTGCAGCCTGGTCAGCAGATTCGCCTTGCAGCGGAGCGTGGGCGACCCGAGGAGGCGGGCGGGCAGGGACGAGCCGCCCGTGCCCGGCGCGGCGGCGGCAGCCCGCAGGAAGCGCCGGAAGGCGGCCAGCAGCAGCCTCTCGTCCGCCAGCCGCTGGGCCCCGAACGCCCCGATCAGACCGAGCACGTTGTTGATGCCGAGGTAATAGGCGAAGCGCTCGTCGGCCACCTCGTCGGAGACGAACGTGTCGCTCTCCGCTCCGATTCCGGGGAGCCTGCCGTCGAGTGCGTCGCGGTGGGACTCGCGGAAGTAGTAGCCCTGGTTGTCACGGAAGCGGCCACCGGCGGGCCAGCCGTCCCGGTCCAGAAGGACCAGCGTGTTCTGCTGATGGGCCTCCAGCGCGATGCCCGCCTCGCCGTCGAGCCACAGCACGGGCCGGACGACCGCTTCCAGATACCGCAGGAACCACTCCGCGGAGACTGCTCCCGCGGGCCGCCCGGTGCGGTGCGCCAGCCGGGCCACGAGGCAGGCGAGGCGGGAGGACATGCGGGGCCGCCCGGGGCGCCCCTCGATGGCGGGCCAGGGACGTGGCGAGGCGATTCCGGCGAGGCACGCGGCGTCGTCCCCGGGGCCGAAGGGGTTGTGCCGGATGACGGCGTCCAGGCCCTTCAGCGGTGTGCCGTCCGGGTCGTCGACGGCGAGCCAGGCGGGATCGCGGACGATGTCGAACCCGAGGCCGCCGGAGCACGTCGCGCGCCACCGCTCGGCGAGGCCGCTGCGCAGCAACCGGTGCACTTCGACACCGCGTCGCAGCTCCTTGCGGAGGTTCTCCCGCCGCGAGTTGGTGATGCGCAGGCCCAGGGAGAGCTTCAGCATCGCGGGCGCGCCGGGGCGGTGCAGGGTGCGTACGGACGAGGTGGGATACCACGGCTCGCCGTGCGCGCCGAGGTCGTGGAGCAGCCCGGCTTCGAGGAGGCGGGCGACGGCCGGGCGGCCGCCCAGTTCACGTGCCTGCCAGGGATGCACCGGCAAGGCCACGGTGTCCGGTGGCAGCCGCAGTCCGGGGCCGGCGAGCCGGGCGGCGAGCGTTGCGGCGTCGACCGCCCTGCCACGCTCGGTCCACGCCGATTCGCCGGCCAGCAGGGAGCGGTGGACGGCCAGCCAGTGCAGCGGGAAGGAGCCGCGCGTCTCGGGTGAGTAGACGCGGGATTCGGCTTCGGAGAGGCCCTCGCGGCTCTTGGGCGCGGGGTGGAGGGGGTGTCCGAGCAGCAGGGACTGTTCCGCGTAGAGGAAGAGGTCGTCGCCGTCCGGGTCGGTGGGCCGTGCGCGCCGGTCCGCGAGGAAGTCCGCCGTACGGCGGGCCGAGTCCGCGACCCGGCCGACGAGTTCGGCCGCTGATCGACCGGCCGGTGCCGACCGGTGCGCGGCCTCCCTGCCGAGGAGTGCGGCCAGGGTGACGGCGTCGACGGGCGGGGCGTCGGCCGGGCCGTCCGCCAGGCTGGGCAGCCCGAAGCGGTGCCAGCCGGTGGCGGACCAGTAGTGCACGGGGACGCGCAGTGCGGCACCGCTGGCGGTGAGGGGCAGTCGCAGCACGCTGCCGTCCGGGCGGGCGATGTCGTTCTCCCGCACCCAGCAGCGCAGCAGGCCCTCCACGGTGGCCGCGTCCGCGGCGGCCCCGGGGTCGGGGTGCTCCAGTGGGTCGATGGCGGCCGGCGTACGAGGGTCGGGGCCCGCGCCCTGGCCCGGCACCGCAGGCGTCCTGGGCTGACCGGTGAAGCGGTGGTCCCGGTGGACGGCGGATGCCTCGGTCCCGGTGGATGCGTTCATACGGTGTGCGGCACGCGTGCCCCGGCATCAGGCCGGGGTCGCGGGGCCTGCCTCCTTCGGCGTGCTCGGAGTGGCTGCGCGGCGGTGGGTCCGGTCGACCGCGGCGAGCGCGTCCGCCAGTCGGTCGAGAACGGCTTCCGTCTGCTCGTCGGTGATCGTGAGAGGAGGCAGGAGGCGTACGACGGAGGAGTGCGGGCCGCCGAGTCCGACGATGAGCCCCCGGCGCAGGCACTCGCGCCGCACGGCGGCGGCCGGTCCGGGCGCGCACTCGATGCCGATCATGAGGCCGATCCCCCGAACCTCACCGACGCACGCGTGGTCGAGTGTCCGGAGCCGCCGGAGGATGTGCGCGCCGAGTGCCGCCGCGCGCCCGGCGAGGCGGTTCTCCCGTACGTACCGCAGGGTCGCCGTGCCCGCCGCCATGGCCAGTTGATTGCCCCGGCAGGTGTCCGCGCGGTCGGCTGGCAGGCGGCCGCCGAGCCCGGCGTGGTGGACGACGGCGGCAAGGGGGAGGCTGCCGCCGATGGCGTGGGACAGCACCATCACATCGGGCACGATGCCGCTGTGCTCCACGGCCCAGAAAGCGCCGGTGCGCCCGACACCGGTCACCGTCTCGTCCACGACGAGGGGGATCGCGCGGGCCGCGGTGATGTCGCGTGCTCGCCGCAGCAGGCCGTCCGGCGCCGGGAGCACGGCACTCTCGCCCGCCACGGGCTCGACGACCACCGCGGCCGGTGCGCGTCCGCCGCTCCCCAGGGCCGTGAGGAACACGTCGGACAGCCCGGACAGAGCGAGGGAGGTCTCGGCCGGGGCGCCGGAAAGGGTGAGCACTTCCGTGCGGCCGGTCGCGGCCCGTACGAGTGCGGCGGCCTCCCGCAGCGCGTCGGCGGCCGTCGGGCCGCAGAACCGGATCCGTGCCCCGTCGGCCAGACCGCGCGGCAGCGTGGCCAGCAACTCGCCGGTGAACGCTTCCCGTACGGGTGTGGCGAGATCCGGCGCGTGCAGTGGGGCGCCCGAGTCAAGCACGGCGCGGATCGCTTCGAGCACGACCGGGTGATTGTGGCCGAGCGCCAACGCGCCCGCTCCCGAGAGGCAGTCGAGATAGCGGCGGCCGTCGGCGCCCTCGACCGTCAGCCCCCGGGCACGCACCGGCACGACCGGCAGCGAGCGGGCGTACGTACGGGCCGCCGCCTCCCGGGCCGGCTGCCGCCGGAGGACGCTCTCACGGGTCGTCGGCGGCGAGGTCGTTGGCAACCGGGTCAAGGTCACGGCTCTGGGACCTCCTGGTGCTGAACTCCGGTCGGTTCTCCCCTGTACGTACCAACGACGCCGCGAGCGGCGGAACACGGCCGACCGTCAAGAACCTTCGGCCCGGAACCGGGGACCCGCCCGAGCCCGTCTCCCACCGCACCGGCATAGTGGGGTCCTGCCACCCCATTGGGGCGGTACATGACAAATTCATAGGGGTCCGCGCCCAGCGCGGGCCCGCTGCGCCAAGAGATCGATTCAGGGGGAACCCACTCCATGCCATCCATCCGCCGGCCCGCGCTGGCAGCGGCCGCTCTGACCGCCGCGCTGGCCCTGACAGCCACCGCGTGCGGTCCTTCCGAGGACAAGGCGTCCGGCAGCGACAAGCCCAGCGCCTCCGCCGCCCAGACGGGCGACGACGGCATCCAGCTGCCCAAGAACCTGCCCTCATCCCTCAAGGACCTGGACAAGTGGAAGAACGGCGCTTGGAAGAACTGGGACAAGGACCAGTGGCTCCGCGAGGCCCGTGACTTCATCAACCCCATCATCAAGGGCCACTGGAAGCCCGACACCATGAAGGACGCCCGCTCCAGCGACAAGACGCTGTCGAGCAAGGGCGCCCCGGGCAGCGCGCCCGGCGCTTCCGGCGACCAGGGTGTCACCGACCCGGAGCCGAAGGCGGTGACGGCCAAGTCGGTCGACCTGCCTTACCACAACAACGCCGCCCCGGTCGGCAAGGTCTTCTTCGACAGCCCCGAGGGCCACATGGTCTGTTCGGCAACGGTCGTCAAGGACCCGGCACACCCCGGCAAGTCCAACATGGTGTGGACAGCGGGCCACTGCGTGCACGCGGGCAAGAGCGGCGGCTGGTACCGCAACATCGCCTTCGTGCCGTCCTACAACGACAAGGGCCTGCCGAGCGCACAGGTCAACACCGCGCCGGTGCAGGACGTCGCTCCGTACGGCGTGTGGTGGGCGGACTGGGCGCAGACGTCCTCGCAGTGGATCACGCAGGGCGCCGAGACCGGGGGTGCGGGTGCCCCCTACGACTTCTCCGTGCTGCACGTGAAGCCGGAGACCGCTTCCGGCAAGTCCCTCGAGGAGACCGTCGGCAACGCCCTCACCGTGGACTTCGACGCCCCGCAGGTGAAGTCCATCCAGTCGATGGGCGCTTGGGGCTACCCGGCCGCGCCGCCCTTCGACGGGCAGAAGATGTACGACTGCGTCGACAAGCCCGGCCGGCTGACGATCGACCCGTCGCAGCCGACGATGTACCGCATCGGCTGCACCATGACCGGCGGTTCGTCCGGCGGTGGCTGGTTCGCCCAGCGCGACGGCAAGGTGGTGCTGGTCTCCAACACCTCCATCGGCCCGGCCAACAGCACCTGGCTCGCCGGCCCGCACCTGGGCCCGGAGGCCAAGGGCGTCTATGACGGCATCAGCCGGAAGTTCGCCAACCAGTAAGCGGTGCAGCCGAAGGCCCGCCCCCGGACGGGGCGGGCCTTCGCGTGTGCATGCGCGCGGCAGGCGGTCAGCCGCGGGCCGCCGGGACGTAGCGCTGGAGCTCCGCGGCCAGCTCCTCGTGGACCCGCGCCTTGAGGAGCGTGCCCTCCGGGGTGTGCTCCTCGGAGATCACCTCACCGTCGGCGTGCGTCCGCGCGACGAGGCCGCCCTGGGTGTACGGCACGAGCGCCTCGATCTCGACGGAGGGCCGGGGCAGCTCGGCGTCGATCAGCTCCAGCAGTTCCGCGATGCCCTCACCGGTGCGCGCGGAGACGGCCAGCGAGTGCTTCTCGATGCGCAGCAGGCGCTGGAGCACGAGCGGGTCGGCCGCGTCCGCCTTGTTGATCACGACGATCTCCGGCACGTCGACCGCGCCGACCTCGCGGATCACCTCGCGCACGGCGGCCAGCTGCTCCTCCGGTGCCGGGTGCGAGCCGTCCACCACGTGCAGGATCAGGTCGGAGTCCCCGACCTCCTCCATGGTGGAGCGGAACGCCTCGACCAGGTGGTGCGGCAGGTGGCGTACGAAGCCGACGGTGTCGGCCAGGGTGTAAAGCCGCCCGCTGGGCGTCTCGGCCCGGCGCACGGTCGGGTCGAGGGTGGCGAACAGCGAGTTCTCCACCAGCACACCGGCTCCCGTGAGCCGGTTGAGCAGCGAGGACTTGCCCGCGTTGGTGTATCCGGCGATGGCGACCGAGGGCACCTTGTTGCGCCGGCGCTCCTGCCGCTTGATGTCGCGGCCGGTCTTCATCTCCGCGATCTCCCGGCGCATCTTCGCCATCTTCTCGCGGATCCGCCGACGGTCCGTCTCGATCTTGGTCTCACCGGGACCACGCGTGGCCATGCCGCCGCCGGACGAACCGGAGCCGCCGCCACCCATCTGCCGGGAGAGCGACTGACCCCAGCCGCGCAGCCTCGGCAGCATGTACTGCATCTGGGCCAGGGAGACCTGGGCCTTGCCCTCGCGGGACTTGGCGTGCTGGGCGAAGATGTCGAGGATCAGGGCGGTCCGGTCGACCACCTTGACCTTGACGACGTCCTCGAGATGGATGAGCTGGCCGGGGCTGAGCTCACCGTCACAGACCACGGTGTCGGCGCCGGACTCCAGGACGATGTCCCGCAGCTCCAGCGCCTTGCCCGAGCCGATGTACGTGGCCGGGTCCGGCTTGTCGCGGCGCTGCACGACGCCGTCGAGCACGAGGGCGCCCGCCGTCTCGGCGAGGGCGGCCAGCTCCGCGAGGGAGTTCTCCGCGTCCTGCACGGTGCCCGACGTCCACACGCCCACCAGCACCACGCGCTCCAGGCGCAGCTGCCGGTACTCGACCTCGGTGACGTCCTCCAGCTCGGTGGAGAGTCCCGCCACCCGGCGCAGCGCCGCGCGCTCGGAGCGGTCGTACTGCTCGCCGTCGCGCTCCCCGTCGATCTCGTGGCTCCAGGCGACGTCCTCTTCCATCAGGGCGTCGGCCCGAAGGCTCTCCGGGAGGCTCTGCCGGTCCTGCGGAAGGGAAGAAGAGGAGGTCATTTGATCCTTACGTCGTTGGGAAGTGGCGGCCCCCGACGGGAGGCCACACCGTCGACAACGTGCGGTGGCCCCCGGAGATTCCCGGGGCCGGCCCCGCGCCGACGTGTCGATGTTCCCACGCCGCCGCGGGGGCGTCACGCGGGTTTCCGAGTGGGCTTCCAGTCGGGGTGGCCCGGCATGGGCGGGGTGGTGGGCCCGTACAGCCAGTCGCGCAGGAACTGCGTCAGGTCCTGATGCGAGATCCGCGAAGCGAGGGCGGTGAAGTCGGCCGTGGTCGCGGTGGAGTCGCGGTGGCGGGCGACCCACTGGCGCTCCAGGCTCTCGAAGGCGGGAGCCCCGATCTTCTCGCGCAGCGCGTAGAGCACCACCGCGCTGCCGTCGTAGACGATCGGCCGGAAGATACTGATCTTCTTCCCGGGCGCGGGCCCCTTGGGAGCGGCGGGCGGGCCCCCGTCGGCGCGCATGACGTCCGAGAACTCGTACGCCATGCGCATCCGGTCGGCGAACTTCGTGCCGCCCTTCTCCTCCGCGTACAGCGCCTCGTACCAGGTGGCGTGGCCTTCGTTGAGCCAGAGGTCGGACCACATCCGGGGGCTGACGCTGTCGCCGAACCACTGGTGGGCGAGCTCGTGCACCATGATCGATTCGAGGTACCAGTCGGGGATGTCGGTCCGGGTGAACAAGGCGCGCTCGAACAGGGACAGCGTCTGCGTCTCCAGCTCGAAGCCGGTCGACGCGTCGGCCATCAGGACGCCGTAGGTCTCGAAGGGGAAGGCACCGACCCGCTTCTCCATCCAGGCGATCTGGTCGGGGGTCCTCGCCGTCCACTTCTCCAGCCGCTGCTGCTCGGCGGCGGGCACCACATCGCGGAGGGGCAGCCCGTGGGGGCCGCTGCGGCGGGGGACGGCGGACCTGCCGATGGCAACCTGCGCGAGCTCGGTGGCCATGGGATGCGCGGTCCGGTACGTCCAGGTGGTCTCCTCGCCGCGGGTGACCCGGCCCAGGGGCAGGCCGTTCGCGACCACGGTCAGGTCCTTGGGCGCGGTGACGTGGAAGGTGAAACGGGCCTTGTCGGAGGGATGGTCGCTGCCCGGGAAGATCCGGTGGGCGGCGTCGGCCTGATTGGCCATGACCAGCCCGTCGCTCGTACGGACCCAGCCGCCGTCCCCGGCGCCGCGCGGGTCGCTGGTGTGGCGCACCTTGACCGTGAAGCGGCCGTGGGGCGGCAGGGCCCTCGCGGGAGTGACGACGAGGTCCTCCTTGACGGGCGTGAACTCCGCGGGCGCTCCGTTGACCTCGATCGAGCGGACGGTGCCCTGGGTGAAGTCCAGGTTGAAGTGGTCCAGCCAGGAGGTCGTCTCGGCCCTGATGGTGGTCACGGCGTCGAGCGGACGGTCGTTGCCGTGGTAGTCGAGGGCGATGTCGTAGTCGGCCACGTCGAAGCCCGGGTTCCCCAAATACGGGAAGAGCCGGTCGCCGATCCCCTCCGGCGTGGCGGCCGGCGGGGCGGCGGCGCCCACGAGGAGGGCCGTGGCTGCGGCCGTGGAGAAGGCGGCCCGGCGGCGTACTGACCGACGGCGGTTCGGGGAGCGCGTCCCGGGAGAGTGCGGCATGCGTCCACCGCTATCAGCGTGGAAGGCCCCACCGTCGGCGGCACGACGCCGCCCCACCCATATGAGCGTTTCGGAAGGCTGTACGAGCGTCACACCGGTGGACGTCTTCCGCGTGAGGCCCGCACGCGGTCGCACGCCCAGGAGGCTTCCCGGCGTCGTCCCGGGCCACCTCCCCGAACGGCTAGAGGCGGGCTCCGGCGAAGGCCCGCCCCGCCCTTTCGACGTCATAGACCCCAGGGACGCGCCGCATGGCCCGGATCAGCTCCGGCAGCTGGGCGGCGTCGGCCAGTTGGAGGGTGTAGGTGTGCCGCACGCGCTGCTCGTGCGGTGGTTCGACGGCGGCCGAGATGACCGCGGCCCCCTCCCCCGCGATGGCCTCGGTGAGGTCGGCCAGCAGATGCGGCCTGCTGAACGATTCGGCGAGGAGCGTCACCCTGTAGTCGAAGGCCCCCGCGCTCTCCGGGCTGCTCCAGCGCACCTCCACCGGGTGGCGCCCCGAGGTGACCATCCGGCCCACTGCGGGACAGTGCGCGCGGTGCACGGTCACCGCGCCGCCCCGCACGGCGAAGCCGGTGACCTCGTCGGGCGGTACGGGCGTACAGCAGCCCGCGAGGCGCACGCTGGTGGCCGCCAGGTCGGTGCCGTCGGCGGTGACCACGACGGGCCACCGGGGGGCCTGGGCCGTGGAGCGCGGCGGCGGACAGGGGCGGTCCGGTGTCAGGGGCGCGAGCGGGGCGACGGGGTCCGGCGCCGGGTGTGTGGCCAGCCAGCGCTCGATGGCGATGCGCGCCGCCGGCGTACGGGCGTGCTCCAGCCAGTCCGGGGACGGCCCGGAGGCGGTGTCGCGGGACATCAGCAGCTGGAGGGTGTCGCCGTCGCTCAGCACCGTGCTGAGCGTCGCCAGCCGGCCGTTGACCCGTGCGCCGATGCAGCTGTGCGCGCCGTCGCCGTACTGCGCGTACGCCGCGTCGACACAGCTCGACCCGGCCGGGAGGCCGATCGTGCCTCCGTCGGCGCGGAAGACGGTGACCTCGCGGTCCTGGGCCAGTTCGTCCCGCAGGGAGGTCCAGAAGGTGTCCGGGTCGGGCGTGGCCCGCTGCCACTCCAGGAGCCGGGAGAGCCAGCCGGGCCGGGTGGGGTCGACGCGCTCGCCGTCCGCCGCGTCGGGTGTCTCGGGGGCCGCGTAGGGGTTCCCCAGGGCGACGACACCGGCCTCGGCGACGCGGTGCATCTGGTGCGTGCGGATGAGCACCTGCGCGGCCTCGCCGCTCGGGCCGGCCACGGCTGTGTGCAGCGACTGGTAGAGGTTGAACTTCGGCACCGCGATGAAGTCCTTGAACTCCGAGACGAACGGCGTGAAGCACGTGTGGAGTTCGCCGAGGACCGCGTAGCAGTCGGCGTCCTCCGCGACGAGCACCAGGAGCCGCCCCAGGTCCGATCCGGTCACCCTGCCGCGCTTGAGCCGCACCCGGTGGACGGAGACGAAGTGCCGGGAGCGGACGAGGACGTCGGCCGCGATGCCCGCTTCGCGCAGCACGGCGCGCACCCGCTCGGCCGTCTCCACCAGTGGATCGGGGCGGTCCGCGTGGGCGAGGACGAGGTCGCGGGTGCGGGCGTACTCCTCGGGGTGGAGGATCGCGAAGACCAGGTCCTCCAGCTCGGTCTTGAGTGCCTGGACTCCCAGCCGCTCCGCGAGCGGGATCAGCACATCCCGGGTGACCTTGGCGATGCGCGCCTGCTTCTCGGGGCGCATCACACCGAGCGTGCGCATGTTGTGCAGCCGGTCGGCGAGCTTGATGGACATCACGCGGACGTCGTTGCCGGTGGCGACGAGCATCTTGCGGAAGGTCTCGGGCTCGGCCGCCGCGCCGTAGTCGACCTTCTCCAGCTTGGTGACGCCGTCGACCAGGAAGCGGACCTCCTCGCCGAACTGACAGCGCACCTGATCCAGTGTCACCTCGGTGTCCTCGACGGTGTCGTGCAGGAGGGAGGCGGTCAAGGTGGTGGTCTCGGCGCCCAGTTCGGCGAGGATCAGGGTCACCGCGAGCGGGTGGGTGATGTACGGTTCGCCGCTCTTGCGCGTCTGACCGCGGTGGGAGGACTCGGCGAGGAGATACGCCCGGCGCAGGATATCGAGGTCCGCGCCGGGATGGTGGGCCCGGTGGACCTTGGCCACATGGTCGATGGCGTCCGGGAGGCGGCCGCGTGACCCGGAGCCGCTGAGCGCCGCGCGCCCCAGCCGCCTCAGGTCGATGCGGGCACGGCCGCGCCTGCGGCCGAGAGCACCTTCATTCGGGGCCTCTGCGCTCATGGGCACCTCCGGCAGCGTCGACCGGTGGCCGGCCCGTCGCCTCCAGACCCCGGTGCTTGATGTTACCGAGCCCATCACGCGCCGCTCACCCGCTCTCGCCCAGAGTGAAACGGATCACCCATTCGAGCGAGCCACGCAGCCAGGAGTTCGGCAGTCGCGCGGAACCGCGGTAGTGCGGGGGTCAGGCGAGCGCCGTGGCCAGCCAGGAAGCGTCGAACACGCCCTCCGCGACGATGACCGCGGGGCCGGTCATCTCCACCGTTCCGTCCGGGGACTCACCGATCACCAGACGGCCGCCCGGGAGGTCCACGGTGTAGCTGACCGGAACGCCGGTGCGCGTGGGGTCGACGCCGTCCCGGCGGGCCGTCGCGACCATCACCGCACAGGCTCCGGTGCCGCAGGAACGGGTCTCGCCGGAACCGCGCTCGTGCACCCTCATGGCGACGTGGCGCGGGCCGCGGTCGACGACGAACTCGACATTGGTGCCGTCCGGGTAGGTGGCGGCGGGCGTGACCACGGGCGCGTCGAACAGGTTCCCCGCGTCCGCGAGGTCATCGGTGAACAGCACGGCGTGCGGATTGCCCATGTTGACGTTGCGGGCGGGCCAGCTGCGGTCCCCGACCGTGACGGTGACGTCCCCTTCGGGCAGCACCGCCTTGCCCATCGACACGGTGATGTCGCCGTCCAGGCCGTCCTTGGCGATGTGCGCCCGGCGGATGCCCGCGCGGGTCGCGACCGCGAGGTCACCGGCCCCGGCGAGGCCGGCGCGCTGGAGGTACCGGGCGAAGACGCGGACGCCGTTGCCGCACATCTCGCCGATGGAGCCGTCGCTGTTGCGGTAGTCCATGAACCACTCCGCCTCGGCGGCCATGGCGCGCGCCTCGGGGTCCGCGGCGGACCGCACGACCCGCAGGACACCGTCGGCCCCCAGGCCCGCCCGGCGGTCGCACAGCCGGGCGACGGCAGCCGGTGACAGCTCGATCCGGCCGTCGTGGTCGGGGATGATCACGAAGTCGTTCTCGGTGCCGTGACCCTTGAGGAAGGCGATCTGCGCGGTACTCACGCTTCGATGGTACGGGGCCTCGCCGGACGCGCTTCCCGGGGCCGACCGCGGGTGGTGTCATCCGCACCGCGGTTCCGCCGCCAGCGGCTAACGCAGGCGCGCCACGCGCCACACGGCCAGGACGACCACCACCGCGACCAGGACGACGTAGGCCGCCACATACCGCCAGTCCGGGCGGTTCCCGGAGCCTCTCGGCGGCAGCCCGGGCCAGGTGTAGCCGACGCGGCGGGCCGCCATCACGGCCCAGCCCGCGGCGCAGCAGCTGATGAGCAGCCCGAGCATCGCCACGACCGGCCCGCCGTCCCCGAACTCGAAGGCGAGCGGGAAGGCGAACATCAGCGAGCCGGTGGCGGCCAGCGCCACGATGGGAGCGATCTGCCAGACGCGCAGCCTGCGCTGGGGGCGCAGCTCGCGGAACGAGGCGGGCACCGGAACGGTGACACCGGTCACCGAGCCGTCGGTCTCCTCGGGGCCGTCCGGAGTGAGCGCTTCCGGCTCATCCCGCGGCGGCTGCTGCGGTCTGTCACGAGGGCCGGCCTCCATCGCCACGCGCCCTCCCCACTCGGACTTCACCGCTCGATCGACCGCTTGATGATGGCACGCTCACGCAGGCCGGAAGGGCTTGCATAGCGTCCCGATGCCATCACGTGATCAGGCTGTGACCGCCCGTTCGAGCAACGTCAGGGCGTGCCCCGGAAGTTCCGCCCTCCGGTCCGCGGCGCCGCTCAGCCAGTGCACGCGGCCGTCCCGGCGGAACCACGAGTCCTGCCGCCGCGCGAACCGCTTCGTGGCCCGTACGGTCTCCGTGCGCGCCTCCTCCTCGGTGCACTCCCCCGCGAGGAACGCGAGCACCTGCTGGTAGCCGAGCGCGCGCGAGGCGGTGCGTCCCTCACGCAGGCCCTCGCGCTCCAGGGCGCGCACCTCGTCGACCAGTCCGGCCTCCCACATGCGGTCGACGCGGACGGTGATCCGCTCGTCCAGTTCCGGTCGCTCGACGTCGACCCCGATCTGCAACGCGTCGTACACAGGCTCTTCACCGGGCAGGTTGGCCGTGAACGGCTTTCCGGTGAGCTCGATGACCTCCAGAGCGCGCACGATGCGCCGGCCGTTGCCCGGCAGGATCGCGCGGGCGGCGGCGGGGTCGGCGGCGGCGAGCCGTGCGTGCAGCGCGCCGGGGCCCCGCTCCGCCAGTTCGCCCTCCAGGCGCGCGCGTACGGCCGGATCCGTGCCGGGGAATTCGAGGGCGTCGATCGTGCCCTTGATGTAGAGCCCGGACCCTCCGACGAGCACGGGGGTGCGGCCCTGGGCGAGCAGCCGGTCGATCTCGGTGCGGGCGAGGCGCTGGTACTCGGCGACGCTGGCGGCCTCCGTGACGTCCCAGATGTCGAGCAGGTGGTGCTGTACGCCCTGCCGCTCCTCGGGCGTCAGCTTGGCGGTGCCGATGTCCATGCCCCGGTACAGCTGCATGGAGTCCGCGTTGACCACCTCACCGCCCAGGTGCTGGGCGAGGGCGACGCCGAGATCGGACTTGCCGGCCGCCGTGGGGCCGACGACGGCGATGACCCGCGGGGCGGGACGTGCGTTTTTCACCGGGTTTTTCACCGCATCAGTCTCGCAAACCTTTGGCGCACCCCTCGAACGAGCGACGTGACGCGACGCTGTCGGTTTCGTTGCCTGTTGCGAGGTTCCGAGAGTCGGTTCACGGACCGCTGTCCGGAAGCGGCGCAATGGAACGCTCCGGGCGACGCGGGGCTTCTCTCACACCAGTAAGGTAATGGAGTAGATATGGGCGTGTTTTCAAGGTTTCGCCGCAAGAAGGCCGAGGCGTCAACCGAAGAGGCGGCGGCAGCCACTCTGACGGCGGAATCGGCCGACGAGACGGCGAGTGCCGAGACCGCCGAGGCGGAGCCGGAGAAGTCCGGCGAGGCCGAGGCGGAGGCCGCACCGGCCGAGGGAGTCGAGATTCCCAAGCAGCAGTCCGCGGAGAAGGCGGCGGACAGCGAGGCCGGTGAGGGCGCCCGTAAGTAGCTTCCGACCAGGAAAGACGAGGGAAGGCGCCATGGGCCTGTTGGACAATCTCAAGGCCAAGCTCGGTCCCGTGAAGGACAAGGTCGGCGACCTCGCGCAGCAGCACGGGGACAAGATCGAGCAGGGGTTGGAGAAGGCAGCCAAGGTCGTCGACGAGAAGACCAAGGGCAAGTACAGCAGCCAGATCGAGACAGGCACCGGCAAGGCCAAGGACGCCCTCGACCGCCTCGCCGAGAAGGACGGCAAGGACGACGGGCCGGGCTCCACGGCCTCCTGAGATCTCGTCGACGGCGGGCCGCGGAGCATCCGCTCCGCGGCCCGCCGTCGTTTACTTTTCCTATGGGGCGCAGCCGCCCTGTGTGCCGTTCTCCCGGCCGTACGGGCAGCGGAAGGCCCAGGAACCCGTCCGGCGGCCCCACGCCGCCTGGGCGCCGCTCAGGGCGGATCCCCGCTAGGACCAGGTGGCGACGAAGTAGCCCACTCCGTAGGGGGCGTCGTCGTGGAGCAGTTCGCCCTTCAGGCCCGCGCCCTCGCCCGCGCCCGCGAGCACCTGCCAGGGCGCCCGTCCGGCGGCCTTCAGCCCGTGGGCCAGCTCCGCGTCGAGCGCGGCCAGCGCGGCGGTGTCGGCCGCGCCCAGCGCCCGCGCGGCGCCGGCGTCGAAGCCTTCGGCCCGGTCGTCGAGATAGCCGGGGGCCTTGAGCGTCCGGCAGGCGCTGCCGTCGCCCATGACCAGCAGCGCGACCCTCTCGTCCCCCGCGACCAGTTCGCGGCCGGTCTCCAGACAGCGCGCGGCCTCCAACGTCCCGTCGACGCCCAGTCCCTCGACGGGCGCGGCGGCCCAGCCCGTACGCCCGAGCAGCCAGCCAGCGACGGCCAGGGACTGCGGCAGTTCCCGGTCTCCCGTGAGGCCGCCCGGTCCGAGCCGGACGTCGGCCTCCACGCCGAAGGCCCGGAACGATCCGGCAGCGCCCTGGGGGTACGCGCCCTGTCCCGCGGAGCCGGCCGGGCCGAGGACCACGAGCCGGTCGGGGCGCGCCGCGGCCAGCACCGCCACGGCGTCCAGGCACGCGGCCCGCAGGCCGTCGAGCTCGGGCGCGGCCCCGGAGGCGACCTCGGGCACCAGCAGCGGCGGACAGGGGCAAACGGCAGCGGCGACGAGCATGTCGGCACCCTAACAAGCGCTGTACGGCGTCAGGGGAGGCCGACGCGGGCCGCCCGCCTCGGGGCCGTACCCGGAACCCCGCCGTCCGTCAGTCGCAGCCGCAGCCCGCGGCGACCGGAGCCGGCGTCGGGGCGGGGGCGCCGATCGTCGGGATGCCCAGCATCACGCCGGCCGGCTTCTCGGCGGGCGCGGCGTTGCGCTTCTCCCAGGCGTCACCGGCGCGCGTGCGGCGGACGGCGATCGCGGGGCCCTCGGCGAGCAGATGGTGCGGGGCGGCGTAGGTGATCTCGACGGTCACCACGTCGCCGGGGCGCACCGGCTCTTCGGGCTTGCTGAAGTGGACCAGGCGGTTGTCGGGGGCGCGGCCGGACAGGCGGCGGGTCGCGTCGTCCTTGCGGCCCTCGCCCTCGGCCACGAGGATCTCCAGGGTCCGGCCGACCTGCTTCTTGTTCTCCTCCCAGGAGATCTCCTCCTGGAGGGCGACCAGGCGCTCGTAGCGGGCCTGCACGACCTCCTTGGGGATCTGCCCCTCCATGTCGGCGGCCGGGGTGCCCGGGCGCTTGGAGTACTGGAAGGTGAACGCCTGCGCGAAGCGCGCCTCGCGCACGACGTGCATGGTCTGCTCGAAGTCCTCCTCGGTCTCGCCGGGGAAGCCCACGATGATGTCGGTCGAGATCGCCGCGTCGGGCATGGCGGCGCGGACCTTGTCGATGATCCCCAGGAAGCGCTCCTGGCGGTACGAGCGGCGCATCGCCTTGAGGACCGTGTCCGAGCCGGACTGGAGCGGCATGTGCAGTTGCGGCATCACGTTGGGCGTCTCGGCCATCGCGGCGATGACGTCGTCGGTGAAGTCCCGGGGGTGCGGGGAGGTGAAGCGGACGCGCTCCAGGCCCTCGATCGCGCCGCACGCGCGCAGCAGCTTGGAGAACGCCTCGCGATCGCCCATGTCGGAGCCGTAGGCGTTGACGTTCTGCCCGAGGAGGGTGATCTCGGTGACGCCCTCGGCGACGAGCGCCTCGACCTCGGCGAGGATGTCGCCGGGGCGACGGTCCTTCTCCTTGCCGCGCAGCGCCGGGACGATGCAGAAGGTGCAGGTGTTGTTGCACCCGACGGAGATGGAGACCCAGGCCGCGTACGCGCTCTCGCGCCGGGTGGGCAGTGTCGAGGGGAACGCCTCCAGGGACTCGGCGATCTCGACCTGTGCCTCTTCCTGGACGCGGGCGCGCTCCAGCAGCACCGGGAGGGAGCCGATGTTGTGCGTGCCGAAGACGACGTCCACCCAGGGGGCCCGCTTGACGATGGTGTCGCGGTCCTTCTGGGCGAGGCAGCCGCCGACGGCGATCCGCATCCCGGGCCGCTTCGTCTTCATGGGAGCCAGTCGGCCGAGGTTGCCGTAGAGCTTGTTGTCGGCGTTCTCCCGCACCGCGCAGGTGTTGAAGACGACGACGTCGGCGTCGCCCTCGTCGGTGCCCTCCGGAGAGCGGACGTAGCCCGCGTCCTCCAGCAGACCGGAGAGCCGCTCGGAGTCGTGGACGTTCATCTGGCACCCGTAGGTGCGCACCTCGTATGTTCCCTTGACGTCCACTGCCTGGCTCCGGTCACCGCTGCTGGTCATTCCTCAAGGGTAAGGGGGCCCCGGAGAAGCTCCTGCCAGAGGTCAGGAACGCGGCTGACCGGACTGATCGGCGCGTTCCGCCTTCTTCTCCTTGATGCGCACCGCTTCCTTGCGGACCTCTGCCTGCGTGGCGCGCTCGCGCTGCAGCCACTCGGGGCTGTCGTTCTTCAGCGCGTCGATCTGCTCGGTGGTGAGGGCCTCGGTGACACCGCCGCGCGCGAGGCCCGAGATGGAGACGCCCAGCTTCGCCGCGACCACCGGACGGGGGTGCGGGCCGTTGCGGCGCAGTTCCACCAGCCACTGGGGCGGGTCGGCCTGCAGCGCGTTCAGTTCGGCGCGCGTGACGACACCCTCCTGGAACTCGGCGGGGGTGGCCTCGAGGTACACACCCAGCTTCTTCGCCGCGGTGGCGGGCTTCATCGTCTGGGTGGTCTGGTGCGACTTCATGGTTCAAGGGTATCGAGCATGTGCGCTACCTCCGACCACGAGCGGCTAACCTTGCGGAGTGACAGGCTCGGATGTATCCCCTTCGTTCCGGCTCGCCTATGTCCCGGGGGTGACGCCCACGAAGTGGGTGCGGATCTGGAACGAGCGGCTGCCCGAAATCCCACTCACTCTGGTCGCGGTGCCCGCCGCCGAAGCGTGTGAGCTGCTGCGCGGCCGCGGTGCCGACGCGGGTTTCGTACGGCTCCCGGTCGACCGGGACGACCTCAGCGCGATCCCCCTGTACACCGAGACGACGGTCGTGGTGATCCCCAAGGACCACCTCGTGGCGGCGGTCGAGGAGGTGTCCACCGAGGAACTGGCCGACGAGATCGTGCTGCACCCCCTCGACGACACCCTCGACTGGGAACAGCTTCCGGGGCGGCCCGCCCTCGAGCGTCCCGCCACGACGGCGGACGCCATCGAGCTGGTGGCGGCGGGGGTGGGAGTGCTCGTCGTCCCGCAGTCGCTCGCCCGCCTGCACCACCGCAAGGACCTCACGTACCGGCCGGTCACCGACGCCCCCGAGTCGCGCGTCGCGCTGTCCTGGCCGCAGGAGGAGACCACCGACCTGGTGGACCACTTCATCGGGATCGTGCGCGGGCGGACCGTCAACAGCACGCGGGGCCGTCCCCTGGCCCCCGCGCAGCCGAAGCAGAAGCGTCCGGCCACGGGCGGCGCGCAGCGCAAGCCCGCGGCCACCAAGTCGGCCGGGAAGAGTTCACGGGGCGGGTCCGGCGGCGCCAAGGGCGGGAAGAACCCGCGGGGCGGGTCCGGCGCTCCCAAGCGCGGCAAGCCCCGCCGGCGGTCGTAGCCCGTCAACCCACCGGAGCCGGCATACCGGCTCCGTCCGCCCTCTGCCGAAGCCTTGCCGGGCCTGGCAGGATCCGCCCATGACTCTCCGGCTCCCGCGCCCCGGCCGCCGCCGCGCCCTGCAGACGGGCGTCGCGGCCGCCGCCGTGCTCGCCCTGCTGGCGTGGTGGCTGGTCCCGCTGCACGGCTCGTCGTCACCGAGCGGCCGGATGTCGTTCGCGACCGGGGTGCCGACCGGCGTGTACGCGAAGTACGGCGACCTCCTGAAGGAGGATCTCGGGCGGGACATGCCCTCACTGGAGGTGCGACTGCGGCGCAGTCAGGGGTCGCTGGACAACCTCGGGCAGCTCACGTCGGGCAAGGCCGATTTCACCCTGGCCGCCGCCGACGCCGTCGCCACCTACCGGGACCGGCGGGAGCCCGGCTGGGCCGGACTGCGGGCCTGCGCGCGGCTGTACGACGACTACATCCAGCTGGTGGTCCAGAAGGACTCACGGGTGCAGTCGGCGCGGGACCTCAAGGGGATGCGGATCGGCGTCGGCACGGACGAGTCAGGCGTGCAGCTGATCACCAGGAGACTGCTCGAGGCAGCGGGGCTCGACTTCACCAAGGACATCGTGCCCGTCCGCGTGGGGATCGACCGGATGCCGGCGCTGCTGGAGCAGGGGCGGATCGACGCGTTCTTCTGGTCGGGTGGACTGCCCACCAACGCCGTGCAGAGTCTCGGCCGGCGCCTGTCGATCCGGCTCGTGCAGCTGGGCGACCTCATAGAGCCGCTGCACGCGCTCGGTCCGGAGACGCGTTACTACAGGGCGGCCGTCATGCCGGCGGACGCGTATCCCGAACTCCACGCCGGCCAGCCTGTGAAGACGATCGCGGTCGCGAATCTCCTCATCACGATGGACCACGCGGACACCGGTCTCGCGGAAAGCGTCACCCGGTCCGTCATGAACAGTCGCGACCGTATAGGGCAGAAGGTGCACGCGGCCCAGAAAGTGGACCTCCGTACGGCGATTTTCACCGACCCCCTGGATCTGCACACGGGCGCCCGCCGGTACTACCTGTCGGTCAAGCCTTAGCGGCCCTCCCCCGGCCGCCGATCGTTCGCCGGAGCGAATCACCGGCCCCCGCTGCCCCGTCGGCGGCACGGTCGCGCGGCACGCGGATCACCGCCCGCAGGCCGTGCGGGGTGTTCGAGGCGTACGAGAGTGTGGCACCGCCCGCGGCGAGGAGGGCTCGGGAGATGGACAGGCCGAGGCCGGACCCGTCGACATTCTGATGGCGGCTGCTGCGCCAGAACCGGTCACCGATCCTGGTCAGTTCCTCCTCGGTCAGACCGGGGCCGCCGTCGGCGACGGTGATGGCCACCGTGTCCCCGTCGACCGTGACGCCGACGTCCACCGCGGCGCCCGCCGGAGTGAACTTCAAGGCGTTGTCCACCACGGCGTCGAGCGCGCTGGAGAGTGCCACCGGGTCGGCCCAGCCGGTCATGGCGGACGGCCCGCTGTACGCGAGGGTGACCTGCTCACGGTCGGCCACCGGCGACCAGGCGCCCACCCGGTCGGTGACGATCTCGGCGATGTCGGCCACCTGGAGGTCCGCGGAGGCGTGCTCGGCCAGGGCCAGGCCCAGCAGGTCGTCGAGGACGCGGGCCAGGCGCCCGCCCTCGGCCCGTACGGAGGCGATCTCCTCGTGCCCTTCGGGCAGGTCCAGCGCGAGCAGATCGATGCGCAGCAGCAGGGCCGAGAGCGGGTTGCGCAGTTGGTGCGAGGCATCGGCGACGAAGGCGCGCTGCTGCTCCAGGACCTCCTCGACGTGGTCGGCCATCTCGTTGAACGAACGGGCCAGCCGCCGCAGTTCGGGCGGCCCGCTGTCCACCGCCACACGGGAGTTCATCCGCCCCGTGGCTATGCCGTGCGTGGCGGTGTCGAGGGTCCGCACGGGCCGCAGCACCCAGCCGGTGAGCCGGAAGGCGGCCGCGACGGCGAGCAGCATGGCCGCGGTCTCGCCCGCTCCGAGCAGCAGCCAGGAGTGCAGGATGCGGGACCGCAGCCGGCCGGTGGGCGAGTCCGTGACGACCACGGCGACGACGTCTCCGTCGCGGATGACGGGTGAGGCGACGGTCAGCCGACGGCGCTGGAAGGGCCACACCTGCCCGGGGTCGTGGCTGCGCCGTCCGGCCAGGGCCTCCTGGAACGCCCGCTGCCCGTCACCCTGGTCGGGTACGGGCCAGTTGGCGGGAGCGACGGCCATGGCGCTGCGGTCGCGGTAGAAGATGCCGACGCGGATGCCGTACAGGCCCTCGTACCGGGCGAGTTCGGAGCGCAGGGTGCCGAGCCGTTCGTCCTTGCCGGCCGCCGGATCGAAGGGGCGGGCGGTGACGTACTGCGCGAGGGAGGCGAAGCGCGCGGTGTCGTCGATGCGGTCGACGACCAGCCGCTGCTGCTCGGCGGCGGCGATGCTCGCGGCGAGCGGGAAACCCAGCGCCAGCAGCACGCCGGCCAGCAGGACGATGAGCAGCGGGAGGAGTCGGGTGCGCACGGTCTCGTACGGCCGTCACGCGGCCGGGACGACGATTTTGTAGCCGACGCCACGGACCGTCTCGATGAGGGCGGGCATGCCGAGCTTGGAGCGGAGCGAGGCGATGTGCACCTCCAGGGTGCGCCCGGTGCCCTCCCAGCTGGTGCGCCACACCTCGCTGATGATCTGCTCGCGGCGGAAGACGACACCGGGGCGCTGGGCGAGCAGCGCCAGCAGGTCGAATTCCTTGCGGGTAAGGGGAACGGGCGTACCGCTGACGGACACCTCCCGGTTGGGGAGCTCGACGGTCAGCGCGCCCAGGTGCAGCGCCCGCGGGCCACCGAGGTCGCGGGTGTCCTCGGCGCCGTCCTCGACGGGCGGGGTGCGCCGGGCGACGGCGTGGATGCGCGCGAGGAGTTCACCGGTGTCGTAGGGCTTCACCACATAGTCGTCGGCGCCCAGGTTGAGGCCGTGGATCTTGGAGCGGGTGTCGGCGCGGGCGGTGACCATGATGACGGGGGTGGCGGTGCGCTTGCGGATCCTGCCGCAGACCTCGAAGCCGTCCTGGTCGGGCAGGCCGAGGTCGAGCAGGACGACGGCGAAGGGCACGCCTCCGGCGGGCAGCAGCGCCTGGAGGGCCTCCTCGCCGCTGCGGGCGTGGGTGACGTCGAATCCGTGCCGGGCCAGCACCGCGGACAGGGCGGCGGCGACGTGGTCGTCGTCCTCCACGAGCAGCAGTCTCAATCCGCGCCCTCCGTCCGGCCGTGGTGTCGCAACACCGCATCCACGCTGATGGACGCCCACCCCGTCAAGAGGGTTGCGGGGGTGAAGGAGCTTCCGTTACCCACCCGGTACGCCCGTACTCCCCGCGTGCGCGCCTCCGCGCCCCCTTCACGCAGAGTGTCCCTTTGCCGCCGGATCGTTATGCTCAATTTCAGCTCAGATGTAATGACGCTGGTCGTTCCCGCTGATTAGGGTCCTCCCCAACCGAGGAGGATGGAGCGAGGAACGCCGATGAGTTTCCTGAGTCAACCTCTAGGCCGCCACGGACTCGTCGGCTGCCGCTTTGATCTTGCCGTTGGCTTGGTGGATGTCGGGGTCGTAGC
>NZ_JBIRVR010000026.1:0-96441 GCF_044387105.1 Streptomyces sp. NPDC020379
CTCATGACCCGCCGCCTCACCGGCGAAACCACCCCGAACTGGCGCGGAGCCTAAACCCCAGGACCAAACACGAATCAACGGACCAAACGCTCAGTAAGTCCTCATCACACGGCCGCCCCTCGGAGTGCTAGGCAGAACGGGCCGAGGGGTGCGCGTATCTCGAAGACAGTGACCTGCAGACGGGCGACGCACCCAGGCCTCGTCGCTGCGCCGGCGTCGGCGCCCTGGACGTGGTGGTCACCGAACCGCATCTCACCGGGGTCGCCCCGATCGGCTGTGGGCCTGTCCCGGCTTGCGGCGACGGGAGTCGGCTACGCCTGCGCGCCGACCCGGGGGCTCCCTTGGCCTGTGCGGGATACTCGCCCGGGTCAGGAGGTACCAGATGCACCAGTCGGACAGCCTCAGCAGCACTGCCCTGCACGGCTCGGCTCCCCGGCCGGAAGTGGATCCGGCGCGGATCGCTCTGCGCAACGCGCGGGCGGACGCCCGCTACAGGTGGTCGCCGGCCCGCGGCGTCCGGGCGCTGCCGAGGCATAGGCGGCGCTCACCGCCGGTTGTCCTGAAGACGGTGGTGGAGGAACTCGCCGCGAGGATGGGACAGGGCGTACTGCTCAAGGCCACGCTGTTCGCGCACTGGTACGAGGTTGTGGGGTCGCTGGCCGATCACATCAGCGTCGTTGCGTTCGACCAGGGCAGGGGCGAGCTCGTGCTGCGGGCAGATTCGAAGGCGTGGACGACGCAGATCCAGATCCTGGCACCTGTGCTGGTCCAGCACCTCAACGCGCGCATGGCCGATGAGGTTGTGCGGTCGGTCCGCGTACTGGCGCATGGTCCCGCGCGGCCACCGCGTCCCGCGGCCGAGATCTGGTCCGACGGCAAGGGCGCCCCGCCGGCCCTCCGGCCCGCCGCGCGGGTCGCCGGGCCGCCGCCGGTGGATGCGGCGGTCGAGGCGGCCGACGAGCGGCAGGCCCGTTGCCTTCCCCGCGAGCCCACTGGCCGCTTCAGTGGATCCGTCCGTGGCATGCTTCCGGACGATGCTGGATTCCGCGGCCGCCGGGCATCGCTCGACGCGGTGCTCGTCCGCGCCCGGCTCCGGGCCTGTGCCGAGCAGCGACAGAAGACCTGAGCGCCCACCGCGGCGGCCTGGGCCACCGTGCAGGGCAGGAGGTCCTCCAGTCCGCGCACACCGCAGTCGGCCGGGATGCCCCAGAAGGAGGCTACGGTCAACAGCGGGCATCGGCACCAGGCACTGGCCGGTCGGGCACACCGTAGGCTGACCGCGCAGCCAGCGTGCGGAACGGTTTCCCGCCGGTGAGAAAGGACCCCCAGGTGAGCCAGGACGAGGACCAGCCGGCAGCCGGCACCCACGACGTCGATGCGGAGAAGGCGGTCCTGCGGGCCATGCTGCGGTCCACGGAGGCGATCGCCGACATCGTGGAGGTCCTGCGCGGCGACGATTTCTACCGGGCCGCCCACGAACTCATCTACAACGCCGTCCTCTCCCTGTACGCGGACGGCCAGACACCCGACGCCATCATGGTGGGTGCCAAGCTCGCCGAGCAGGACGAACTGGACAAGGCCGGCGGCCAGGACTACCTCACGGCCGTGGCCAGTTCCCCCTCGCGGGGCGCGAGCTGGCAGAAGGAGGCCGACCGGATCCAGGTCCTGGCTGTGCTGCGCCGCACCAAGGCCGCGGCCGTCCACATCGAAAACCTCGCCGACGAGGGCACCGTGGAGACCGCCGAGCGCATCATCAACGCCGCTCAGGCCGAGATCTTCGCCGCCACCACCCGACGGCGCGACGTCCTGCCGCCTCTTTACGCCCTCGGCGACGTCCTGGAGGGCACACTCGACACGATCGAAGCTGCCGCCTCCCCCCGGAGCGAGGCGTCCGGCCTGCCCACCGGCTTCACCGATCTCGACAGTCTGACCAACGGTCTGCAGCCTGGCCACCTGACCGTCATCGCCGCCCGGCCCGCGATGGGCAAGTCCACCCTCGCACTCGACTTCCTGCGTGCAGCCGCCATCCGGCACGGTCTCCCCGTGGCCCTGTTCACCCTCGAGGCCAGCCGGGACGAGGTAGCCACACGCCTGCTCGCCGCCGAAGCGCGCGTTTCCGTACACCGCATGCGTTCCGGAACCATGGAGGACGACGACTGGGCCCGTCTGGCCCGCCGCATGCCCGACGTCTCCGCCGCGCCTCTCTACATCCAGGACGGCGCCTACGCCAACCTGGTCGATCTGCGTGCCCAGTGCCGGCGCCTGCGCGCTCAGCAGGACGTCCGGCTCATCGTCGTCGACGCCCTGCACCTGCTCACCTACGGCACCCGCCCCTTCGCCTCCCGCTACGAAGAGATCTCCGAAATCTCTCGCTGCCTCAAGCTGCTGGCCAAGGAACTCCAGGTGCCCGTCGTCGCCATTTCTCAGCTGAACCGGGGCCCTGAACAGCGCGTCGACAAGCGGCCTCTGGTCAGCGATCTGCGTGACTCCGGCGCCCTGGAAGACAACGCCGACCTGATCATCCTGCTCCACCGTGAAGACGCCTACGAGAAGGAATCACCCCGCGCCGGCGAAGCAGACCTGATCGTGGCCAAGCACCGCAACGGCCCCACCGCCACCATCACCGTGGCCTTCCAAGGCCACTACGCACGCTTCGTCGACATGGCTCAGACATAAGCCTCGCGTGTGGGATCTCAAATGGGTGTAGCTCCTTTGGAGGGACGAGCTCACCAGTACAGACCTGCGGGTTCACAAATGACATGTGATCCTTCCGGCCCTTCTGGACATCCCGCTGCTCACCAGCAACGACCTGGCGGCTGACCTTGTTCACGGCCAGTGCGGCCACCTGCGGCGCTCTCCCAGTGCGCCGTCGCACCTCACGCGATCGACTTGGCAAACCCCCAGCTCACGTTGTCCCTCCAAAGGAGCTACACCCATCTTCGACCGTCATGGACGACGCACAGGGAAGGCCGGGGCCGGCCGACTGCCGCGTCGCTGAGAGTTACTGGGTAGTGGGGAACGCCCCACTACCCAGCAGAACACCCCGGTAGCGCGACCCCATGGGGCTTTACCTGGGTGTTTCTAATGGGGACCCCACTACCCACTAGACCCGCCTTTAACGAACGACGAACCAACCGACAAGTAGCTCAGCGCGATGGTTCCGGGGGTGGTGTCACTGACTGTGGCCTTCCGCGACAGCGGTTTCAGTGCCGACCTCCGATGGCCGACTGTGCTCTCCCGTTCGTCGGCTCCGGTCAGGAAAATGCCGGGCGTGGCAGGGGCCGCTCGAACGGCGGGCCCCCGGAATCGGGAGGGATCTTCCCATGCTGAAGAAGTTCAGAGCCCTGGTCGTCGCGACGGCCACAGTGGCCGCGCTCGGGACGGACATGGGGGCGGCGCACGCCTCCACGACACAGCCCGCGGTCAACAAGTGCCAGAGCACGCATACGTACGAGACCGGCGGCATGTACCTGGAGGTTCACGCCTGGGGCGGCAAGGGCGCGGTCGTGGACACCTGGGAGTACGCCAACCAGGACGGCCACGCTCAGGACAATGAACGCTGGTGCCTGGAGGCCGCCAACCAGGGCGGATGGTACTTCCACCCGAAATACAACACGAACTTGTGCCTGGACGTGCCCGGCGCCAACTACGCCGAAGGCACCCGCCTGGTGATTTGGAACTGCAACGGCCGGGAGAACCAGCGGTTCACAATCAGCAACGGCACCACCAACGGCTACATATCGCCGGTGAACGTCTCCAACCTCGGCAACAAGTACTCGCTGAACTACGGCGGGTACCACGGCCAAGTCTACCTGGATTGGAACTACTACCAGGGCAACACCACCTACTGGCAGTAGTAGAAGGGCAAAGGACGCGCTGACGGCCGTCGCTCGTCATGCCAGGCCCCCATCAGGGGCACCCTGGGCCGTGCGCGAACCAGGTGCGGTGGGTCGGGTTGGCTTTCAGAGCGGGGGCATGCGGTGTTCCGGGGCCGGCAGGCGCGAATCGACAAGTTAAGGGCACTGCGGATAGTGACGCGGCGCCCACATCCATCAGCGGGTGTAGCTCCTTTGGAGGGACAACGTGAGCTGGGGGTTTGCCAAGTCGATCGCGTGAGGTGCGACGGCGCACTGGGAGAGCGCCGCAGGTGGCCGCACTGGCCGTGAACAAGGTCAGCCGCCAGGTCGTTGCTGGTGAGCAGCGGGATGTCCAGAAGGGCCGGAAGGATCACATGTCATTTGTGAACCCGCAGGTCTGTACTGGTGAGCTCGTCCCTCCAAAGGAGCTACACCCAATCTCAAACTCCGTGTCGGAATCTCACGGTCGGTGTCGGATGAAAGTCGGATCCGACACCATGCTGAGACTCGCAGGTCGCAGTAGGCAAGAGAGAACGGGGTCAGTGGGTTGCTGCTTTTCTACGCTGGTGCCCACGTTCACTCGTTGGGGGACTCCGTTGCCAGCGGGATGCCGCACTGCAGGCAGCCGTTCGCGTGGTCGTCCCGGCAGACGTAGCCGATGGCACCATCCACGCACCATTCGGCGGCCTCCTCGGACAGCAGGTCGGGCCCGGCATGGAGCAGCCGACGAAGTTCCGTGGTGTCCGCAATGTCGACCGGGCGGTTGGTGAACCACTCGTCGAACCAAGGCTTGTTTCGGTGCACGTGCCAGTGCGCATTCTCCCGGTCGTCGACAGCCGTAGTGAACCGATCGACGATGCGCCCCCAACTCGGTGTTCCGAACCAGCCGTTGTCGGACGCGCAGAAGAATTCGATCAGGGTTCGCAGGCCGAACGTCTTCTCGCGAAGGCAGTACGCTCGCCCCCAAGCGATCGCGTCCTGTGCCATCTCCGCGAGTTCTTCGTGCGGATCAGCCTCGTGCGCCGGGTCGTCAGGATTGTGGCAGGCCAGCCCGAGCTCGAGAACAGACTGCCCGGTCGGTAGAACCCGGGACGGGTTGACGATCGCGAGACCGAGACCGATCCAGTCGACATGGTCGAACGACAGCATCGAGCGCACGAGTCGGGTGGTTGCCGTGTTGATCCGCATCATTGTGCCGTCGTGGAGCGGACTCTTCCCGGCATGCCAGTTCTCGACGGGTGTGTTGCGCCACACCGCGAGCGTGATGCGGGTGGCAGCGAGCCACAGCAGGGTGTCGTCGTCGAGGTGCCCGAACCGCTTGGCGCACTCCTGGGCGCCGTAGGTGATCAACTCTTCCGGTTTCGGCCACCTGTGGCTGTCGGGCCCTTCAGGCGCGTACTCGTAGTCGTCGGCGTACTCGTCGAGGATCGCGCTCAACTCGGCAGCGCTGTAAGCCTCGCTGTACTCGGAGCTGTCCGGCTTTTCGACGGTGTACATGTCGTGGTCCCAGGAGACGTACACGTCGCGCCAGAGCACTACGTCATCGCACTCGCCGGCGTTGTCCGTCACAACCGGCCTGATGGTGATCGGGGCAGTACGCCCGTCGGTTCGCTCGCCGTCCTTCTCGGCGGCCCATGCGGTGATGACCCCGAGCGGCTTCGGAAGGGGAGGACCGACCTCGGTGATGCTGAACGGCTCGTCGTCGTCATCGGTGTCGAACCGGCTGTTGACGAACGCGACCGCCTCGGAGGGCGTGCTGACGATGGACTGGCTACCACTCTCGTTGTCAACCACTCGCCACAACGGGCTGTTCTTCACGATGCTCTCCGATCGCGGTGAGTGCACCCGGGGCGGGTGCGATGCGCCGGGTCGCTCGGCACTGAATCCAATTATGGGCTGATCAACCCATCCGTAGTCCCAAAGGCGCTTGTCGGCGACAACGTTCGGTACGTTCGCGTGCAACCTGCTTTTCGCGACCGCGGCAACACAGCAGAGTCCCACAGCGGAGGAGGCGAAGATGGCGCTGAACAAGAAGGGCTCCCGGCGCATAACCGTTGACGGGATCGAGTACCGCTGGCGGATCCGCAGGAAGCCCTCCTACATGCAGGGCCTCTGCTGGACACCGCTGACCTATGCGGTTGAAGCGGCCAGCGGCAGCCAGCCGGGCACGACCTTGATCGTCACTAGCGGTCAGGCCCATCCCGGCAACTGGGTGGGCGTCGAGGCGGAGCCCATTCGTCCGGCTCACGTTGTTGCCAGCATTCGAGAGGCACGGGATCAAGGCTGGGATCCAACCCGGGTCGGTTCTCCTTTCCAGCTCGACCGATCCGCAGGATTCATCGCCCAGTCATGAGACAGAGCGGAGTAGGGCGGCGCCTCTGGCCCGGCATCATGGCCTGGTGACCACATGGCTGCGCTGCTACTGGGACGAGGAAGACATCTGGTTCTATTTCGAGGTCTACGCCGAAGGCTGGGTGATCCGGCAGGTCGAACTCGAAGGGCCAGAGCTGATCCCAATCGCAGCTGCTTCCCTCGCCGAGTGGCAGCGGGCCCGCGACGCAGGTCGCCTCGGTGATTACAACAGCAGATTCGGGATCACCGCCGAGCTGCCCGTCTCGGAATGGGAAGGCCACGACCCCGAACAACTCACCTTCGAGGAGTTCGAGGATGTCTGGGGCCCTGCCCGTCAGCAGATCGCATCCCGGCCCAGCTGACCTCTCGGCGCCGCACTGGCTTCTTGGCATCATCGCGACATGACCCCGGCCCTTCCCCGCACCGTCCGAGCCGTCGACACCGCTCAACTCCTGGACCTGGCCCAGGAGGCCGCCATGCATGGCTTCAGCCAGCGGCTCCCGGTCGACTGGCTACGAGAGCACCTTGCCGCAGAAGCGACGCACTACCTGTTCCCGACACTCGTGCAGCGGCTCACGCACCGTCCCGAGGTGCCGCTGCAGTGGAGGTGCCAGCAACTGCTGACCGTCAGTACCGGCGAGCAGATCTGGGGTCTCCTCGATGTCCTTCCCGACACCTTCGACAAGATCCCGGAGACCTTGGACACGGCGTCCAAGAAGGACATCGTCAACCGCATCGAGCAAGCAGTGAAGGTGCGGAAGTGGATGGAACGGACGGCCGCCGATGCAGGCTCATTAGGTCCGGCGCAGCCGGCTGGGCAGTCTGAGGAAATGACATCGATCTGAGACAGCCGCCTGCCGACACGTCGTGAGACTGGAGGGGACCGTCCAGGTCATAGCGCCGGTGCCTGACATCGAAAGTGAGAATCTACACGCGTATGGGATCTCAAATCCCGTGGCACAGTCTCATTCGGGAAGATGCGGGCCGCCCAGGCCGGGCACCGTGAGCGGCTCCGTGGCGGCGGCCCTGCCCGGGGCCGGGCGGCGTGATCATCGAGACTACGTCCTGGACACGGACACGCTTCTCGCGCTCGGCGGCAACAAGCAGGTCTCCGGTCTGATTCACCTCGCCAGTGGTGACCCTGCTGTTGCGGCTGTGGGTACCGGTCATCAGCGCTCTGGAAGCCGAGCGTCATCGCGCGGGCATCATCGACTACCTCGGCATCCTCGACACCCTCCACGTCCTGGACGCCGACTACGCAACAGCCCACGCCATCGCGGAGCTCCACCGCCGCGAGATCCCCTTCGGCGCCGCGGCCGCCGTCCATGCCTCCCGCCCCACACTCGACCGGCCGGACGGCGCGCTCATCGCCACGGTGGCCCCGCCTTCCTACGCGGGCCTCGGCGTGCCCGTCATGAACCTCAACAGCTGACCAACACCACCCACCGCGGAGAGATGCCGAAGCCCCCGCAGCCATTTCCAACGGAAACGAGCCAGGCACCGGACCTTGAATTCGCCGAGCTCCGACCGCAACGCCCTGGGGCCACTCCGCTCGCGTGACGAACTGCCCGATCTACCGTTTACCGGTCGATACAGCGCAACTTCGACACAGGTGGGCACGATGGGGAAGAGAGCGCAGCAGAAGCGGGCGGCCAAGCAGGGAAAGCGGCGAAAGGCTCCGGCGTCACCGATTGCCGTGACCTTCGCGGCTCTGGCGGCAGACCTGCCACGGCTGGCGTCGATGGACGACATTCTCTTCGGGCCGCTGGCCACGCCGTGGGGCGACTTCACCGACACCTATGCGACAGTCGCCGACGCCCTGGAGGCTGCGGAGGAGGCCGGCGGAATCCTGTCGTGCTTCTCCTTCGACGACTCCGGCGAGTACGAGCGCAGCCTGCGCCGGGACGCGGACGGCTGGCGGTACGAGGTGGCGCTGTACCCGCGGCAAGCCCTGCGGGAACTGGTCAAGACCAGCTGGCTCGACGCCGACGACCACGACCACGCTGCGGAACAGCTGCGCCACGCCCTGGCCGCGTACGTGCCCGAGAGCCTGCGCCGCCCCGGACTCGAGGCCGTGCAGAGGCAGTCGACCACGAGCGTGCCGCGCATCGGCTGGGCCCAGAGCCTGCCGGTGGCCGGGATGCAGACGTGGGAGGACGTGCACCTGGCGGAGAAGCAGCTGCCCCTGTTCGACCTGGCGCCGCTCGCCGACGGACCCGGCGGCATGTGCGAGCCGCTGCCCGAGGAGACCTTCGCGCTGTTCCGGGCGCACGGCCTGGCTGCCCGCGCGTGCGCCGGCTGCGGCGCGCCGGTGACCGACCGGCACCCGCACTGGCCGGGCGTGCTGGTCAGCGTGGAGAACGAGTTCGGGCCGGTGTGCGACCGTTCACGCCTCGGGGGCGAGTCCCCGCAGCGCGTCGGCCACGTCCTCGATGCCGCCCAGGCCCGCCCGGCCGGAGAGCTGACCGGCAAGGAGCAGAAGGTCCAGTGCCGGCACTGCGACGCGCACGTAACCGAGCAGCACCCCGACTGGCCGGAGGTGTGGACCGAGGCCGGCGGATACTGCCGCCCGGTCTGCGCCGTGGCCGGCTCCGGCTGCGACGACGCCAAGGAGTACGACCTGGTCGACTGCGTCTACCCGCACGTCCCCGCCGGTGGCGACAGCCCGGCCGCTGCTGCCATCGCCGCTGCCAGGCAGGGCGGTTACTTCCACCAGCCACGGCTGCCGAGCTTCATGGAGAGCTGGGCACAGTAGCGCGGAGGGAGACGTCAAGAGTCGTGGGCTCCTGGAAGACGTGAGGCCAGGTGGCCCGGGGCATCACCGGGAGCCCGGCCTGGCCCATCTGCGGCTGCGGCCCCCATCCCCCCGGCAGCGCAGGGCTGGAAGTTCAGCAACACGTGATCGGCACGGCTTCGGCATGTTGATGTGGCCCCGCCTCTCGCCCGGGAGGCTCCGCCGTGTGGGCAGGCACGTGAGGGGGCGTGAGGTGCAGTGGGCGGGCGGTATCTCGCCGGTGACCTGGAGCAGCGGCCTGTTCCGTCTGCTGTACCCCCTTCGCATGAACGTGCGTGCTTGTTGTCTCGCCCGGGTCGTTGTCGAGGTCACTGGGGTACGGCCGCACTGAAAGCGGAGCGGCGGCCTTCGTACGTGAGCAAAGGGATGTGCGGGTGCGGCCTGGTCGGCGTTGGACGGTACGGCTCGTCCCTTACGGGCGCCCTGCTGCCGGGGTGTGCGTGGTGGACTGCGCCGACCCGACGTGTCCGCCCGACGGCGTGCGCTACCGCGACCCGGTGCTGGCCCGGACCGCTGCCCTTCGCCATGTGCGCGAGCACGTGGGCCGTATCGAGGTCGCCCCCGGAACCGGCTGCCGCTGCCGGAGCGAAGACTGCACCTGGCACAAACCCGGTCATGCCCGCACACCGGTGAGCTGTTCGACGACGACAGCCCTGCTCCTCATCCCCGATCTGCTCGGCAGAGTGTGGGTCATCGCCGAAGCCTGCACGGCGTGCGCCCGGGCCATCCCTCGCTGCACGATCCTTCACAGCGGAACCCCGGCACGCCCGCCGGTGCCCCTTGAGGACGACCCCTCCTGGCAGGAGGAGCCATCCGGCTGCACTGTGTGCACCGGTTCCGTCTCCCCGGAGAGCACGGGCCAGGCACTCGTGGAGAACCAGGCGGCGGGGGAGGAGGGGCCGCGGGGCCTCGGCCCGCCGGCGCCCGGATGGGCACCGGCCGCCGCGTACACGCACTACACCGAGTCGGCCCTGAAGTACCTGGCCCACGCCAGGATCGGCCGCACGGCGGAGGCCCGGCTCCTCGCCCTGCTCCTCGCACTGCGCAGGCGCAAAGACGGCACGGTCCCGCTCATCGACGAAGACCTCTCGCGCGACCGCTCCGGCCTGCCGGACAGCGCTCTTGAGGAACTGGTCACCGACGGCTGGATCGACACCACCCTGGCCGCCGTGCGCGCCGCCGTCCCCGGCGCGCCCGCCGCCCGGTGCAGACTTTCCGGCCTTTCCGGCACCGCGCTTCCCGAAGGGGTAAGCAAACACGCCCGTAAGGCCTATAACGGCTGGGTCCAGCGTCTGGTCTGCCACGACCTGCTCACCGGACAGCCCGCGGGCGTCAGGCTCGCCGCCCT
This sequence comes from Streptomyces sp. NPDC020379, assembly GCF_044387105.1. NCBI lineage: Bacteria > Bacillati > Actinomycetota > Actinomycetes > Kitasatosporales > Streptomycetaceae > Streptomyces > Streptomyces sp. NPDC020379. Next base: position 10,352 of record NZ_JBIRVR010000026.1, read on the forward strand.
GTACCTCACCGCACTGAGTGACACCCACGGCCACGGACAGATCAGCGAGTGCGTGCTGGCAGCCCGCTGCTGCTTCACCTCCCCGCGGATCAGCGTGCCGGTCATGCAGACACTGCTGGCACGGGGCTGGCTGGACAGACTGCATCCCAACACCGGCTGGAACCGGCCCGCCTCGTACCGCCTCGCCACAGGCGTGCGCCACCTGATCCCCGGGGCCGCACCGACCACGGCCCGGCCGGCCATCACACCGATCGACCTCGCCGGCCGCGGACGCGACCTGGCCGGATGGGCCCACGACTACTACCTCCTCCACCGGCACGCCCCGCCGCTGCGCGAGGTCGTCGCCGCACATTGCCCGGAGAACCCCGCAGCCCCCTGGCACACCTCAGATCTCCGGGCCGGCATCGCCGTTCTGGAGCAGGAGGGCTGGCTGACGGTAGGCACGGCTGCCTGGCTGCCGGTCAGGCCCAGCACCCTCTACTGGCGAGCCGTGTGCCCACCCGCGCCTTCCACACCCCGCAAACGCCACGCGCTCTCACCCCGGCAAGACGGCCCGCCCACACGGCCCGCCCCGCAACGGACGCCTCGCATGCACCAGCCCCGCCCACGGGACAAGGGCCCGGACCTTCCCCTGGCACCTACCCGGATCTCCCCACCCGGCGAGCCGCAGGAAAGCCGCCCCCGGCTCCCCGACGGACTCTGGCTCATCCCCGGCGCCCGGGAAGCGCTCGGCCTCAACGACCGCTGAACCCTCACGTGCCCCGTACACCAAGGGCCAGCAAAGGTGGGGACGGTGGTCTGCCGGACCGTCACGATCGGCAGGCTGGTCACCGCAAACGCCTTGCGGCCCCAGCCCCAGTCGAACTGGAGCCAGAGCCCGGGCTCGGTGATCTTCTCTGAACTTGCCGGGGTGGTGTGGGCGAACGCTTTCTGACGGGGCGGATGAGGTGTTGCTCACGCGTCGTCGGAGCTGATTTCCGCGCTCAGAGCCCGCAAGGCGTCGTCGTATTGATGGAGGTCGAACTGGAATGGACCGAACGCTGTGTAGTCGCGCTTCGTGCGGTAGGGCTGCTCGAAGCAGTCCCAGATGACGAGATTGGCTGTCACGGTGATGCGGGCCATCAGCGGCCAACAACCCAGCTCGCCGCATTCACAGCCGAGCAAGGGCGTCTTCGCTCCCAACGCGTCGGTGGACCGTCCGTGGAAGTGGTCTTCCATCGGGCCGAACCGAAAGTACTCCGGGACAAGACCGCCGTAGGCATCGCCTGCGGGCTGCATCCCGGCATCAGTCTCGAACTTGTCGATCAGCTCGGTGAGCGGTACTCCGTTAATACGTGGGACGATCTCAAGCACGCCAAGATCATCGCGATGCTGGCGGTCGAACCGGATCTCATTTCTGGCCATCCCTTGATTGTCCCAGCGCACTCCTTCCGGCTGGGAGCCTGAGGTCGGTGGTGACGTGGCGTCCCGCGACGTCGGGGAAAGATGGGCATGCCAAGGTGGACGGCGACGGTGCGGCGGGTGATGAGGTTGTCGAGCTGGGCGCGGACCGGCCGCTGGGTACCTGGCTCCGCGCGCATCCGCAGGCGAAGGTGCACTTCGACGTGCTGTTCGCCGGGACCGACCGGTACAAGACCGACGAGGTCGCCGGCGACCCGCGCCTCCGCCTGGACCTCGTCGACCGCGTCGCCGTCGCCGCGGTCCCGAAGGGCCTGCGGATCACCGCCTGGCACCCGGGCGGCGGCGCACACACCTTCGTCGTCGATACCGGGCCGACCGCCCGCAGTCTGCCGGGTGATTGCGGCGCAATCACCCGGCAGGGCCCCTGGCCGCCACAAGAGACATTCCTCCGCCGCGCCCGGTGGCGGACCGCTACCGTGGTGGCATGGCTCGGGAAATCCGGATTGAGATCAGCGATGAGGCGTACGAGTAGCTGCAGCGCACGGCTGCCGAGAAGCATGTGCTCGCTGAGACGTACGCAGGCCAGGTGCTGGACGCTGATCTGACCAGGACCCGCTTCCGCGAGGGCGCCCGGTCCTTCATCGGCCAGCACGCCGAAGGCTTCGCCGAGCGCTTCGGCAGCCGCGCCGACGCCGCCTGAGCCGCGCTGGATGTTCCTTCAGATCGATCTGCCCTGGCTGCTCGACATCGCGCACCAGGAGCTTCCCGGTGACCCGGAGGTCGTGGACTGGGGCTCGCTCGAGGCCGCCCGGGCCCGGCACTGCTTCCGCGTGATGGACACACCCGTCGGCGGCACTGGCCGTCTGCGCGACATCCCGTGAGTCTCCCCGAGCCCTGCTTCGCCCTTGTCCCCGTGGCCAGGGTGTTCGGCCTCCTTGGAGGGTTCTTTGATCCGGTGACGGAGCTTCAGGATTCTCGAAGAGTTCTCATCTCGGCCGATCGATCTGCGGCCGGGATGAAGGCGAGGCGTCAGCCGCAACCGAAGACTGTGGGGTTGCTTGTGAAGTCCACGGGGAGGTGGGGGAGGCCGTGGATGACCCGATGCCGGTGGGTGGAGATCTCGTCGGGGGCGCAGGCCAGGCGTAGGTCGGGGAAGCGGCGCAGCAGGGTGGTCAGGAGGGTGCGGAGTTCGAGGCGGGCGAGTTGGTCGCCGAGGCAGTGGTGCGGGCCGTGCCCGAAGCTGAGATGCCGGGCGGCGCCGGGGCGGTCCGGGTCGAACCGGTCGGGGTCGGTGAACCGATCGGGGTCGCGGTTCGCGGCTGGCAGGTGGAGGACGACCCGCTCGCCCGCCGCGATGGGCTGGCCGGCGATGGTGAGGGGTTCGCGGGCGACGCGCAGCAGGCCGAACTGGAGGACGGTGGCGTAGCGCAGGGTCTCGTCGACGACGCCGTCGATCAGGTCGGGGCGCTGTCGCACGGTGTCCCAGAGGCGGGGTGGGCGGAGCAGGAGGAGCACGGCCAGACCGAAGACGTTGGCGGTCGTCTCGTGGCCGGCGATGAGGATGAGCTGGGCGAGCGCCGCGATCTCGTCGTCCGTCACGGCCGGGTCCGTGCGCTGTGTCTGGAGGAGACCGGAGAGCAGGTCGTCGGCGGGGTCGGTGCGCTTGGTGCCGATGAGGCTGAGCAGGTACGACTTCATCTCGGCTTTGCTGGCCAGGAGCTGGTCGCGGGTGCGGTCGAGGGAGAGGAGTTCGGCGGTCAGGCGCTGGTAGCGGTCCCGGTCGGCGAAGGGGACGCCGAGGAGTTCGCTGATCACCAGGGACGGTACGGGCAGGGCCACGGTGGTCATCAGGTCAGCCGGACGCGGTCCGGCGGCGAGGGCGTCGAGGTGTTCGTCGACGATGTCCTGGATGCGCGGTGCGAGCTGGTTGATCCGGCGGGCGGTGAACTCGCGGGTCACCAGGCGGCGCAGCCGGGTGTGTTCGGGCGGATCGCTGGTGAGCAGGTCTGAGGGGCGCAGCGCGGCCATCTCCGCGGGGGTGATGAGGCTGGCGCGGACGTGGGAGTTGAGGTGGGGGCGGCGGGAGCTGAGCCGGGGGTCGGCGAGCGCGGCGCGGACGTCCTCGTACCGGGTGACCAGCCAGCCGGGCGGGCCGTCGGGAAAGGCGAGCGGGGCGATGGGCAGATCGGTCCGCAGCCGCCGCAGGTCGGCGGGCGGTTCGAGCGGGGCGGGTCGTTCCACGGGCAGCGGCATCGGTTGGCGGATGTCCACGCCGGTTACCGGGTGCCGAGATTGTCGTCGTCCCCGGCTGACCCGAGCGCGAGGTTGCAGTAGAGGAGCGCTCCCCAGATCGTCGCCTGGAGCACCCCGGGGGAGGGCCGGTTGTCCACCAGGCCCCGGAACAACTGGTCGCCGACGCAGACCGCGCAGTGGGGGTTGACGTGCCCCTGCTCGACATCGATGCCCGGGAGGCGGCGGTGGTCGGTGAGCGCGTTGAACAGGCGGATCGCCAGCGCCTGCATGTCCGGGGGAACCTCCTGGCCGCCGTGCCGGGAGTGGAGCACGCTCAGCGTGGCCAGGCCCCAGACTCCGTCGGTGTACCGGGTGGGGCCTTCTCCGCGGCTGCCGAGCTCATGGCCGGGCAGCCGGCCCCGGATCTCCAACGTGGCCCGGGCCTCCGCCATGAACATCCTCTGCTGCTCGGGCGGAAGGTGGTCGGTTCGGGCACGGCTCCACTGCTCGATCCGGTCGGCCAGGTCGGCGGTGATGCCGGGACGGGATTCCCGCAGCACGCCCAGCAGCGCGCCGAACACGCTGACCTCGGCGACCCTGTCGCTCGGGTCTGCCCGGCCGCGCCAGACGGAGGTGAAGTTGGAGATCCACGACCCGCAGCGCACGCGCGCTTCGGTGATCTCCGGTGCCGTCATGTCGCCGGTGAGCTCCACCAGCTCGTCGGCCAGCCGGTCCAGCCGGGCGCTCAGGCGCGGGGTGTGGGCGCCGATCACCAGAGCGCGGGTCCGGGCCAGGCCGGTGGGGTGGTCCGGGGGATTCACCCAGGTGTTCACGTGCCGGGCCGAGCGCACCAGCAGGTCGGTCAGCTCCTCGGGCCAGCGGCGCCAGGTGGCGAACTGCCGGATCGATTCCTCCGAAGGAGCCTTGCCCCGCACCGTCCGGTCCCACCACCGGTGCGGGTGCCGGCCCCGGTAGCCCGTCCACGTGGCCCCCGCCATGTGGTGAGCCCCGACCACGGTGTGGATCCGGTACAGGACCTCGTCGTTGTTGGCGTCCTCGCCGCAGGCATCGACGGCCATGGCCAGGCTGACCAGCCCCCACATGGCCGTGCCTTTGCACCAGGCCTCGCCCAGGACGGGCAGCTCCCACTCGTCCACGCCGTCCGGCCGCAGCCACTTGAAGCCCTGGTGCACCATCGCCGCGCAGTACTCACCCAGGGTCTCGACCCACTCGGCGCCGCCGGGCGTGCGGCACAGACCGCGGAACGCCCCGTGCCGGTAGGCCGCGTCCAGGGCGGCCAGGGCCGTGAAGTCGTCCGCGTCAGCAAGTGGTGCGACGGGGGCTCGCCCGTGGGCGAGCCGGTGGCTCTCGAACTCGAGGAAGTCGACGATCCCCTCGACCCAGGGCCGGGCGCTGCCGTCCACCTTGTTCCGCAGCCGGATGATGCGCGCCGCCTTCTCCGGCTCCACCGCGCACTGGTCGATGGTCCGGCAGTCGTCGTAGACGCCGACCATGAACGCGTCCTTCTGACGGCCGTACAGCCAGTCAGCCCAGATGTACCCATACGTTCTTGTCACGGCCGGGACCTCCATCCCTTGCTCTCGCCGACCTCTCCCAGCAACATCGCGCCCAGGGCCCTGAGCTGGCAAGATGCCACCGTTGGCAAGCTCGGAACAGGTCACACGTGCTCCACTACCGCCCAGGGAAGACCGCTCTCTGTCCTACGGCTGAACGGATTCGGCACACAGCCGGCTCGCCCGCACTGCGCAGGGATCCACAACACGTCGTGCGCCGACCGCTCACGCAGCGATGGCTGGCGAACCGTCCTCCTCAGGCCCGGCGCGTGCCCCAGGTGGTCGCCAACGGGTCACCCGGGTGGGGCAATGACCGGCTTCGGCATCGGCTGGGATGACCTGACCCGACGGACCCGGTGGGGGCTGTTGGGCTCGTCCATGTATGTGCAGGGTCCGTACGAGAAGGTCCTCGTTGCCGCGCTGCTGCTGGCGTGGATCAGCCAGTACGACGAGGCGGGCTTCGAAGCACCGGCGGCCGACGGGGACCCTGCCCGTTCAGCCAGGAATATCTTGATGTGTCAGCAGATCATGGAGAACCCGGACCCGCCAGTCGGCGATGGTGACCCGTATCTGACCGTCTGACGGGATGTGCAACAGCGGCTGCATCGCATCGCCACGCCCGGCCAGGTGCGGCGGTACAACCGCGGCCTGCGAGGCGTTGTTCGAGACCGCCGGGCGTGCTCCGTCGTTGCCCGAGTATCTGGCGATCCGCCGCTTACGGAAGGCATCCGTTTTCATCAATGTCAGACCTGCCTGTCACCATCAGTGCCATGTTGCAGGTGTGTCTGAATGGTTCCCGCTCCTGGGAGCACTGCCCAGGGCTTCCGGTCACCGCCGCCGAACTCGCCGACGCGGCTCGTGCCGCCGTTGCCGCCGGTGCCGACGACATCCATCTACACCCCAAGGATCCCGACGGCGCCGACACCCTTGACCCCGGCATCGTCGCCGAGACCCTCACAGCAGTACGGGCCGCCGTCCAGGGGATTCCCATCGGCGTCACCACAGGCGCATGGACTGTATCCGACCCGGTGCGGCGTGCCGGCATGATCCGGTCCTGGACCGTCACCCCCGACCACGCCTCGGTCAACTGGCACGAGGACGGCGCCGACCTGGTGGCCGGGGCGCTCAAGGACAAGGGCATCGCCATCGAGGCGGGCATCTATTCCGGCACCGACGCCAGCACGCGCTTCCTCACCTCACCGTACGCGGACCAGGTACTGCGGGTACTGGCCGAAGTCACCGACACCGACCCGCAGACCGCTCCGAGAACAGCCCGGGAACTGCTCGGCCGGCTCACCCCCCATGTCACTGCCCCGATCCTGCTGCACGGCGAAGACGGCGGCGCCTGGCCCGTCCTCCGCACAGCTGCCCAACACGGGCTCCCCACCCGCATCGGCCTCGAAGACGTCCTCCACACCCCTGACGGAACCCCCGCTCACGACAACGCCACCCTCGTACGTCTCGCCCTTTCCTCAAACCGCCACGCCCCGGCCTGAGGAGCTCGAAGTGTCTGTCTGAACGACGGGCAGGCCGCGCTCCAGGAGCTCCGGGCCGACATCGCCCACCCAAGACGCCGTCGACGGCTGGCACTTCCCGCCCTTGATTCGCTCGTCACCGCCTGAGCCCGCGTCACGGCCCGGCGGGTGGACCTGGCCCTCGCGGCCGCCGGCACGGTGGACCTGTCGGTGGTTGGTGCTGGGCCGGCCGGGGTGGCCGCCGCGGTGATGGCGTCGAGCCTGCGGATGAAGTGCGTGGTCGTCGAGGCCGAGGGCCTGGAACGGCAATTCGCCGAGGGGTGCACCAGCGTCACCCGCCTCCACCGTGAGCTTCTCGCCGACAACGCGCCCGTTACCTACCAGATGGTGCGCGCCCACATCGCCACCCTGCGGATGTCTCCGGCCGACGCACCGCCACGGCCTCCGACGGTGCGGCAGGTGACCGGCTGGCTCACCCGTCACCCCACCGCCCTGACCGAGGAAGACAGGGCGAGCCTGAAGAACGTCCTGGCCCGCTGCCCCGAACTGGACACGGCCGCCGGACACGTCCGTGATTTCGGCGAGATACTCAGCGGCCGTCTCGGTAGCACGCTCCCTGCCTGGATCGACCCAGTCGATGCCAGCCCGCTTCCCGGGCTCACCGGCTTCGCACTTCACCTGCTCCGGGACCTCGACGCCGTGACGGCCGGGCTCACCCTGGACTGGAGTTCCGGCAGTATCGAGGGGGCCGTGAACCGCATCAAGAAGATCAAGAGGCAGCTCTACGGTCGAGCCGGCTTCCACCTGCTCCGGAAGATGATGCTGCAGTAGCACGGCAATAGTCTCTTGCTGATGCGGGTTCGGCGGGCTAGAACTTCGTGTGACTATTTTTGTGTGTGCCGCCTGCGCCCGCCCTCTGACCAGGTCTGTGCAACTGTCCGAGACACTGGTCAGGCCAGAGTTCGACGGGCGGATCGGACCCGGCGGGTATCGCCGGGCCCCGGCCACGATGCATGAGGGGCTCTATGCCCTGGAGCCCGAGCCATGGGGAGCACCGTTCCTGCCGACCGACGAACCCGTGGCGGTATTTCCTGGGGGGCCGTGTGTTCTCGATCCGGACGGAGACGGATTCCTAACTTCCGCAGGCCCCCGAAACACGATCGTTCTCCATCCCGACGACGCCCCCGACCTGCTGCCGGACCTTGAGGGGGACCACACAGGCTGCTGCGGCTCGCATGGCCAGGGCGGACTGAACCGACTGTGCCTATGTGGCGCTGCGGTGGGAACAGAGACCAGCGAGTGTTCCACCGCGTACGAGCTCCACCTCGACCCAGCACAGGTTCATGCACGAGATGCCAGCATCGTCGGACCACCGTCAAAGTTCGGTGAGGCAGAACATTAGGCACGGAGCTGAGGCTCAACCTGCCACATCATCGAACGCCACGATGACTCTCCGAGATCGCTCCCCAAGATATCTGTGCCAGAACCCCACCCTCAGTTACAAAGCCAGGCGGGGGTGGAGCCTGCGGTGGAAGACGCCCGAGCCGAATCCCACGAGCCCGGCACGGGACAGCTCGGCCAAGTCGGCCTCCTCGGGGGAGACAACCTTCGCGCCCAGTACCTGGGCGCGCGGAGGTTGCACAGCAGGCCACGTTGCACGGAACGGGCCACGGAGTGGAGCGGTGGCTTCTTCAGTTCTGGCCCGCAGACGCCTGAACCAGTGAGATACACGTACAGGAAGGCCCCCGCCTGGTGCGGGGGCCTTCCGCGCGATGCCCGCGGGTTCACCACCAGTACCTTCAGCAGGAGCTGCGCAGCGCAAACACCGGCCAGTACTCGGATCATCCTGTGGAGATGATGCGCCGCTGCTCCCTCAGCTTGTGCCTTAACAGCGGGCGGTCACTCTTTGTGTTGGGGGCTGTGATCGCTGCGGTCTGTTTTGGTCGCGTTCGATCAGCGTCTCGGGTCGCTTGACGGTTTTGCCCACGTCATGACGGGTCGGCCGTTGTCGGTTCGGGATGCCTGGGGGCCGTCCGGGGCCTGGCCTGGACGGTTGGGGCGCACGGGCCGGACTGCCCAGGTGCGGTCGGATGTTCCTGAACCCGCGGCGGACGCGGGTCGGGGTGAGCGCGGTGCCGGGCCGGCTTGTCTTCTCCCAGGGCTTGCGCTGGTCGGTCGCGAGCGGCAGCGCGAGGCGGAGCTGGGTGTGGGCTGCGATGACGAGCCATGTCCACCGGTCCGCCGCCCGCGGGTCGCGCAGCCGGGGACGGGTCCAGCCCAGGGACTGCTTGAACAGGCGAAACGTGTGCTCAAGATCGAATCTGCGCAGGTAGCACGACCAGACGAAGTCGACGTCGGCCTCGGTGGCGCCGGTCGCGGAGGACCACAGCCAGATGGGTGGCGCGTCGCGGTCGCCGGGGAGGTGGTCGACCTTCAGGTGGAGCAGGGTGCCCTCGACCAGGGGAAGCTCCCCGTTGTCGTCGATCCACGCGGAGCGGTGGGTCAGCAAGGGGTGCACCCGGTCCCATGCCTGGGTCTCGGCCTTGCCGTAGCGCGCGGTGTCGTTCCTGGTCAGCACGGTGGGCTCGGGCCAGGTGGCGGGGTCGGCGAGCTTGAACCGGGGCCCGTGCTTGGGCGGCCGGCCGCCCTTGGGGTCGTAGACGTAGGCCGGCTTCGCGAGCCGCAGGACGCGGTCCGAGCGCAGGCGTCCGGCTATCTCGACCGGCAGATCGGACAGGACGTGCGCCGGGCGCATCGGGTCGTAGCCGGCGTCCATCACGATCAGGATCTTCCTGTCGCCCTCCTGCCACTGCCCGGCCGCCATCAAGCGCTCGACCACGGCCCGCAGCTGGCGGGCGGTCACCACCGCCGTGTCGTCGGCGGGTCCGAGGCGGACCGCGTCCAGGACCTGCGTCCACGAGGTCCGGTCCGGGGTGAGCGCGGCGACGAACGAGTACGGCCAGCCCGGCACGACATGGTCCGATGAACGGCCGTTGCGGTCGTGGACCAGGCAGAACAGCCGCTCCGGCGAGCAGGCGGCATCCGGCCGCAGCCACGGCGAGACGTCCACCGTGAGCACGATCCGCCCGTCGAACCGCGGAAGAGGCAGGGAAACCAGCAGGTCACGCAGGGCGTTGGTGTCGAGCCGACCGTGGTTCAGGGCACCGTACAGCGAGCCGTAACCGCGCCGGTGCTCTGCCAGCAGCGACAGCTCCACCGGCGTCCGCGTCGGGCCGTCCGCACACAGCAGGGCGTCGGTCAGTTCGAAGAAGGCGTCGGCCCGCGCGGACAGACACCCGTAGAAGCGGGCGCGGAAGCGTGACAGGTCAGCGAGGGCATCCCGAGCGACGTCCTGGTCCAGCACACCCATCCCCACCGGCCCCCCCGTGAACTCCTTGATCACAACGCAGAGTTCAGGATCACGAGGAAGACCGCCCCACACCCTGCAGACACTCCAAAGAGTGACCGCCGATGTAAAGGAACAAGCTGAGTGGGGAAGTCTAGGTGGCGAATTCGGAGTTCGAAGGTGGCCGGGGTCAAAGGTTGCCCGGTTCGTCGGCCGGGGAAGGGCCATCGGGCGTCCGGGTTGGACGCGATCATGGTGTTCGGGCGTTGGCCCAGGTAGCTCAGCAGCCTTCCGGCGAAAGGTGCTGGGACGGGCGAGGGCGGGTCACCGAGCCGGACCAGGACCTCATCGTCCTCTTGGAGGACATCGTCGATGGTGAGCCGGGCGATCCGGGCGTATCTCCTCCAACCACCGTGGTGACCGAGTACAGGCTGCCGGCCTGGGCCCTCGGTCCTGGAGCTGCCGGTCGCCCCGCGACATGCCGGGCAAGGCCGCAGACTTCCTCCGCGCCGCCGGCTGCACACATGCCGGTGCCGGCCCGCCGGATCCAGTCAGCGCCGTTTCCTGCTCGACCTTGTCGCGATCAGGGCTTCCAGGAGGCGATCGGCGGCACGTTCGCCCTGGACCAGACTGCTGTTGGTGCAGGGAAGTCCAGCGAAGTAGTCTCCGGCTAGTTGGACGCGCGAGGTTCTACTGAGGCTATGGACGAAGGCGGTCAGGGCCTGGATGTCGCCGGGCCGATTGCTGACGACACAAGTGTTCCACCGCTGGACATGGGAGGTGACGAGGTGGCCGTCGACGTCAAGCGCCAGCAGACGTGAGGCCCCTTCGACGGCCGCGTCGACGAGGTATGGGTCATCGCGCTCCCAGTGCCTCTCGATCCATGGGGGGCTCCAGTAGATGCTGAGCAGGTCCTGCCCTGTCGGCAGGCGCCCGGGCCCCTTGTTGTGCTCGACCACGCCACCGATGATGCTCTTGCTGCCCGGCGCTGTCAGCCACAGTGTCTTGCTGGGCAGGAGGCGGTCGACACCCAGGTAGATGACGAGGTTTTTTTCGTAAGGCAGCTGGTTGAGAAAGTCGCGCTGGCCCGGGGGGAGCTGGCCGTAGAGAGTGGGGACATGGCAGCCGGGGACTGTGATGACGGCGCCGTCAGCGTGTTCAATGTGCTCGGCTTCCCCGGGGCGGTCCCAGGTGACGGTGACGCCTGTGCTGTTCTCCTCTACCGATGTTGCACAGGCCGACAGACGTACGTCGAGCCGGCGGGCGAGCGCGTCGGGCAGGAACTGAACACCGTTCTTCGTACCGAAACAGCATCCCCCGCTGATGATCTGGAAGATGCTGAACATCGTCGCCAGTGAAGCCGTTTCGGCGGGGGCGAGGTAGTAGTCGTTGATTGGGGCGCAGAGGGACTCCATGAGCTGCGGGGTCAGGCGCCGCTTGCCGTAGGCGGCGACGCTCTCCGTGTCGATCTGGTTTGCGGTGGTACCGTCGGTGAAGTCCAGGCCCTTGATCCGGCGCACGTCGCGGATGAGATTGATCAGGGCAAGCTTTGAGCGTAGCGACAGCAACCGGGTGAAGAGCAGGTCGGTGGCCTTGTCGGTGCGCAGGTAGTGGGGGCCGTTCGGGGTGTAGATTCCCGCCGTCGCGGCGACGGGGTGAATCTGGTCGGTGAGGTCGAGTTCGTCGATGAGCTGCAGCATGCGGTGGTACGTGGCGAACAGAATGGTCGCGGCGATGTCGATGCGGAACCCGTCGCGCTCGAGGGTGGTCATCTTTCCGCCGACGTGGTCGGCGCTCTCCAGGACTGTGACCTGGTGGCCTGCTTGCTGAAGGCGGTATCCCGCGGCAAGCCCGGAGATGCCGGCGCCGATGACGATGATGCGCTGGCCTGCATTACTGACAGTCATGCCTGGCTCCCTTTTGTCTGGTACCGGCTGGTGACCTGTGACCACTGGTAGTTGCCGTGCAACCAGCAGCGCAGCCCGTACAGGTAGCTGTTGAGCTCCGGACCTGCATTCTTGGCTACGGCTTCCTCCAGCCTCAGGTAGGCGTCCATCTCGGCGTTGTTGATACTGATGGCCTTCTCCACCGCTTGTGCCGTAGCGGCTTCGGTGTTGTCCGTGCGGAGGACCCAGACGAGGTTGACGTCGTACATGCTGCGTTCTTCTTCCACACGGAAGGAGAACAGGTCGTTGGTCCAAGCGACGACGGCGGTCGCGTGGGTGGTGAGCTGGAGAACGTCGGGATGGCAAAGCCGGTTCTCCTCGATTCGGAATCCGCCGATCGTGTCAATCAAAGAAAGCATCGGAAGGACGCCGGAACTCAGCAGCCGGCTGGTGGAGAATTCCTTTGCCGAGATGCTGCCGCCCGACTCGGCCCAGCATGCCTCCAGCAGTGCCCCAAAGAATGCCCGGGTCATCTCTGTGCAGAACCTGCGGGTCTGCAGATCCGTGGCAATCTCGCGGATGGCACTCAGAATCGAGGCAAAGGCGGCCAGCAGCCGGTCCCCTTCGGGGGAGCTGCCCGGCGCCCACGCCGCAGAACAACCCAGCAAGCGCTGATAGATGACGGAAAGCCTCGCCATCCGGGCAGGGCTGCCGCCTGTTTCCGCGTTGTCCAGCCACTCGTCATCCAAGACGAACATCCACGCCATGACCTTCCCGGCTACCACGACAGTGTGTTTGGGTCCGTAAGGGAAGGTCCAGGACGCAAGGAGCCCTGGATTGATGCCTGCCAGTCGGTCCAGGGATGCCCCCTCGGCCAAACCCACACGCTCGGCCCAAGCCTGGACTTCGCGCTCGATCTGCCCGTGTTCTTCGTGAAGCGGGGTTTGGTACGGGTAGTGCAGGACACAAGGCGCGAATGCGTCAGTGGACATGTGCTCAGTTCCTATTCGTAAGGCCTTTGTGAAGGAGGCAACCGTCACCGGTGACGGCGACCCCACGCCCGGCCGGCCTCGCCAGGGCTGCTTCCCAGCTCTTGGTCCGGCCTTGTATCTCCCGTGCGAGCGCTCCGAAGTCCCGAAGGTTCTTGGCACACTGGCTGGCGAAGGCCAGACCGGTCATGCCGCGACGACGTGCCGAGGAGAGCCGCTGTCGGGCCCACCGCCGACATCGTCTCGGCAGAACCCGCGTGGACGATCGGCGCGGCGCCGTACGCCGAGACCATGACGAGAAAACCTTCGGGCCCTCCGCCGTCTGCTCGACGAAGATTCGCGCCCTTTGTCCGAAGGGACTTGACGATGTACTTGTCGTGGACGATCTCGTGCCGGATGGAGACCGGCGCCCCGTACTGCTCCAGCGCCACCTCGGCGGCCTGGGTCGCACGTCCGGCACCGGCACAGAACCCACACGGTGAGGCCGACAGGTCGCGGCGGCGGGGGCGGGGAATGGTCATGCGTGTCTCCGCACCGCGGATTCGGCAAGAGAGTGAAGGGTTGCGGTGGCCACCTGCCCGAAGGGCGCGGTCTCCAGCGCGGCCAGGGCGCGCTCGTAGCGTTTGGTGATCATCTCTTCGACTCTGTCCGGGGCTCCGGTGGCCGTGATGATGCGGCGCGCGACTTCTGCCTGGTCTTCGGTGAGGGTGGGGCAGCCGAGGGAGAGGCGCAGTTGGCCGGCCTGGGCGCGGGATGCGTGCTTCAGGGTCAGGGCGGTCAGGACGGTGGCCTTGCCGTCACGGAGATCGTCCAGACATGGTTTGCCGGTCCGGCCGGGCTTGCCGAAGACGCCCAGGAGGTCGTCACGGAGCTGGAAGGCCTCGCCCAGGGGGATGGCATAAGCCGTCAGAGCAGCCTGAACAGCCGAGGTAGTCCCGGCAAGGGCGGCGCCGATGTGCAGAGGCCGCTCAACGGTGTATTTGGCGGTCTTGTAGCGCACGATGGTCAGTGCCAGCTCCACGTCGTCGGTGAGGGTGCCAGCGGCAGCCAGGTCGAGGTACTGGCCGTACATCACCTCAGTGCGCATGGTGTCGACCAGCGGCAAGACTCGGGTGAACTGTCGCGACGAGAGCCCTGCGGTGTGTAGGAGCTCGTCGGACCAGGCCAGGGCGAGGTCGCCGATCAGGATCGCGGCCCCGGCCCCCAGGTGGTCTGCCGCGGCGGTGCTGCGACCGCCCCGATGGCGTGCGGCGAGCTGGCGGTGGACGGTGGGGCGGCCGCGGCGGGTGGCGGAGTTGTCCATGATGTCGTCGTGGATGAGGGCGAAGGCGTGGAACATTTCCAGCGATGCCGCGACCTGGAGGGCGGGGGCGGGGTTTCCGTGCCCGCCTGCGGCGTGCCAGCCCGCCACGCACAGCAAGGGGCGCAGGCGTTTCCCGCCGCCGAAGAGGAAGTCGTGCAGAGTCCGGGGAACTTCCCCGGGCATCTTCTGTGCGCCCGCAGTGTGTGTCTTGTGGGTAAGGAAGTCGTCGAGGAGACCGTCGATGCGGGTGCGCACCGTTGCGAAACCGGGAAATTCAGCAACGGGGGTCTGTGCGGTCATCGTGCATCTCCGTCTTCTGGCATCCCCGTCTCGTGGGTCAGGCGGAGGGCTTCGTCGAGGAGGGCGTCGACGATCCTTGCCTCCGGCACGGTGCGCAGCATTTCCCCTTTGCGGAAGATCTGGCCTTTGCCGTTGCCGCAGGACACGCCGAGGTCGGCCTCGCGGGATTCGCCGGGTCCGTTGACGACGCAGCCCATGACGGCGATGCGTAGGGGGTGGGGGAAGCCGTCGAAAGCGGCTTCGACCTGGGTGGCGAGTGTGTGGATATCGACTTGGAGGCGGCCGCAGCCGGGGCAGGAGACGATCTCCAGTTTCCGGGGGCGCAGTCCGAGGGAGGCGAGGATGTGGCAGCCGGCCTTGACTTGCTCGACGGGGTCGGCGGACAGGGAGACGCGGACGGTGTCGCCGATGCCCTCGCCCAGCAGGATCCCGAAGGCCACCGCGGACTTGATGGCGCCCTGGAAGGCTGGGCCTGCCTCGGTGACGCCCAGGTGGAGAGGGTAGTCGCATTGCCTGGCGAGCAGCCGGTTCGCGGCGATCATCGTGAGCGGGTCGTGGTGCTTGACCGCAATCTTCAGGTCGGTGAAGCCGTGTTCCTCGAAGAGTGAGCACTCCCAGAGCGCGGACTCCACCAGCGCCTGTGGCGTGGCGCGGCCGTGTTTGGCGAGCAGGCGGGGGTCGAGGGAGCCAGCGTTGACCCCGACCCGGATCGGTACGTGTGCGGCCTGTGCTGCGGCGGCGATCTGTTTGACCTTGTCGTCGAACTTCTTGATGTTGCCGGGGTTGACGCGGACGGCGGCGCAGCCGGCGTCGATGGCGGCGAAGACGTAGCGGGGCTGAAAGTGGATGTCCGCGATCACGGGGATCGGTGACCTGGCCACGATCGTGGGGAGGGCGCCGACGTCGTCCTGGGTGGGGACGGCGACGCGGACAATGTCGCACCCGGCCGCGGTGATGGCGGCGATCTGTTGCAGCGTGGCATCCACGTCAGCGGTGTTGGTGGTCGTCATGGCCTGGACGGAGACCGGTGCGCCGCCGCCGACGGGGACATCGCCGACATGGATCCGCCGGGTACGGCGGCGCACCGGAGCGGGTGGGGGTGGGGTGGGAAGGCCGAGGTCGATAGCGGGCATGTCAGGCCCCCTTGGCTGGATGTGTAGGGCTCGGGGCCGGGCAGCGGACGGGGATGTGGGTGGGGTGGGTATGGAGGTGCTCTTGGGTGTGGTGGCGGGCCCAGGCATCAGCGGCGCGGACGGCGCCGAGGGTGAGCTCGCGGTCGGGGACGGGGGTGTGATGGGCAACGGCGTGTTCGATGGTCTGGGTGATGGTGGTGAAGGGGATGGCCCCTGTGAGGAAGGCGGTGACGGCTTCCTCGTTGGCGGCGTTGTAGACGGCCGGGGTGGTGCCACCGGTGCGACCGGCGTGGCGGGCGAGGGCGAGGGCGGGGAACCGGCCCTCGTCGACGGGCTCGAAGGTCCAGGTGTGGGCCTGGGTCCAGTCGAGGGGCTCGATGACGGCCGGTGGCGGGCGCTGTGGCCAGGCGAGGGCGGTGGCGATGGGCAGGCGCATGTCCGGTGGTGCGGCGTGGGCGAGGGTGGAGCCGTCGGCGTACTCGGCCATCGAGTGCACCGCGGACTGGGGGTGGATGACCGCGGTGATGCGGTCATAGCCCAGACCGAACAGGGCCTGGGCCTCGATGAGTTCCAGGCCCTTGTTGACGAGGGTGGCGGAGTTGACGGTGACGAGGGGGCCCATGTTCCAGGTGGGGTGGGTGAGGGCCTGGGCGGGGGTGACCGCGGCGAGTTGTGCTCGGGTGTGGGTGCGGAAGGGGCCGCCGCTGCAGGTCAGGACTAGGTGCTGGATGCCGGGGACGGGGCAGGCGTAGGCCCAGCCGGGCAGGCACTGCATGATGGCGCTGTGCTCGGAGTCCACGGGCACGATCTGTCCCGGCCCCGCCACCCGCGCGATCAGCGGGCCGCCGGCGACCAGGGATTCCTTGTTCGCCAGCGCCACCCGGCTCCCCGCCTGAAGCGCGGTGAGGGTCGCAGGAAGCCCTGCGGCGCCGGGGAGAGCGTTGAGCACGACATCGCACGGCCATCCGGCAGCCGCCGACAGCCCTCCCGTACCCGGCAGGACGGCCGGAAGAGACTGGTGAGGGGCGTCCGCCGCCCGTGCCAGGGCGGAGAAGGCAGCGGTGAAGGCTTCAACAGCCGACGGGTCGGTGACAGCTACGATCCGCGCTCCGGTCCGCAGGGCCTGGCGGGCCAGCAGCCCGGGATTTTCACCGGACGCTGCCAGCACCACCGCACGGAACCGGTCCGGGTGGGTGGTGATCACGTCGATTGCCTGGGAACCGACCGAACCCGTCGACCCCAGCACCACCACCGACCGTGCGCTGGCAGTGCCTGCCGAAGCCCCGTCCGGCACGGGCAACGGACGCCCGGCACCGTCCCGCTGCCCGTCCTCGCACAGCCCGGCCCGTACCTGCACGGCCGGTACTTGCACGGGTGCGGCCACAGGGAACAGGGGGGTGCGGGCCTGGTCCGGGGCTTGTCCTGTGCCACCGGACGGCGCCCGGCGAGGCGTATCGGGGGCGGCTGCTGTGCGGGCGGGTGCCGGGGTGTTGTGGCGGGCCGGTGGCCAGACAGACTGGGCGGGCCAATTGCGGGGACGCCAGTGGGCGGGCCAGGTGAACATCACAGCCCCCCGTCGTTGTGGGGGCGGTCGGCGCGGGCACGCAGGACGTAGCAGGCGATGCCCTGGGCGGTGAGCCCACAGGCGGCGAGGATGTCGGGACGGGTGCCGTGGGCGATGAAGCGTCCGGGCAGGCCCAGCACCCGTACCGGGACGCGGGAGCCGGCGTCGGCCACCGCGCGGGCGACCGCCGTGCCTGCCCCGCCGGCGCGGGTGTTGTCCTCCACCGTCACCACCAGCCGGTGCGCAGTAGCGAGTTCGGTGAGTTCGGGCGGTACGGGCAGGACCCAGCGGGGGTCGGCGACCGTCACCCCGATCCCCTGGCCCTCCAGATACCGGGCGGCTTCCACCGCCGGCTTGGCCAAAGGACCGACCGCTACGAGGAGCACGTCCCGTGTGCGGCAGTGATGCAAGTCCTCCACAGAACCCAGCCGCTTCAGGGCGGGGATGTCGTCGGTGACGGCGGCCTTGGGGAAGCGCAGGGCGGTCGGGCCGGAGGTGTGAGTGACGGCCTCGGTGAGGAGTTCACGGAGCCGGGTGGCATCCCGCGGGACACCGACCCGCATGCCCGGGACCGCGCCGAGGAGGGTGAGGTCCCACATGCCGTGATGCGAGGGGCCGTCGGGGCCGGTGATCCCGGCCCGGTCCAGGACGAAGGTGACCGGCAGCCGGTGCAGGGCAACGTCCATGAGGACCTGGTCGAAGGCACGGCCCAGGAACGTGGCGTAGACCGCGACAACCGGGTGGAAGCCGCCCAGGGCGAGTCCGGCGGCGGAGGTGACCGCGTGCTGCTCGGCGATCCCGACGTCGAAGAACCGGTGCGGAAAGCGCTCGCCGAAGCGGGCCAGGCCGGTCGGGCCGGGCATCGCCGCGGTGATCGCAACGATGTTCTCGTGCCGCTCCCCCAGCTCGCACAGTTCCCCGGCGAACACGCTCGTCCACGACGGAGTGGTGCTGACGGTGCTGGGGCGGCCGGTTGCCGGGTCGAGGGTGCCGACGGCGTGCATGCAGTCCGCCGGATCCGCCTCGGCGGGGGTGTAGCCGCGGCCCTTGGCCGTCACCGCGTGGACCACGACCGGGCGGCGCAGATCCCGCGCCATGGACAGGGCTTCCTCGAGGGAGGGCAGGTGGTGGCCGTCGACGGGGCCGAGGTAGGCGAAACCGAGGAGATGGAAGAGGTTGCGGGCCACTGGCAACGGACCCGGCAACACGATGCCGTCCCCATCCCCATCCCCGCTGGGCCGCGCGCTGCCGAGCCCGTCGAACAGGTCACCGCAAGTGTCCTGACCACTGCGGCTTCCCTCCTCCCGGCCGGTAATGGAGGCATTGCCGGGGCCGGTGGCGCGTACACCCGTGCGCTGTTCTGCCCTGATCAGCCAGTCGACGCTGTCAGGAGCAGCACCGCGCAGGTGCTGGAGATGGTCGGCGAGTGCTCCGATGGTGGGGGCGTAGGAGCGTGTGTTGTCGTTGAGGACGATCACGACGGGACGGTCGGGGGCGCCGCCGAGGTTGTTCAGTGCCTCCCAGCACATGCCACCGGTCAGTGCCCCGTCCCCGACCACGGCGACCACCGCCCGGTCGCTTTCGCCGGTGAGGTGGCGGGCTTTGGCCAGGCCGTCGGCGTAGGACAGGACGGTCGAGGCGTGGGAGTTCTCGATCACATCGTGCTCGGACTCGGCCTGGGAGAGGTAGCCGGAGGGGCCGCCGGCCTGGCGTAGCCGGTCGAAGCCTTCGGCGCGGCCGGTGAGGAGCTTGTGGACATAGCCTTGGTGACCGATGTCGAACAGCACCGTGTCCCGGGGGGAATCGAAGACCCGGTGCAGGGCGATGCTCAGCTCCACCACCCCCAGGTTCGGTCCCAAATGCCCACCCGTCGCGCACACCGTGCCGATGAGGAAAGCACGGATTTCAGAAGCCAGGGCCGAGAGGTTGTCGTGCGTGAGACCTCGCAGGTCCTTCGGTGTGGTCAGGGCTGACAGGAGGGGAAAGCGCGCGGGCGGGATACCTGGTCCGGTGAACGGAGCAGTACGAGCGGCAGGAGCCGGGGTCCGTGGTCCGGCAGAAGGCTGCGCGGTGGCCGGGGCGGGGCGGCCCGGTCGGGTAGTCATCGGGACCTCACCGCCGCCGGCAGCCCGAAGACCACTGTCTCGGTCACGGTGGTGTGCTCGCGAACCGTCACCGGGCCCAGACCCCCGAG
The DNA here is from genome assembly GCF_044387105.1 of Streptomyces sp. NPDC020379. Lineage (NCBI taxonomy): Bacteria > Bacillati > Actinomycetota > Actinomycetes > Kitasatosporales > Streptomycetaceae > Streptomyces > Streptomyces sp. NPDC020379. Next base: position 29,749 of record NZ_JBIRVR010000026.1, read on the forward strand.
CGCCGCGACCACGTCGTCGACCAGGGCCTGCGGGGCGGAGGCCCCAGCACTCAGACCGACCACGCCTGCGTCCTGGACCCACTCCGTGCGGATCCCGGTGACGTCATCGACGAGGTGGGCCGGGGTGCCACTACGCCGGGCCAGCTCCACCAGGCGTACCGAGTTCGAGGAATTGGCTGAGCCGACCACCAACACCACATCCGCCCGGGCGGCGACCGCCTGGAGGGCGTGCTGGCGGTTGGTGGTGGCGTAGCAGATGTCGTCCGAGCCCGGCCCGCGGATGCCGGGGAAACGCTTCTCCAGGGCAGTGATGATCTCGGCTGTCTCGTCCAGGGCGAGGGTGGTCTGGGTCAGGTAGGAGACACGGGCGGGATCCGGGACCCGCAATGCGGTCACGTCGTCGGGGCTCTGCACCAGGACGGTTGCCTCCGGTGCTTCGCCGAGGGTGCCCTCGACCTCCTCGTGTCCCGCATGGCCGACCAGCACCACGGTGTCCCCGCGGGCGGCGAACCTGCGGGCCTCGGAATGCACCTTCGTCACCAGCGGACAGGTGGCGTCCACCACCTCAAGACCCCGGCGAACCGCCTCCTCGCGCACCTGCGGGGAGACACCGTGCGCGGAGAACACCACCACCGCCCCGTCCGGAACCTCATCCAGCTCCTCCACGAACACCGCACCACGGGACTCCAGGTCACGGACAACGTGGGTGTTATGGACGATCTGCCTCCGCACGAACACCGGACGACCGGCCCCGGCATGACGTTCCAGCAGCGCCTCGACCACCTCGATCGCCCGCTCCACCCCCGCACACAACGACCGCGGCGACGCCAGCAACACCGTACGCGGACGCACCGCCCGCGCCCACTGCTGCACGATCCCCTGTGCGAAACCCTCCGCCCCGGGCAGCCCGGAGGCCGGGGCCGGCCCCGCGGCCAGTACTGCCGCACCGCCGGGCCGGGAACGGGCGCCGGCCGGTACACCAGTGGGAGCCTTGGGGGCTATGGCCACGTGGAAGCTGCTGGGTGTGCCCTCAGGCAGCAGGCACACGGGCCCGGTGCGCACCGGGTGTCCGGCGCGGGTGAACGTTCCCGCGAGCAGCGGGGCGGCCGGGCAGGGGACGGTTTCGTGGCCGGGGATGGCGAGTTCGGTGGCTACCATGACCTCGCCGCCGGCGAGGGCTCCGGCCGGGGGCACGGCCGGAGCCATGTGTACAGCAGGGTGGTTCATCGTCAGTCCTCGCGCAGATGGCAAAGTCGTTCAAGGTGTCGCAGTGGGTCATCAGGTGGGCAGGAGGTCTCGGATCATGTGCCGCCGCCGGGACGGCACCGACGCGAGAGGCCGGCGAAAGTCCGTCCGGCCCGGCCGCGCCAGGCGACGGTGATGATCTGTTCACGGGCTCGTGTCAGTGCGTCCGCACCGGCGAGGGGGCCCAACGCCGGGGGCGGGTGTGTGGACGGGGGCATGGTCATCGCATAACCTCCGCAGGCGCAAAACCGGGGGCAACGAGGGCCGGATACACCGGATACAAATGACCCGGCCGCCTGCGACAGGCCCCCGGACAGCCCGCCGGGCCGGGCGGAATGGGAGGAGGCTGCGACCATTCAGCGCCCTCCCTGGGCCCCGCACAACCCGCCCGACATGATCGAAGCGTGCACACGTCCAACACTTGCGTACTTGTGAAACCTGGAAGCTCTGTCACCACTGGCCCGCCCCAGGGGCCCGCCGACGCTGAGTGCCGGCGGGCGGCGCAGCGACGGCTTCCGCGATCTGGTGTTCCTCGCGGTCGGTCTGTGTGACGAGGTGACGGTGGGTCTGGCCGGCCGTGCGGGGGTGAGCGTGGCGGTGGCCGGTGACGGTGCGGGCCGGGTGCCGACGGACGGCAGCGCGCGGAGATCATCCCCCTGACACCGGGCGGCCCTGTCTCTTCTGCCAGTGCTGCGGACAGTGAACGCGCTCGCGGTTGTGGCGTACTCAGCTGTCCCGTGGGTCGCCCGCAACGGCTGCCGTCACCTCACACACAGCCTGTGGACCGGATGGCCGGTGACGGTGCGGGCCGGGTGGGCGGCCGACGCAGGCCGGCCGGCGGCATGGGGGCAGCTCGGTGTCCCCCGGAGGAGGCGCGAGGGCTCGTCTTGCTGTGGTGGCAGGGCATGCCGCGTCCTGCGCAGACGGAGCTGCGTTCCGTGCAGGTGATGCCAGCAGGCCGCGTCATGGTGTTGACGTGCTGGGAGCCCGGAGCGTTATCAATGGTGGCTGCATGTGCCCAGGTCATAGGTGGTGGGAAAGCGGCTGCCCTGGCCGTCCGGGCCGGTGTCGGCCGCGTTCGGCAGCACAGCGGGCCTGTTTCTGTCCACTGGCCAGGAACCCCGCCCCAGCAGTACGAGGAACGCACGCCCCATGAACAGTCGAACGAGGGACGATCTTCCGTCGAATGCCCGTGCAGGCCGCGCGGCGGTAGGACGCCAGAGCCCCGCACAGGCTGCGCATGCCGAACACTTGCTCGATTGCGAATGATCCTGCGCATGCCTCCTCCGCACCGCTTCCCCCCACTCCCCCTGAGGAAGCAGCTATGCCGCGTCAGCGACCCAACGCCGCCCTCGAAGCCCTGCTCATCGAAGCCGGCTGGAGTGCCGCGGACCTGGCCCGGGCCGTCAACGCCCTGGGCGCAGCTCAGGGCCTGACGCTACGCTACGGCCGGAGCTCGATAGCACACTGGCTGGCCGGCTCCCGCCCCCGCTCTCCGGTGCCCGAGCTGGCCGCGGGAGCGTTCAGCCGCCGCACCGGCCGCCTCGTCACCGCCCAGGACACCGGCCTCACCCCGGTCCCGCACCACCACGGACCACCGCTGCTCACTGTCCCGCCAGGGAAGGTGAACGCCATGCGCTACCTCACCGGCCTGTGCCGCGAGGACATAGACCCTGTACGCCGGGCCCGCCTCACCCGTACCCCGTACCGCCTGACCGCCCAGCCCTCCTGGAGACCCGACACCACCCCCGCACCAGGACCAGGAGCGGGGCTGGTGCCGGTGCAGGCCCGGTACGGGCGTACGGCCACGGTGGCCGATGCCCGGGCCCTGCGGGAGACGGCCCAGGCCTTCGCAGCCCTGGCCGACTGTCACGGCGGGGCGCCCGTCCGCCTGCCGCTGGCCGTCTACCTCGCCGACCACGCCCTCCGCCTGCTGGCCGCCCCCGCCCGCGAGACGGTGCACCGGGAACTGCTCACCGCCACCGCCCAGCTCACCCACCTCCTCGCTCGCATGACCGCCGACACCGGCCACCCCGGCCTCGCCCAGCAGTACTACACCGCCGCCCTGCACCTGTCCCGCGAAGCCGGAGACCGCCGCCTGTACGCCATCACCCTGCGCGCCATGAGCCTGCAAGCCCTGACCATGGGCCACCCCCACCACGCCCACCGCCTCACCGAAACCGCCCTCACCACCGCCGGCCCTGCCGCGGATGAGGCCACCCGTGCCTTCCTCCTCACCCAGCATGCCCTCACCAGCGCACGCACCCGCCAGCCCCGCCAGGCCCTGCACACCCTCACCACCGCCGAAACCCTCCACGACCAGGCCACCAGCCCACCCGGAATCTTCACCGCCTACCCCCGCGCCGGACTCGACTACCAGCGCGCCCAGACCCTCACCGCCCTCGGCCACCACACCGACGCCATCCAGGCCCTCCGCGACTCCCTCGCACACCGGCCCGCCGACGAACGAAGAGCCCGCGCCCTCACCCACGCCCGCCTCGCCGAAAGCCTCCTGCACACCGGCCACCTCGAAGAAGCCTGCACCCACTGGCACCACTTCCTCACCCACTACCCCCACCTCCACTCACACCCCACCGACCAAGCCCTCACCCACCTCCAACACACCCTCACCCCCCACCACCACAACCCCCACGCCCACACCCTCCTCCAACACGCCCACACCCTCACCACACACACATCCCCCCGAACACCAGGCACCGGCTGAACACACACCACCACCGCTCCCGCTGCCCAGACATTCTTCCGCCGACGCCCAGGAGCAGATCCCGCAGGAACACCGACAGCCAAGAACACCGAACGCGAAAGGATCATTCATACCCCCACACCTACGCGCTCCCGGCCCCCACCACCACACCAGACACACCCATCGCGTCGGAGAAGCCGCTGAACGGCTTCAGGTGACCCGATATCCCTTCGGGTTGTATCTCGGGGGCCCTCTACGAGCGGATGGGCTGCCTGGCCTCGCGCCGCAGCGACGACTGCCGCGCGACCCGCGCCCCCACCGCCACCGCACAGTCCAGGGCCGGGTCACCGGGCGGGGGCGGGGCGGGGTCATGTGCCGGTGTGCGGGGTGCGCCATCGGGCGCCGATGCTGCTGGTCGCCTTGTGGAGGATGGCTTCGGCGGCGGGGGAGGGCCATATCTGGAGGAGGTATTCCTCCTGCGGGGTGCCGGGGGTGTGGCGGTCTTCGCCGTCGTCGCGGTGCCGGCCGCAGACACGGATGCGGTAGCTGCCCGGCCCGGGGATGCTGATGGGCAGCTCCTCGTCCGGGGTGTAGCCGGCGCCCCAGACCTCCATCCGGTGCCCCGGCCAGATCAGGGTCATCTCGGCCACGTCCTGCCAGCTTTCGGCCTCGAGCGGCGGTGCGGTGCTCCAGCTCTCCGCGGTTACCGAGACCGTTCCTATGTGCGTGCCGCACAGCACGGCGGCCCCGCCGGTGACGGTGGTGAGGATGCCGGTCTCGTCGAAGTCGGCGGGAACGTCGTCCATGACGTCGGGGTCCAGGACGGTGAAGACGTTGCTCTCGATGAACAGCTCGCCCTGTTCCCGTCGCAGCAGTTCAGACACAGCCGATTCCTTGTCCAGTGGTGAAGGGCGGGGCGGCAGACGGGAGAATTCCCGCCTGCCGCCCTGGGTCTTGGGGGCAGGATGTCATCCGGGGCAGCGCGCGAAGTCCGGGGCGGGCGGCATGGCCGTCACCCCGGCCGGTGGCAGGACGATGTGCACCCAGAACGGGTCGTCCTCCAGGACCCGGTTGGCCTTGTACCAGGGCAGGCGGTAGTCGCGGCCCTCTCCGGTGTTCTGCTTCTCGGGCACCATGTGGCACGAGAAGTCCGGGTTCTTCGAGGCTCCCTGGTGGGTCGTCGCGAACGGGTACTCGTCACACGTCTTCCCCTCGGGGCGGGGCATGCTGGACGGGCACGCCGTCTCCCGGTTCCTGGCGATCAGATCCGGATCGGCGGTACGGGTCAGGGCCGGGCCACGGCCCTGGACACCCCACGCCTGCTTGAGGTTGTTCTGCGCCCAGTAGATGTGCCAGGCCACCTGGTCCACCTTGCCGTCGAGCGTCGACAGCTCGTACGTCGGCGTATAGAGCGGGTATACGCAGCCGCCCTTGCCCTGAGGACTGATGTAGGGGGTGTTGTCGCAGCGCACGGGGATGGGCGTGCCCACCGGGCCGGTTCCCGCCTCGGCGCCGGGCAGGTTCGGTATCACCGACACGATGGGCACCATCTTGTCGGTATTGATCTCCACCCCGGGCGAGGAGACGGTCATGGTGTACGTCTGTGTGGTGCCCGACGGCAGCGGCTTGATCCCCCCACTGCCGGCACGGCACGCGTCGCACTTCAAGGTGACGCTGCCGCTGAGAACCAGCGCCGTGCCCGTGGCGTCGTGCAGTTTGAGCGTGACCTTGTGCTCCCACGCCGTACGATCACGCGGGTTCAGCGTCGCCTCGGACTTCTCATCCAGCAGTGCCGTGCCAGTGACCTCTCCTGTCTTCTTCTCCGTGACCTCCACCGGCACCGTGGCGATGTAGCAGGACTCGGTGCGGTTGTAATCCGGATCCCCTCCCTGGCACATCCCGGCGGCCAGCTGCTGAGACTGTGGCAGCGGCTTCCCCAGCGTGACCACCTGCCCGCCCCCTCCCGGGGACGGAGCGGGGGAGGTTGCCTGGGCCTGGGCGGTGAGGAGCGGCACAGCCAGCGCGGCCGTGGCCAGAACAGCGGAGAGACGGATACGGCGTCTTAAGTGCCCTTTCAAGGTGCTGTCCCTTCGACGGGATGAGCGGACCCGTGCATGCTGGTACAGGACACGAACAGGGTCAACCAGCCTTGCAAATCCCGTAGTTGCCCCACAGCGGCTCACGGGCCTTCCCGTCCGCGAACACCTACGAGCGAGATCAGCGCGAACGCCTGCCGCTACGCCGGCGTCGGCCCGCGGTCCTGGGCGCGAGAGTCACCGAACGCCTCGCCAACGGACTGCCCCAGTGGAGCACAGGGGCATGGCCGGTAGCGATAGGGCCGGCCTGTGAATGACACAGCGGTACGGGAGTTAGCTCTTTCGTGAGGGTGGTGTATGCGAGGGACGGCTCCGGGCATACCGTCCCTCAGTATTTCTGTCGTCTATTCAAGGGAGGCGTTCCAGGTGACCAAGCCACGTCGAGCCTTCGTCGTTCTGGCAATGTCCATGGCAATGGCCGCCGCGGGTGCGGGAAGCGCCTTCGCCGACCAGGGGGGACCGGGCGACAACGAGGGGCTGCTGGGCGGTGTGCTGTCCAACGTGGGCTCCTTCAACGCGACCGGGCACGGAGCAGAGTGCGGCAGCAGCGCCGTAGGCATCCTGGTGCCCACCCGCTGTGTGTCCGAGCACAAGGGCGGTCCGGGCCAGGGGAGGGATAACGAGCCGCTCACCGGCGGCCTGCTGTCCAATCTCGCCAGTTACAACGCCTCCGGGCACGCCCTCAACTGCGGTAATCCGGCCGTTGGGGTTCTGACCACCACCACATGCGTAAGCAAGCACACCGAATGACACGTCGCGGAGAGGCGCGTCCGTCCCGCCTCTCCGGGCGGAGGACCGGCACAGTCGGCCGCGACTCGCCGACGGCGGGTCGCCGGGCAGGGAGGCCAGCGGCGGCGAAGGGCAGTACGTGCGGCCCGAGGTGTCGGCTGCCCCGCCGCCGGGGCATCGCCCTGCGGCGTGGATGAGCTCCATGGTCACCTTCCCGCCGGGACTCTCTCCCCCGGATCCGCCGCTTCGTGGCCGACCGGCAGCTCCCGACGCCGTACGCCGTCCTCGACGCCGCCCTCACGCTCCAGGATCAGATGATCACCGCGACTGGCGGCCGGATAGGCATTCTGCACGCGGTCAAGGCTGATGCCGATCCGCCCCTCCCGGCCGCCTGGTCCGTCGCGGCTGCGGCATGGACGTAGCCTCCCCAGCAGAGCTGCGGCAGGTCCTCACCTCCGGCTGCCCGCCCGAACACGTCTCGTACAGCAACGTCTTCCGCTCGCCCGAAGAAATCGCCTGGTCATGTCCCCTGTGGTGGTGTAACGGCGTCGGGTTGATCTCCCTGGGGGTAGATCGAGTCCATACCGCTCTTGGGGAGGTAGCTGCGGGGGAAAGCGATCCATTCGTCGTGCATCTCGATGAGGACGGCGGTGGTGAGTCGCTCCAGGGCGTCGGGTTGGGGAAGATCTGGACGACGTCGACGCGGTGCTTGATCTCCCGGTTGACCCGCTCCAGGGGGTTCGTGGACTGGATCTTCTTCCAGTGCCGGTTCGGGAAATCCGCGAAGGCGGTCAGGTCCACCTTGACTTCCAGGAGCATGGCTTTGACCTTGGGGAAGTGCCGTCCGAGCATGTCGGCGACGGTATCGAGCCGGGCCCGGACGGCCTCGGCGGTGGGCTGGGCGAAGATGGTGCGGATCGTCGCGGCGACCATTTCCGCGGCGTCCCTGGGGATCACCGCGAAGACGTTGCGCAGGAAATGGACGCGGCACCGCTGGTAGGCGGCGCCGAGCATGACCTTGCGGACGGCCTTTACCAGCCCGGAGTGATGGTCGGCGATGACCAGACAGACTCCGGTCAGGCCGCGTTCGCGCAGCGAGCGCAGGAACTCGCTCCAGAAGACTTCGGTCTCGCTATCGCCGACCACCACACCGAGGACTTCGCGTCCGCCGTCCTCGGTGATGCCGGTGGCGATGACCACGGCCTGCGAGACGATCTGGTGGTGCACGCGGGCCTTGCAGTACGTCGCGTCGAGGTAGATGTAGGGGAAGCGGATGTGGTCCAGGGGCCGGGTGCGGAAGATGCTCAGCTCGGCGTCCAGTGCACCGCAGATCCGGGAAACCTCGCTCTTGGAGATCCCGCTGTCCCCGCCCAACGCCTTGACCAGCTGGTCGACGCTGCGGGTGGAGACGCCGTGGACGTATGCCTCCATGATCACGGCGTAGAGGGCCTGGTCGATGCGGCGCCGGCGTTCCAGCAGCGACGGGAAGAAGCTGCCGGTGCGGACCTTCGGGATCGCCAGGTCCAGATCGCCGGCCTGCGTGGTCAACAGCTTCCCGCAGTGGCCGTTGCGCACCGTCGTGCGCGTCTCGGTGTGCTCACTGTGCTCCGCACCGATGTGCACAGTGGCCTCGGCCTCGATCAGTTCCTGCAGGATCCGCTGGGCCAGGGCCCTGATCAACTCGATCCCGTCCGCCGTACGCAGTGACTCCATCAGCCGGAGTAGGTCATGCTGGGACAAGGCCATCGCGCCACCTCTCTCAACGAGCACTCCTACTCGGAGAGTTGCGCGGTGGCCGCCCCATGACCAGGGCCTACACAGAGATCGCTGTTACACCACCCGACGGGACACCATCCGTCCGAGTGGCCGCCGCGCACACCGCGCACACCGTGGACGCGCTACAGGGCCTGCTCGGAGTGATCGCCGCTGGCGTGGGAGCGGTGTCAGGCGGTGGCCGATCATGGATCTCATGACAGCGATCATCCCTACGGCCTGGGGCCGAGACCCGATGCCGTGCTTGCCGCCTACCCGGACGAGGTACGACTGCCCCGCCGACGGGCTCGACCCCTTCGACGTGACCGAGCCGCGCACTCAGTACGTGCTCGACGCGCGCGGACTGGGCCGAGCCTGGGTCGCCCCGAGCGATCCCGAAGCCCGCTTCTACGGCCTGGATGAGAAGGATTTCGATGCGAAGATCCAGCCGGGCTACAAATACGTGCGCGTCCTGGAGAAACTCGCCGTCGTCTCCGGCGGGCAACTACTTCGTGAGTGGCCGCAGACCGCCCGCACCACGTACGAGGAGACGACCTACGCCGGCATGCTCGGCTTCGAAATCTACTTCCAGACCAAGCGCGCACTCAACCGCTACGAGCGCGACTGGCACACCGTCGCCCGCAGCCAGGACGGCCTGAACCGGGCCAAGTACCTGACCGGCGAGGGTCTGACCCTATCCCGCCCCGACTACGTATCCGCCCTCGCTCTCGCCCTGACGCTCCCGCCCGACATCGACACCTCCCCGCCCCGGTATCCGGGGAGCCCAACGGCACAAGGTCCGTCCGCTGCGGCTCATCACACACCCTCCGCATGACCGGCACGCTGTCCACACAGCCGCCGGGCAGCGGCGGCTATCAACAGGCGGTCGACCCCTCCACCCAGAGAATTCCGGACCGGCGCGACGATGGAAGCAGGCCCGACGGACGCGAACTCTCCCCATGTCGCTGAACGTAGAGAATTCCCGTGATCATAAAATTCGTGCCTGTCCTGGCGCTGACTTTGCCGAGTCCATGACCCTGTCGGCGGACGCCTCAAAGGCAGCCACGACAGCGAATGCCGCCTACGGGGCCCAGCGGGCGAGCGCCGTCGCCACGGCTTCCTCCGGCGTCGCGGTGTGGACCAGCCCTGCGACGGGAGTTCCCGCCTGCTCGGTCACCTGCCACCCGGCGAGGCAGACCACGGGGATCTCGCCGCGCCGCGCGGCGAGCGCGATCTCGCTGAGGGTGCCCCAGGAACCGCCGACGGAGATCACCGCGTCGGCGCTGGCGACGATCACCGCGTTTCTGCTCTCTCCCATGCCGGTGAGGATCACGGCGGACAACGCGTCGGGCGCTGCCGCCCGGTCCGTGTCCGGGCGGATTCCGACCACCAGTCCGCCTCTCGAGCGGGCTCCTTCTGCGGCAGCGGCCATGACACCTCCTCCGCCGCCGCACAGGACGATGGCATCGCGCTCGGCGAGGAGCCGGCCCACTTGCCGGGCGTGCAGCCGTTCTTCCTCGGTACACCGTCCCGGCCCGCAGACCGCGACCTGGAAGCGCACGTGACCTCCCGTGCCTATCGCAATGACCGGTTCGTTCGTGGGTCAGTACCGCTGAGTCTCCCCGAATGCCAGGAGTGGCGCAGCAGCTGACACGCGGGTCGCAGGGGCGTCCGTCAGGCCGCGGTGGTGGCTTCCCGGATCAGGTCGGCGGCTTTCTCGGCGATCATGATGACCGGGGCGTTGATGTTGCCCCGTACCAGTGTCGGCATGACCGAGGCGTCCACCACACGCAGTCCGGTGGTGCCGTGCACCCGCAGCTCAGGGTCGAGGACGGGGCCGATCGCGCAGCTGCCGGCCGGGTGGAAGAGGGTGTACAGGGCCCGTCGGGCATGCGCCAGCAGGTCCTCGGTCCGGTCCGAGGCCGGCACCAGGAGGTCACCGGTGCGGTGCGCGCGCAGTGCGGGGGCGTCGGAGATCTCCCGCAGCAGCCGCAGCGCGCGCACGGCGGTATCCCGGTCCTCTTCGGTGGTGAGGTAGTCGTGCCGGATGCGGGGCTTGGCGCCGGGCAGCGCGGAGCGCAGCCGGACCCTGCCCCGGCTGGTGGGGGTGAGCAGGGCCGCGCCGTGACTGTAGCCGTGCTGGTGTATCGCGCCGAGGTCTTCCGGCAGGGCGGCGAAGGGCATGGCGTGCAGTTGGATGTCGGGGGCGTGGAGCCCGGGTCGGCTGCGTAGGAAGCCGCCCGCTTCTCCGAGGTTGGAGCTGAGGGGGCCGCGTCCTTCATCGCGCAGCAGTGCCCGGTTCTCGGGGGTGTCGGCGGTCAGCAGAGACTCGGTGTCGGTGGTGTGGACGAAAGGGATATGGGGGTGGTCCTGGAGGTTCTCCCCGACGGGCAGGTCCACCCGAGGCGTGATGCCGTGCTCGGTCAGCTCGGCGGGCACCCCGATGCCGGAGAGCATCAGCAACTGCGGTGAGTTGTAGGCGCCGGCCGCCAGCAGTACCTCTCGCTCGGAGCGCAGCTCGACCGGCTCGCCGTGGCGTTCGGCGCGTACGCCGATGACCCGGGCGCCGTCCGGGTCGGCGAAGAGCAGTCCGGTGACCTGTACGCCGGACAGGACCGTGAGGTTGGGCCGGGCCAGCGCGGGACGGAGGTAGGCGTCGGCGGTGGACCAGCGCATCCCGTGGCGCTGGGTGAGTTCGTAGAAGCCGACCCCGTCCTGTTCGGGCCCGTTGAAGTCGGGGTTGAGGGGGTGCCCGGCCTCGTGGGCGGCGGTGACGTACGCGGCCGTCAGCGGGTGCCTGGAGCGGCCGGCGCTGACGGTGAGCGGACCGCCTGTGCCGTGCAGGGCGGTGGCGCCGCCGTGGTGGTCCTCGGCGCGCAGGAAGTACGGCAGCACCTCGGTCCAGCTCCAGCCCTTGGCGCCGGCCGCCGCCCAGGCGTCGTAGTCGCGCCGATTGCCGCGGATATAGATCATCGCGTTCATCGAGGAACAGCCGCCGAGGGTGCGTCCCCGCGGCAGCTGGATCTGCCGTCCGTCGAGCCCGGGTTCCGGCTCCGTGGTGTAGTCCCAGTCGTAGTGGGTGTGGAAGAGCCGGACGTATGCCGTCGGTGAGTGGATCTCGGGGGCGTCGTCGGGGGGCCCGGCCTCTACCAGCAGCACCCGGACATCGGGGTTCTCGCTCAGCCGGGCAGCCAGCACGCACCCCGCCGATCCCGCCCCCACGACGATGTAGTCGTGCTTCTGCCGTGCGGTTCGTGCGGTCATGGGGTTTCCTGTGCTTCCGGTGGAGTGCGCTCCGGCCGTGGGTGGGACCACCGCGGCGCCGTGATCCCACTGGTGCGAAGGACAGCGACATGCGACGTTACCCGCAAGGCGGAGGGACGGCATTTTCCCGGAGCCGCTTGCCTTCCAACCGCGGACGGAACCGGCGGGCTGGGCCCGTACCGCTTCCGTGATACCGCTTCCTGCCCTGCGGCGGTGTCCTGCGATCGGCCGGTCACATGGGGGAGAGCGGGCCGGAGCTGCCGCCTCCGATCGGCGGAATGCCAGTGGCTGTGACCGTCACCGGTGTTGGCCGGCAGCTGGCCGTCCTCAGGAGTTCCCCGGGCCTGAAGCGGGAGCTCACCCACTGATCGGGGGACCGGTACTCCCCCTCTCGTCCCGACTGTCGGGTGACCCTGCGCACACGCTCCCCCGCGCACACTGGAGGGCATGAACAGGAAGATCACCAAAGAGCTCAAGGATTCAGCCATCGCAACCGGAACACCCATGCTGGGGCGTGAGCACTACGAGGTCATCGTGAGCAACCAGTCGGCGCATGCGCTGGTACTGACGTCGAAGGCGGTGTCCGGGTCGTTCGACGAAGCCCCGGACGAAGGACACGTCCTCCACCCCCGGGAATCGGACATCTTCCGGGTCACCTCGGTCCACTTCCTCGGGGAGTCCGGCTTCCCCCGGGAGTCCAGCACAGCCGCAGTCCGCTACCAGATGGCCGACGCCCCCGTCACCTTCACCGCGACGGGCGGCCCGCCTGGCAGCCATGCGTCCAGCGGCAAGCTGGAGGGGCCGGGCTGCGAGCACTACGACTGCACCATCGGCAGCAGCCGCAACGGAAATACCCTCATCATGCTGGAAACAGCCATGGATCCCCACATGATGGGCATGTGAGCGACTTGTGTTCCGCCGCCATCCATCGGCAGCGGAAGACAACCCCGCTCAAACCCCGGAGATGGACCCCGCCGCGGGCCCCAGCAGACCCACCAGGACGCGGCGCTGCCGTTCCTCGCGGGCGATCTGCCGCGCGAGCATGTGCGATCGACGTACAGGTCGACCGCGGCGAGGACCAGACGCTGCGGCTCGTCCGACTCCAGGGCCCCAACCTCCCACTGCACGGGGTGCCGGGGGTCGAACCCGCAGCGGTCGGCGAAGGTCTTGATCATCGTGCGGAGCAGGTCGGGACTCGCCGAGGCGAGGTTCTTCGCATGGCCGACTGACCGCCCGATGGCGGCCAGACCCCCGCGGACGGATCGTCGAAGAGAGAGATCCACGGAAAGGACGGCCCGCCGTGTCCGAAGCCAGCCCGAACCGGCGCAACCTCGTACTGACGCTCTGCTGCGCCGCCATCCTGATGGTCGGCGTCGACGTCACCGCCCTGAACGTCGCCCTCCCCGCCATGGAGAAGGAGCTGGGCTCGTCCGTGGCGGGTATGCAGTGGGCCGTCGCCGCCTACAGCCTGGCCATGGCGACCCTCATGTTGCTCGCCGGCGAGACCGGTGACCGCGTCGGACGGTGCCGGGTCCTGCGGGCGGGCTTCCTGATCTTCACCGTCGCCTCGGCGCTGTGCGCGCTCGCGCCCTCGCTGCCCGCCCTGGTCGGCTTCCGGGTGCTCCAAGGCGTCGGTGCGGCGGCGCTCGGCCCCGTCTCGATGTCGATCGTCTCGCACACCTTCCCCGACAAGGGTGAGCGCACCTGGGCCATGGGTGTCTGGATCGGCGCCTACGGCCTCGGCCTGGCCCTGGGGCCGCTGGTCGGCGGGGTGCTGGTGACCGCCGTCGGCTGGCGGGCGGTGTTCTGGCTGAACGTTCCCCTGGGGATCCTGGCGCTGGCGATCGCGGCCCGCCACGTCCCGGAGTCGCGTGCCGAGCGGGTCCGGCGGCCGGACCCGGTGGGCCAGCTGCTGGTGATCACGCTGCTCGGGCCGCTGGCGTACGGCGTCATCGCCGCGCCGCACGCCGGGTGGGCCTCGCCGGTCGTCCTCGCTTCCTTCGCGGTGACCGTCGCCTCGTGCGCGGGGCTCGTCGTCTACGAGCGCCGCCGCACGGAACCGCTGATCGAGCTGGGGTTCTTCCGCGACGCGCGATTCGGCGGTGCGATGGCCTCCCTGGCGTGTGTCTTCGGAGCGTTCGGCGGCTTCTTCTTCCTCAGCACGCTCTACCTGCAGAACCCGCTGCGGATGTCCGCCATGGAGGCCGGCCTGTGGATGCTGGTGCCCTCGGCGGTCCTCGCGACCGCCTCCCTGTGCGCGGCCCGGCTGGCGGAGCGGTACGGCGTTCGGCCGCTGCTGGTCCTGGCAGGTGCCGCCCTCGCGGCGAGCGGGGTGATGATCGCGCTCCTGGCGGACGACTCCGCGCTAGGACTGCTCGTCGTGGAGTACGCGCTGTTCGGTCTCGGGGTCGGTCTGGCGACCCCGCTGATTGTCACCGCGGGCGTCTCGGGCCTGCCGGACGACCGTGCGGGGCTCGCCTCCGGGCTGCTGACCACCTGCGGCCGGTCGGCCTTCGGGCTGGGCGTCGCCGTGCTCGGCGCGATCCTGGCCGTCGGCCTGCACGGCGCCCCGCTGGCCGACGCCGCCGCCTTCGCGTCCGCGGTGCGGCCCGCCTGGTGGATCATCGGGGCGTGCGGCGTGGTCACCGCCCTGCTCGGCATGCTGGTCACGGGGGAGCGGGCGAAGGAGCCGCCCGCGCCGGGGGCGTCGGCGGCCTGAAGCGGGCGCGGCGCCGCACGGCGCTGAATCCCCCGACTGCCCGCGTGTCCATGGTGGGCACCCCGAAGTGGGTGATGACCGACTCCCTGCCGGAGCCGTCGACGGATCTGCGCCGTCCGCTGCCGACCGCCGGGATGCTGGTGACGGTGTACGCCCAGGTGGTCACAGCCGTCGGACCGCCGGGCACCGACCGACACGGTCTGCCGCTGATCTTGAGAGGCTTCTCGTCGCGGGCAGCGCCACCGCAGCGTCGGCCATCGGGCCAGGTGTCCTGGCAGCGGCGAGGATGCCGACCGCTCTGGCGCACAGCACAGCCTTCGCGAGGGTATTGGTGATCGCGGCACCTGGGTATCCGGTAGGACACCGCGGGGCGTGCCATCGCCCGGTCAGCCGGAATCTCGCTCCGGCCCTTGAGACTCCGTTCGGCGCCTGAATCGGCGACGATCACTACGGCTGGTGGATCACCTTTGCCGACATCACCGTCCTGGGCGCCCCGCCCACTCGCGCCGTTGGATGATGTGCCCCTTATGGCTCTCGTTCACAGACCGACGGGAACCGATACCACGGTCATGCGCGTACTCAAGGTTTCCAGGTGGATCATCCCGGTCGTGGCGGTGAGCGTTGCTGTTGGGCTGCCGCTGGCCGGGAACGCCTCCACGGGGACGCCGGCCGCCGCCGTGCCGGGGGTCCTGGTGCAGGAGCTGCACCAGGACCCCCGGCAGGTGCTGGACTTCTGGACCCCCGAGCGTATGCGGAGCGCGAGGCATCCGTCAGGGGAGGCCGACTCCCCGCACCCCGGCAGGACGGACAGGACCGATCGCCTGGACGGGCGGGGCACACCCGTCGTGGTGCAGCCCACCGTCCCCCGGACGCCGCCCCCGCGTCCGCCCAAGGGCCGGCTGCCGGGCGACTTCCCCGACGGCGGCAGCCCGTGGAAGGGGGACGGCCTGGTGAGCCGGACCGTAGGCACCGTCTTCTTCACCTCGCCCGCGGTCGTGGGCGCGGTCGCCTGCGACGGCGTCGCCGTCCAGAGCCACAACAAGAGCGTGGTGCTGACCAAAGGCTCCTGCACCGACCTGGTCGACATGTCCATCACGAGCTGGGTCTTCGCCCCCGGCTACCGCGACGGGCGCACCCCGTACGGCCTGTGGATGGCGACGCAGCTCTTCTCTCTGCCCGAATGGCACGAGAGGGAGGACGACAACTTCGACGTCGGTGCCGCCACCGTCATCGGCATCCCGGTCGGCACGCCACTCGTCGATACGGTCGGAGGGCAGGGAGTGGCCTTCAACCAGGTGATCCACCCCCACCCCAAGGTGTACATGTTCGGCTACTGGTCACAACGACCGAAGAACCTTTACTACTGCAGCGGACGCTCCGTGGACGACCCCAATCCGCCACCGCGCATGCCACAAGCGCTGTACTGCCCCGTAGCGGGCGGCGCGGCATGGGGCAGCCCCTGGTTCCTCGGTTTCGATGAGGAGACCGGTGTGGGCATCGTCAACTCCATTGACATCGGCAACAGCTACAACCTCGACTACCAGCTCGCCCCCTACTTCGGGGACCGCATCGAGGACCTGTACAACCAGGCCCAGAATTCGCCTGTCACCACACCCAGGAGAACTCGCTGAACGCTGGGTATGACCTTTTCGAGCTTGCCGGTTCGGACGTCGGCGCCGCGGTACTGGAGGGCGATCCACATCCAACCGGTCGTGTCGCGGTTGGTGCGTGCCCGGCCAGGATGTGTGTTGCGGGCGCCGGTTGGGCCGGCGCCCTACGACCACTGCTGCGCGAGCGCCGCCCCCTGGTCACTGCGCCCCGGAGCAGACGCCCTGGACCGTCACCCAGACGTTGTTGTCGGGGGTGGTGCCGAGGCGGCCCGGTGCCAGGGCATCGACATCCAGAGCTCCCAGGTCCGCAGAATTCTCCTGGCCGAGGGCGTGTGCTGGCCCGGTACCCGGTCCTGGATCACCAGCCGTGATCTGAAGTTCTGCCCAGAAGGAGGAGGATCGTCGGCCTGTACACCGGACCCGTCACCCGATGCCACGTGATCTGCGCGGGCGGGCTCGGCCCGGTGATCCCGCACGTTCCCGTCGGCCCCGGGCTGGTCGCCCGACGGCCACCGCATCAAGGCCGGACTCGACTATGTCCGCGGACCGGAGAAGACCTGGATCCACGGCGCCCTGCGGACGGCCGACGGGAACGAGATCACGATGGCCGCCCTCCCACAACAGCAAGGCCACACATGAGTGGTCGGAGGGCCCCCGAGGATCTCCCACGTCCTCATCCCCGGCGGAACCTCCAGGAGGGCTGGTGGCGCCTCTTCCGCATAGCGGCCCCGGCAGGAAAGTCCTTCGCCGACCCCGACGAGACCGACCATCCGCGCGACACCGGCTGATGAGACGCGTCAGCGCATTCTTGACGCCGCGTTACAGCAGTTGAGCAACGGTCCGACCCACGCGGTGAACCTGGAACAGGTGGCACGTGCCTCCGGGGTGGCGCGGTCCACCGTCTATGCGATCTTCGGTTCCCGTGCAGGTCTCTTCGACGTGCTTGCGCGCGATGTCCTCGACCGAGCCGGATACAGCCAGGTCCTTCAGGCCGCCGAACACCCCACGGCCGAAGGGTATTTGCGGGAAGTCATCGGCGCCACCGTGCGGATGCACGCAGCGGAGCGGGATGCGCTGCGCGTGATCTACTCGATGACGAGGTGTCACCCCGATGCGCTGGCCGGCGCCGGAGGGCGGCTGGAGCAGGCGCGCTCGGACGGCGTGCGCTATCTCGTCCAGAGACTGAAGGACGCGGGTTCCCTCTGCGAAAAGTGCACGGAGGGCGCCGTCGATGCCCTGTGGGTCGTCACGAGCTTCGACACCTTCGACCTGCTCCACACCGACCGCGGCCTGACAGTCGCAGCCGTCACCGAACGTCTCACCACCATGGCCGGCCACATGCTGGCCAGTGTCCACCATGGCTGCCCGGCGGATCGGCGCGGGCCGCGTTCGGACACCGCACCCCAGGACGCTCGTGGGCACGGCCGGGCACACCCCGGCCGTGCGCCGATACCCCGTGACGCGGTCGCCGCAGGCCGGGGGGCGCGGTGCGGCGGTTCCCGTTGTGCGGCACTTCCCGGGGTCTGGGGGAGTCTCAGCCGCCCTCGGTTTCGCGGGTGGTGGTGTCCACGAGCGGCCTCGGTTCCCGGTCCGGGGAAGTCGGGCGGATCCACGAGACGTTGCCCGAGGTGAGTGTGCGGCCACATTCGCTGCAGGTTTCGCTCCCGCTGCTTTCGCCCCCGCAGGCACGGCAGATGATCACCAGGCGCCGCGTGAGGCTTTCGGTCGGGGTGTGCTTCTCGGCCCAGAGCGCGTAGGCGTGCAGGATCGGCAGCGCGTCGGCCGCCGCGGCGGTCGGGATGTATTCGTACCGGGGCCGTTTGCCCTCCCGGTACGGCTCACGTTCGACCAGACCCGCCTCGACCATGTAGGCCAGGCGCTTGGCGAGGATGTTGTCGGCCACCTCCATCTGATCGCGGATCTCGTCGAAGCGCCTGGCCCCTGCGAGCAACTCGCGGAGCACCAGAAGCACCCATGGATCCCCGAGCGCATCGATGCCCCGCGCGATCGGGCACGGCCTGTCGGACCAGTCGGAACGTAGCGCCATGTCGGCATCATCCTCTATCGCGACCGATTTGACTTGCTTCAAGCAAGTCGCGCTTCTAGTCTAGCCGCCATGACAGACTTGTCTCAAGCAAGTAAGGGTCGGGGCGGTGAAGGGCCCTGGGCGCTCGTAGCGATCAGCGGTGCCAGCGTGCTGGCGTCACTGGACCTGTTCGTCGTGAACCTGGCGTTCTCCTCGATCAGCGCGAGCTTCCCGTCCGCGTCGCCGCAGGCCCTGACATGGGTGCTGAACGCCTACGGGGTGGTGTTCGCGGCCCTGCTCGTCCCGTCGGGACGGCTTGCGGACAGGTTCGGGCGCAAGCGTCTGTTCCGGCTGGGGTTGCTCGTGTTCGCCCTCGGGTCGCTCGGGGCGGCGGCCGCGCCCGAAGTGGCCGCCTTGATCGTTGCGCGGGGCTTCCAGGGAGCCGGTGCGGCGTTGATCGTGCCGACGAGCCTGGCCTTGCTCCTGGCGGCCTACCCAAAGGAACGGCACAAGCGGATGGTGTCCCTCTGGGCCGCGACCGGCTCGGTGGCCGCTGCCGCCGGGCCCGTCCTGGGCGGGGTGCTGACCCAGTGCGACTGGCGGTGGATCTTCGTGATCAACCTGCCGATCGCCGCCCTGAGCCTCTTCCTCGCCTCGAGCCTGAAAGAGACCGCCACGTCGCACACCAAGGTCCCGGATCTCGTCGGATCGGCCCTGCTCGTCGCGGGAGTCGGCACGCTGGTGACCGCCCTCTCCTACGTCACCGAGTGGGGCCTCGCGGATCCGTGGCTGTGGATCCTGCTCGCAGCGAGCGTTCTGCTGCTGGCCTGGTTCCTCCACAGATGCCTGGCCCATGTGGCACCCGCGGTCGATCTGCGGGTCTTCCGCGTTCCCTCCTTCGCCGTCGCGGCGCTGGGCATGACGTGCTTCTACGTCGGATTCTCGATCATGCTTTTGGGCTGCGGTCTGTTCCTGACGGACGTGTGGGCGTGGAACCCGGTCCTCGCCGGAGCCGGTTTCGCGTCGGGTCCCGCGACCGCGGTGGTGACCGCCTTGATCGCGGGCAGAGTGTCACTGGAACCCCGCTGGCTTGCCGGACTGGGCAGCGCGTTCTTCATCGCTGCCGGAATCCTGTGGTTTTTCCTCCTGACCGAACAGACGGGCTACTTCCCGGTGTACTTCGCCGGCACGGTTCTCACCGGTGCCGGTGCCGGAATCGCACAGACCGGCTTCCTGGCCGGAGGCGTCAGTGGCCTGCCCGCGCAGGAGTACGCGACCGGCACCGGGGTGCTCAACGCCGGCAGGCAGATCGGTGGCGCGATCGGCGTCGCGATCCTGATCACGGCCACCGGCGGCGCAAACGATGCGAGCAGCTACCGGATCGCCTGGGCCGTCATGGCCGTGACCGGCCTGATCGCCACACTGTCCGCACTCATCCTTCGCGAACCGTCGGCACCCTCCGCGTACAAGGCCGCCGAGGACCCCGGCACCGGACCGATGAATCGCTCCGAAGCGAAGGGGGACGCGATTCCCTGAAGTCGTCCGCCAGTGGGCCATGGACATGATGAAGACGGCGGCAGGGTGGGCGCGAAGGTGATGGTCATGGAGTTCCCCATGCTCTGTGAGCATTGGGGGAGTTCGTGTCCATCGCGCCCGCGTCCATCATCGCGCCGACCCGCAGGAAGCTCCCGGCACGGCTGCCGGATCGCGAGGACGCTCACCCACTGGGCCGCAACCTGCGGATCGACGACGCGGTGATCTTCGGCAAGCACCCCCAAGATGCCTTGGTGATACAGCCGTCCGCGGCTGACCCCATTGCGCGGCCTCATCCGCCGCGCCTGGAACGGCGCCGGGGACACCCGACCGGCCGCCCCCCGGCGCCTGATGGCCTCAGGCCGCCACCTGCCCGAGACGCTCTTGGCCATGGCCGGCGCCGACACACCGCACAACCGGCGCATGAGGCAACACCCCGGCACACTGCTGCCATGCCCGAGATCCTCATGCGCCGTGCGGTCGAGCGGGACCTGCCGCAGCTTGTCGGACTCCTGGCGGCGGACCGACTGGGAGCCGGCAGGGAAAACCCCCAGGACCTGACCCCTTATCAGAAGGCGTTCACCATCATCAACGCCTCGCCTCATCAAATGCTCGCAGTAGCCGAGACGGCTGGAACCGTGGTCGGTACCCTGCAGCTCTCACTGCTCCAAGGGCTGGCCTGGCGCGGCAGCTTCCGCGCCCTGGCCGAGGGCGTCTACGTCCACCCCGACCACCGCCGAACCGGCATCGGCACCACGATGATGCGCTGGGCCATCTGTCAGGCGAGTGCCCGCGGCTGTGCGGTCATGGAACTCACCTCCCACCACTCACGCACCGGCGCCCACCATTTCTACAGCCGGCTTGGCTTCACCCGCAGTCACGCCGGATTCAAGCTCTTCCTCCACGACACCCCGAAAACCCCGTAGCGGTCAGACAGGCCACTGCATCCGTGCAAAAAGTCATGGGCGCGCATGACGGACTACCACGAGACCTGTCGGACGTGCGAACGGTTGGACGGACTGAGAACGCCGCGAGAGATCCAAGCCGGCGATCAAGAAGCGTGCGGTGTCCGGCCACTTCTCCGAGCGAGGACCGATGACGGCCCTTCGGCCGGCTCCGCATCGTCACCGCCTGCGGCGCCCTCGCCGACCCCGTCGGCCCCCACGCCATGTGACCGCACGGACCGGCATGGAACATCCAGTGCCTGCCAGGGCTTCCCCTGGGACATGAACTCCCGAATGAACCGGGCTATGGTAGCGAAGTGACGCATATCGCCAGAAAACGTGTCGCAAGTAGTGGTCAGTGCGAAGGAATGCCGTTCGCGCTGGTAGTGGCTGCTTTCTGGTCAGCCTTCGACAGGTTCGCCGTCGCCCCGATGCTCTTCGCCGTCGCCGTGAGTTTCCACGCCCGGCTGTCCGAGGCCGTCGCCGTGGCGAGCGGCTATTTCCTCGCTTATGGCTGCCTGCAGCCCGTTTGGGGAATGCTGTCGGACCGGTTCGGCCGGGTGTGCGTCCTGCGGGCCGCGCTGGTGGGCGCGACCATCGGCGGAGTCGTGTCCGTCGCCGCCCCTTCGCTGGCCGTCCTGTTGGTGGCGCGCTGCGTCACGGGGGCCTGCTACGGAGGTGTGAACCCCAGCGTGATCACCTACGTCGGGGACACCGTGGCCCCTGACACCGTCAAGCGCGTGCTGTCGCCGTTCTACGCGGCGGGAGGGGCCGGGACCGCAGCCGGTATCGCGCTGGGCGGCATCCTCGCGGGTCTGGGCGATTGGCGGATCGCTTTTGCCTTGCCCATGGCCGCCGCGGCCGTGCTGTTCCTCGTGCTGCTCCGGCTGCCCGAACCCGATCACGCCCCGTCCGACACTCCCGCGCGGCAGATCGCGACCGTGCTGCGCTCCAGATGGGCCCTGCTGGTGATCGCCGCGGGCCTCTTGATGGGCTGCGTGGTGGTCGGCTGCGTGACTTTCCTCCCTTCCATGCTCCAGCACCACGGCAGTTCGGCCTCCGTGGCGGGGCTGCTGACCGCCGTCTACGGTCTCGCGGGCCTGGCCTGGGCACCGGTGTACAACGGCCTCTCCCGCCGCCGTGTGCCCCGGTGGGTCCTCGTCGCGCTCGGCGGCGTCCTCATCACCGCATCCATGCTGGTTGCCGCGGCGGGCCCCCACCTGGCCACCGTCGTGATCGCCGCCGTCCTGCTCGGCGGTGGCTGGATCTTCAACAACGTCTCCCTCGCCTCCTGGGCGACGGCAGTCGTACCGCACGCCCGCGGAACAGCGGTCTCGCTGTACGCCACCGGCCTGTTCGTCGGCGGTGGCGTGACACCCGTCCTCGCAGCCGGCCTGGCGGAGCGCGGCGACTACCCGGTCATCTTCCTGACCGGGGCGTGCGTCGCGGGGCTGACAGCCGCGGTGGCCAGTGTGGGCGACCGACGGTTCAGCGCACTCGGGGCCCGGGCGGAGGCGGCGGCACGGGAGGGCACGGTGTCGCGGGCACAGAGCCCGCGCTGATCCGTACGGCGTGCCTCGGCGGCGGGAGACCGCTCCCGTCCGCCGAACGGTGTCAGTAACCGGTCAGTGCTCCGGCTGTCGGATTTCTGTGTAGACGGTCGCGGCCGTCTTGGCGAAGGCGGGGAGGTCCACGGCATTCGCCGTCGTCTGCTTCGGGTCGGTGGCGAGCAGGAGCGCGGCGTCGGTCTTCTGTGCCCAGGCGCACACGGGTGCGAAGACACCCTCCCTGACTTTCACCGTCTCGCACTGCAGGTCCGGAGCGTTGGGGCCGGCAGGGGGGAACGTCTGGCGTGACGAGGAAGGGGAAGCCTGGCTGAATCCGAGGCTGCCGAACATCGCGTCCAGGACAGCGCGCGCGTCTCCCAGGTCCTTGCCGTAACTGCCGGACAGCGTCAGGGCCGAATCGGCGTCGTCGGGTTTGTTGTACACCGCGACCACCGAAGTGACACCCGCAGGCAGGCTCTTCTGCGCTTCGGCCCGCCGTTTCGTCAGCTCAGGGGTGTCGGCGGCCCGCTCGTACCTGCCGCTGGCCAGGCTCTGCGGAGTGGCAAGGGATACCGAGGAGGGCGCGGAGCGCGTGGGAGAGGCGGACGCCGCGGCAGGCCCGGAGGGGCTGTCGCACCCTGTCAACAGTGCGGACGCGGTAAGACCGGCCAGGACCATCGTGCCGGGGATGACGCGCAACTGTCTGTCCACGAGACCCGCCCTCGCTCCTTGGGATGCCGTGACGGCGCCGGCCGCGCAGGTGTGCACGGTCGTCCCGGGCACGCGTCACCGCTGATCAACCTATGCGTGTGGCATCGGAACCGCACTCCGGCGCGCACTCGGCAGCCTTGCCGGCCCAGGCGGCGACAACGTGACGTTCCCCCGATCGGTGGACACGGTGACGGAAACGCCTCGCCGATCGGAGGACCCGGCGGGGGCCCGAGGGACCACCGATCGGCCGACAACGCTCCCGGAACCCCCGCACGAGACTGGCTGTGAGAACCCGGCCCACGGGTAGCGCATCCCGCCCCGTGCCCGGTTCCGGCCCCGGTACACCACGGGCTGTCACGCCCACGGCGCAAGCCTGCCCCCTTGCGGACGGCGCGGCGCCGCGGCAGCTCGTGCGCGTACCGCGCAAGGCAACGCGGCACAGCCCCGGTCGTGCGACGCCGCAGCAGAGCGGATCCGCGTGCCACAGCAACGCGAAGGAGTCAGTCCCGTGTCCGACACCAGCGCCCGCTTCTCCGTGCTCGGGCTGATGAGCATCTCCCGGGGCGGGGAACTGGTCGTGCTGCCGGATTCCAAGCCGACCACCCTCCTGGCCGCCCTGCTGCTCAGGCCCGGCGAGGTCGTGTCCAGCGACTACCTGCAGCGCGCGGTATGGGGCGACGAGCCGCCGATCACCGCGCGGGCCACCCTGCACACCTGCGTCCTGCGGCTCCGCAGGCTCTTCTCGAAGTTCGGCATCGCCGACGACGCGATCACGACCTTGCCCGGCGGCTACCGGCTCCCCGTGACGGGGGAGACCCTGGACCTCGCCCGGTTCGAGGAACTGACGGCCGCCGCCGACCGGGAGGAGGCCCCGGAGAAGGAGGCCGCCCTCCTGCACGACGCGCTCCTGCTCTGGCAGGGGCCGCCCATCTCCAACATCCGCTCGGACACCCTTCACCGGGACGTCGTGCCCCGCCTTGAGGAGGAGCGGCTCCGGGCGGCCGAGCGCTGGTTCGACATCGAACTGGCCCTCGGAAACTGTGGCAGGGTTCTGCCGCACCTGCGGGCCGCCGTCTGTGCTCACCCGGGCCACGAACGCTTCTGGGAGCACCTCATCGAGGCGCTCTACCGCACAGGACGCCAGTCGGAGGCACTCGCCGAATACCGGGCTGTCAAGCAGTACTTGAGCGACGAGCTCGGCGTGGACCCCCGCCCCTCGCTGCGCCGGCTGGAACTGGCCATCCTGCGCGGTGAGGACCTCGGCACACCGTCACCCCTCGCCCTGTCGGCCGCACACGCCCCGCCGTCCCCCGATGCCTGTGAGCCCGGCGAGCACCGGCCCGTGCCAGGCACCCGCGTCACCCCTCTCCCGCCCGACCTCCCGCGGTTCACCGGGAGGGAGCGCGAGAACGCCGCGCTGATGTCGGCCGTCGGCCCCGACCCGGACGGTGCCAGCCTCACAGCCGTGGTCTCCGGTCTCCCGGGCACCGGCAAGACCGCCCTCGCCCTGCACACCGCCCACCTGCTCGGGGATGCCTTCCCCGGCGGCCGGTGGCTCGTGCGGGTCGGCGCGGAGAGCGACACCGGCCGTCTGCTCACGGACCTCGAGCAGCAGGGCTGGGACCCTTACGGACCGCGCTCCCTGCTGATCCTGGACGACGTCCGCACCGAGGCGGCCGCCCGCGGGCTGCCCGCCTCCTTCCACCACGCCACGGTGATCCTCACCAGCAGGACCAGCCTCGCCGGCTTCGCCGCCGCCACCGGCGCCTTCGTGCTCCGCCTCGGCGCGCTCGACGACCACGAGGCCCGGGCCGTCCTCACGTCCGTGCTCGGAGAAGAGAGGGCCGGCGCCGAACCGGAAGCCGTCGACGAACTCGCCCGCATGTGCCACGGCTCACCGCTCGCCCTGCGCATCGCCGCCACCCGCCTGCTTCTGCGGCCCCGGCACCGCGTCGCCGACGGCGCCGACTGGCTGCGCGACGACCCGGTCGGCCGGCTGAGCGTGGGAGACGACCCGGCGATGTCCGTGCCGTGCCGCTTCACGGAGTTCTTCGAAAGCCTGGACCCCTGGCTCGCGGACGCCTGCCGGACTCTCGCCGCCCTCCCGGATGAGGTGCTCTCCCCCGAGGAGTGCGCGGCCGCCCTGAAACTCTCGCCCCGCGACACCGCCGCCGCGCTTGACCGGCTGACCGACGCGGGTCTCCTCGAGGACGAGACCCCCGGGCGCTACCGCGTCCCCGGACTGCTCCGCGCGTACGCGCGCCACTGCCCCTGCACCCGGCGCCGTCCCGGCACGAGCGCCGACGAACCGCTGGAGGACCCCCATGACCGCCGGTGAGCCCCTGACCCCGGACGCGACCACGACCACGGCCCCCGCCGACCTCGGCGCGCTCGCGGAGACGCGCCCGCGCATCAGACACGACGTGCTGTTCACGCAGACCTCGGAAGGCGTGCTCTTCCACAACGCGACCGGCGGATTCCACCTCCGGTCGGCATCGGCCTACCGCTTCGCCTCCCTGATCGTCCCCTGCCTCGACGGCACCCACCGGGTCCGCGAACTGTACGCCGGGCTGCCCGAGGACCGCCGCTCCATGGTGACCGAGCTCGTCCGCACCCTCCTGGACCGGGGCTTCGCCCGCGACGCCACGGAGCCGGACGGAGCCGGACACCCGCTGCCGGACACTGTGGCGGAACGGTTCGCCCAACAGATCGCCTATGTCGACCACTTCACCGGCGGCGCGCAGGAGCGCTTCGCACGGTTCCGCGACACCCGCGTCGCCGTCCTGGGCCGGGACCGCGTCGCCCGGTGGTGCGCGCTGAGCACGGTCCGCAACGGCGGTGCGCACGTGGCTGTCCAGGGTCCGGACACCGCCGCCGGAGAGCCCGCGCGCGGGGAGGGTGCCTCGCCGGGCGCGCACCCGGAGACCGGGACGCGAAGGGCAGAGGAGGCACAGGAGGAACAGGCGCGGCGAGCGCCCGGGACCGGCGGGCCCGACGACGGCCTCGGCACCGTCCTGGCGGAGGCCGAACAGCACACGGCCCACGGTGCCCCCGCCGACGTCACCCTGCTTCCGCACACCGACACGCCGCTCGGGTGGGACGACCTGGCCGCGTACGACGTCGTCGTGTGCGCCGGATCCGGCGCCCCCCGGCAACTCGCCCACCTGCTGGAGGAGGGCGTGCCACAAGGCCGCGCCCTGCTGCCGGTGACCGTCCTCGCCGACCGTGTGGTGGCCGGGCCCCTGATGACAGCCGGCCGCGCGGGCTGCTGGGCCTGCGCCATGCTGCGCCTGGAGGCCAACGCCGAGGACAGCTCCGTGTCCGCCGTCTGGCGAGACGCCGGACTGCCCGGCCCTCCCGCACCGACCGCGGGACCCGGCCCCGGACTCGCCGCCATGATGGGCAACCTGCTCGGCTACGACATCTTCCGCAGGTCCACGGGCGCGTTGCCCGCCGAGACCGACGGGCACGTCGTCGTCCAGCTGCTGGACTCCATGGACACCTACTCCGAGACCTTGCTGCCCCACCCCGGCTGCCCCTACTGCGGCCCCGGGGACGGTCTCCCGGGACACGTGGAGCCCCGGCAGGCAGAGCCCGCGCCGGAGGAACCCGGCTCCGGCGCGCCGGGAGCCGGGGAGCCGCCGGCCGGACCCTTCACAGCCGGGGCGCCGCTGACCGAGCCCGCCCCCGTCGTCACCCCCGGCACCGCTGACGAGGCCGACCGGCTCCTGGCGGAACTCCACGAACGCGACATCCTCCTCGGCCCGTTCGCCGGCGTCTTCCACGCCTACGACGACGACGCGCTCACCCAGATCCCGCTGAAGGCCAGCACGGTCGTGCTGGGCACCGGCGACGGCCGGCGACGCGCGGTCAGCGCGTTCGACGTGCACCATGTCGCCGGCGCCCGGCTGAGGGCCTTGCGCACCGCGGCCGCCGTCTACGCCGAGCACGTCGCCCCGCTTCCCGGCGTCCTCACCGCGTGCGCGACCACCCACCCTGCCCCGCCGCTGACTGAGCCGGGCCGTATCACCACCGCCCGCGGCCTCCCCGCCCCGCCCGCGGCCGTCCACGACTGGGTGGCCGCCGTCTCGCTCCTCACCGGCGAACGGTCCTTCGTGCCCGCCGCGGCCGTCCGCACCTTCGGCCCGTACAACACGGCCGGCCTCTACGTCCCCACCACGGCGGGCACCGGCACCGGCACGTCCGTCCCCGAAGCGGCCTACGACGGGCTGATGTCTGCCCTGGCCTACGAGGCGCTCGACGAGGCGGTCCGCGGCACCCGGCAGGCCACCCGTGTCCCCCTGACACCGACCGGCGATCCGGCCGACCCCGAAGTGACCTTCCTGGTCCGTACGGCCGAAAACCTCGGCGCCGACGTGGAACTCCTCGACCTGAGCGACCCCGACCCCGCCCCGGGCGCCCCCTGCGTCCTGCTGGCCCGCGCCGCCGGCTCCTCCTGGGCGATCGGCAGCGATGTGTCCTGGCGGCGCGCCGCCGTCACCGCGCTGCGCGACCTGCTCGGCCGCCTCCAACTGGAGCAGGATCCCGAGCACCACGGACCCACCGACACCGGCGACCCCCTCATGCCCGACCTCGCCCCCGACACCCTCCCCGCCGACGGCGACCGGCCCCCGGCCGAGCGGGGGAGGGCCGGAGACCTCCTGGAACGGCTGCGGGCGGCCGGCCGGGACGTGCTGGTCGTCGACACCACCTCACCCGACCTGCGCGCCGGCGGCCTCCACGTCGTCCGCGCACTGCTGACCCGGGAGCGGACCCCATGACCGCGCCGGTCACCGCCACCGGACCCGCCGAGGCCGTGCCGGCCACGGTCCGGGAAGCGCTGCGACAGCGGATCGCCGCGGCCGGCCACCCCGGCGTCGACGTCCTCCTGCGCCCCCTGGGGATGCGCGACGAACTCGCCCCCCACCCCCCGGACGCCGCGGCCGGCCGCGGCACGGTCCCCGTACAGCTCTACGGGCACATGGCCGTTCTCGGCCCGCTGCCCGACGCGGGGCGGCAGACCGCCGCCCGCCCGTGCGGACAGTGCCTGGCCCGGCGCTGGCAGGCCCTGCGTCACGAGCCGGTGCGTGACGCCCTCGAACTCGGCGGCCCCACACGGGCGGTTGGCACCTCTCCCTACCTGACCCCGTTCGTCCTGGACACGATGGCGGCGCTCATCGGCGCCGCCCGCGCGGGCGAGATCCGGACGGACGACGGACCGCCCCTCGTCAGGCGGCTGAACATGGAACGCCTGCTCGTCCGCTCGTTCCCGCTGGTCGCCGACCCCGAATGCCCCGCGTGCGGAACCCGGGAGGCACCGGACGGCGGGGGAGCGGCGGACAGCGCGATCCCCGCACCGCCACCCCTCACGCTCCCGTCGGCACCCAAGCCGGCCACCGACGTGTTCCGGCTGCGGAAGCCCGGCGACTACGACCTGCCCGTGACGGCGTTCGCCAACCCCCTCTGCGGCACCGTCGGCACCGGTGTGATCCGCGAACTCGACTCCCTCGCCACGGCCTCCACCTTCGGCTCCTTCGCCCTGCGAAGCGGCCACTACCTCTACGAGGTCGCCTGGGGCGGCCACACCACCCGCTACCGCGACAGCGTCACCGTGGGCGTCCTGGAGGGCCTGGAACGGTACGCCGGGATGCGGCCACGCCGCCGCCCCGCCGTCGTCGCCTCCCTGCGCTCCCTGCGCGAGCGCGGGCTGACGGCCCTCGACCCGCGGGACTGCGGCCTGTACGCACCCGAGTTCTACGCCGCACAGGACCGTGTCCTGCCCTTCTCCGAGTCCCGTGCCCTGCCCTGGGTATGGGGTCACTCGCTCGGCGACGGCCACCCCGTCCTGATGCCCGAGGTGCTGACGTACTACCACTCCGCCCCGCTGGAGGACCGCTTCGTCCAGGAGTGCTCCAACGGCTGCGCGTCCGGCTCCACACTCACCGAGGCCGTCCACTCCGCACTCATGGAACTCATCGAGCGCGACGCGTTCCTGCTGACCTGGTACGGCCGGGCGGCACTGCCGGAGATCGACGCCCGCACCAGCCGCCGGCCCACCACCCGCCACCTCGTCGACCGCCTCGCCCTGTACGGCTACCGGGCGCGCTTCTTCGACGCGCGGATCACCTTCCCCGTCCCCGTCGTCATCGCCGCCGCGGTCCGCGAGGACGGCGGCACCGGCGCCCTGTGCTTCGGCGCCGGCGCGAGCCCCGACCCCGAGTCCGCTCTGGCCGCCGCGCTCGCCGAGATCGCCACGGACGCGCCGCGGCTGCGCCGCCGCACCGAGCACCGCATGGCCGAACTGCGCACCATGGCTGAGGACTTCGACGCCGTCCAGTCCCTGTCCGACCACCCCCTCCTCTACGGGCTGCCCCAGATGACCCGCCACGCGTCCTTCCTGTTGGGAGACCCCGACGGCGGTTCCACCCCACGCGGCCCGTACTCCCTGTCCGACCTCTACTCCGGTACCCGCCCCGCCCCGCAGCCCGGCACCGACCTGGCCCAGGACGTCCACGCCTGCGTCCGTGGCCTCGCGGGCCACGGCTTCGAAACGCTCGTCGTCGACCAGACCCTGCCCGAACAGCGCGCGGTCGGCGTGCACACCGTCGGCGTGACCGTGCCGGGCCTGCTGCCGATCGATTTCGGCCAGGACCGGCAGCGGGCGCGCCTGATGCCCCGCACCCGGACCGCCCTGCACGCGGCGGGCCTGCTCGACCACGACCTCGACACCTCTGAGGTGAACCCCGCGCCACACCCCTTCCCCTGACCCGCTTCCCGACGCCACGCCCTTCGACCGACCGACCCAGCCAACCACCCGACCCGACAGCGACCCGGCACCATCCGGGGCGACACGACCCGCAAAGGACCCCCCCATGGGCATCGCACACGACTACCTCCACGCGGTGATGCGGCGCGGCCGCGTCGAGATGCCCCCCGTCGGCTTCCAGCCCGACTGGGCCGACAAGCCCCGCGCCGGGAAGTTCTACCCGGGTACCGACCGCCTCCCGCTGCCCCGCGGGAACTACCCCGCCGACGCCACCGTCGACGCGGGCCTGGCCCCGCCCCGCCCAGGCCCGGGCGCTCGCGTGAGCCTCGACGCGCTCGGCGGCATGCTCCTCGACTCCTACGGGCTCCTGTCACGCCGGCTCGCCCTCCACGCCAACGACGACCTCGCCTCCCTGCCGCGCTACGCCGCCGCCTCCTGGGCCCGGGGCACCGCCTCCGGCGGCGGGCTCTACCCCGTCAGCGTGTACTGGGTCAACGGCCGGGAAAGCCCCCTGACTCCCGGCGTGTACGCCTACGACCCCCCGCACCACGCGCTGCGGCGGCTGCTGACGGGCGACGTCTCCGGGCACGTCCGGGAGGCCCTGAACCTGCCTTCGCTGCCCGCCGACACCGGCCAGTTCCTCGTCCTGGGCATCAAGTTCTGGCAGAACGCCTTCAAATACAACAGCTTCTGCTACCACGCGACCACGATGGACATCGGCACCCTCACCCAGACATGGCGGATGTGGGCACGCGCCCGCGGCATGACCGTCGAACCGGCCTTCTGGTTCGACGAACAGCGGCTCAACCACCTCCTGGGCACCGACCCCGACGACGAGGGCGTCCTCGCCGTCGTGCCCCTGCTCTCCGGACCGCTCCCGGACACCGCCGCCCCCACCGGAACACCCCGCGTCCGCCGTGCCGACCAGGAGCGCTCCCGCCACGTCCAGGTCTTCCCGACGGTCCGCGCCGTCCACCGGGCCACCCTGGAAGGAGCCGCCCGCAGGCCGGACGCCCGGGCCCTCGCCGCCGCGGCCGCCCCGCCCGCCGTCACCGACGACCAGCACGAGATCGCCCTGCCCGGCCCCGCGCCCCTGACCGCCACCGTGCGTGACGCGCTCCGCTCCCGGCGCAGCGCGTTCGGCCGGTTCACCTCCGCCGCACCCCTGCGGACGGCGGAACTCGCCGCCGTGCTGCGCGCGGCGGCCTCCGGCGCCGCCCTGCCCTGCGACGTCAGCCCACCGGGCAAGGGCCTGGCACTGGCCGGCACCTACGTCTTCGTCAACCACGTCAACGGCCTCGAAGCAGGCGCCTACGCCTATGTCCCGGAAACCGCCTGCCTGCGCCGGGTCGTGTCCGGACCGCACGGGACCTTCCTCCAGCGCACCTACTTCCTGCGGAACTACAACCTGGAGCAAGCCGGAGCGGTCGTGCTGACCACGGTACGCACCGGGGCCGTGCTCGACGCGGTGGGGGACCGCGGCTATCGCGTGGCCAACGCCGTCGCGGGCGCCGCCTCGCAGGCCATGTACACCGCCTGCGCTGCCCTGGGCATCGGCTGCGGCTCCGTGCTGGGCTTCGACAACCTCTCCTACATCGAACGGCTGGACCTCACCGCGACCGGGGAGTGTCCCCTGCTCCTGACGATGGTCGGCCACGAGCGCCCAGGCCCGGCCGCCTTCCGCTACGAGATCGTCTGACACGGCGTGGACAGGAGGACTGTGCCCATGAACACGCACCCCGCGAACGCCGGCGGCCCGAAGGCCCTCCCCGGGGCCACGGCCGTCCCCACCGGTCCCGCCCCCGAAGACACCGCCGCCGCGGCCCCGCCCCGCCCGGCCCCCCTCGGAGACCTGTTCATGGCCCGCGTCGCCGGGCTGCCCTTCGAGTCCGTCCGCGGCCTCCGCTCCCCGGAATCCTGCCACTGGGCCACGACAGTCCACACCCGGCGCACGGAGCTGGCCGCACGCGGCGCCGCGCTCAGCGACCCGCTCCACGAGGCGATCCGGTCGAATGAGAACGACGAGCTCCGGCGCACCCTGGTCAACCTCCGCAGACAGCTCTTCTCCAACAAGCTGCCCTCCGGCATCCCGGACGCCCTGGCCGCCGCGGACGCCCTCGGCGGCAGCACCGGACAGGAACTGGCCGCATGGCTGCGCGACCGGTGCGCCCTGGACGAGCTCATCGCCACGGGCCCGCACACCGTCGCCGACGAACTGTCCCGCACCCGCGACGCCCTGCGCGCCCTCGCCCGCGCACCCCGCCTGCGCCAGGGGCTGCTGCTCGCCTCACCCACCCTCGACCAGCACCTGGACGCCTACCTGGACCGGTCCGCCGGCCCCCCGGCCAAGCGGCAGCGCCGTATCGAACGCTCCCTGCTGGACTACGTGTACCGGACCGCCTGCAAGACCAGCCCCTTCAGCACCCTCACGGGCCTGGCGCTCGGCGAGTTCCACGACACCGGCGGCCCCCTCGAACCCTCCGGCGACATCCTGGCGACCTGGCCCACCTACGCGCGCCTCAACGTGGCCGTCCTGGGCCGGATCGCCGAACTCGTCATCGCCCACGACACCCTGCGCCAGGACCTGCCCGTCACCCTCGTCACCGGCTGGCGCATGGACCACGACCGGATCCGCTACGTCCGGCGCAGGGTCACCGCCGGGGACGACGAAGCCACCGTCAGCTTCGACACCGTCCGGGAGAACCTGTTCTTCCTGAGACAGGGCGGGACGCTCGACCGCCTCGTCGCGGTGTGCCGCCGACTGCCCGGCATCCGCTACGGCGACCTCGCCTCCTACCTGGCCGCCGAGGACCGGCGCGGCACCGTACCGCCACCGCCCCGCCACGAGTACGACCGTTTCCTGGCCCTGCTGCTGCGCCTCGGCCTGCTCCAGGTCCCGGCCCTGGGCACCGACATCCACAGCCCCGACCCGCTGCGCGCCTTCCGTGACGCCGTGGCACAACTGGCCACCCCCTGGGCCCCGGACCTGGCCCGGCGGCTGTCCGCGGTCCTGGCGCTGACCACTCGGTACCCCGAAGCGGAAGGGGCCGACCGGGCAAGGCTGCTGGCCGCTCTGCGCGGTGAGCTGTCCGCCCTCCAGGAGTCCCTGGGCGGCGTCCCGGCCCTGCCGCGCACTCTCCTCTACGAGGACGCGCGGGCTTGCGACGAACCGCTGACATGCGATCGGACCCGCTGGTCGCAGACCGTCGGAACCTCCCTGGCCTCCTTCGACCGGATCACCGACGTCTTCGACATGACGCTGCCGCAACGGCAACTGCTCACCTCCTTCTTCCTGGCCCGCTACGGTCCCGGCGGCCGCTGCGACGACCTCCTGGGACTCGTGCACGACTTCCAGGAGGACATCTACGAGCAGTACACGCGGGCCACATCCCGGCGCCGGCCCTTCACCGACGACGGCACTTACGTCCCCCTGGACAACTGGCTCGACGCACCGGGCCCCCGGGCCCTCGACCAGGCCCGCCAGGAGCTCGCCGACCGGATGCGCACCCTGTGGGAGAACCGGCCCGAAGGCGCCGAAGAGATCATCCTGGAGGACACGGCCGTCGACGCCGTCGCCCGGAAGCTGCCGTCACCCGAGGCACGGCGCCTGCCGCACAGCCATTTCCTCCAGCTCGCCCGGTGCGACGGCGAATCCGTCGCGGTCCTCAACCGCACCTGGGGCGCGTTCGCCTTCCCCTTCTCACGCTTCACCCACTGCTTCCCCGAAGGCCCCACCGGGCCGGAGGAGAGGATCCGTGCCGCCGGGCGCGCCCTCCTCCCGGAAGGCGCCGCGTACGCCGAGATCACCGGAGGATTCGCGACCACCAACCTCAACCTCCACGGGAGGCTGACCGACTACGAGATCGTCTGCCCGGGGGAGACCAGCTCCGCACCACCGCGCGCACGGATAGCCCTCGGCGACCTCCACCTCGAGCACGACGTGGCCGAGGACCGGCTCGTCCTGCGCTCCGACCGCCTCGGCCGCGAGATCGTCCCCGTCTACCTCGGCTACCTCGTCGCGGCAGCCCTGCCCGAGATCCCCCGCACCCTGCTGCTGCTCTCGCCGTCCTCCTTCCCTGTCGTCGACCTGTGGGACGGCGTGCCACAGGAGGACACCGAGTCGGGCATCAGCACCCGCCCGCGCGTACGCCACGGCCACGTGGTCCTCAGCCGCCGCTCCTGGACGCTCACGGCGGAGCGGCTGCCTCTGCGGCAGCCCGGCACCTCCGACGCCCAGTGGTTCCTGGGCTGGCAGGAATGGCGCCTGCGGCACGACATCCCCGAGCAGGTGTTCGCCACGGTCCAGGCCCCCGACGACGAGCCGGCCGGCCCCGCCGCCCGGAGCAAGCCCCAGTACGTCGACTTCTGCTCGTTCCTGGCCCTGACCGCCTTCGAGGCACGGCTGCACGACACCACGGCCCGCGTCGTCCTGCGGGAGGCACTCCCCGGCGGGGACGACGCACCCCTCGTCTCCCGCGACGGCCGGCATGTCACCGAACTCGTCGTCGAGACCCACTTCACCCGCCCGGAAGGACGGTGAGCCCGCCATGAACACCACTCCCGCGACCGGACCCATACCCCACCCCGGGCACCGCGACGGCCGGCACCGGCTGTGCGGTCCGGAACCCGCCCCCGGCGAAGGAGCCTGGCAGGCCCTGCACATCTTCTATCCCGGCAGCCCCCGCCCGATGCTCACCCGGGCCGTCCGGCCCCTGCTGGACGAGCTGACCGCCGACGGGCTCATCACCAACTACTTCTTCCTCAACTACTGGCTGGAAGGCCCGCACGTGCGCCTCCGCCTCAAGCCCGCCCGCCCCGGCGCCGAGGCCGAGGTGAGAGCCCGGACCGAGCAGGCCATCGGCGCCTTCCTGCGCTCCCGGCCCGCCCTCTACCAAGTGACCTCCGAGTTCTATGTCGAGCTCTACAACACCCTCTTCGACCAGGAGTTCACCGAAGAGGAACGCCGCCCCTACCTCGACGCCGACGGCCGCATGCGACTGCGCGCGACCAACACCTACAGCTGGGAGCCCTACGCCCCCGAGTACGGCAAGTACGGCGGCCCCGCCGGCGTGGCCCTGGCCGAGTGGCACTTCCGCCACTCCACCGACCTGGTCATCGACGCCATGCGCGGCATGAACCTCCAAGTCCGCACCGTTCTCCTCGGCTTCGCCGCCCAGCTGATGATGACCATGACCGCCGTCCTCCTCGACGACCGGGACGCCGTCGCGGCCTACCTGGAGCGCTACCACCACTTCTGGCACCGCTCCTTCTCCGGCACCGCCCTCGTCGACCCCGGCGAGGCGTACGACCGCACATACGACGCCATGGCCGACGGCCTGCGCGCCCGCTTCGAGACGGTCCTCGACGCCACCGCCTCCGGGACCACCGACCACCTGCCCGGTGCCGTCCGCACCTGGGCCCGGCACTGCACAGAGCTGCGCACCGCCGTCGCCGGCCTCGCCGTCCGCGGCGAACTGGAGTTCCGCGACTGGGAGAACGGCGGCACCACCACGGTCACCGACCCCGGCGCCGCCCTGCAGATCCTGCTCTCGCCATACATGCACATGACCAACAACCGGCTGCACGTCACCATCCGGGACGAGGCATACCTCTCCTACGTCCTGGCCAGATCCCTGACCGATGAACCCGGCGGCAGGAACGGCACAGACACCCAGCCGGCCAGGGGCGGCGGCCCGGCCGCCACACACGAGGACGGCGAGTGACATGCCCGCGAACGACGCCAACGACATCCCGCACGGCCGGGCACCCACCCTGGCGGAACTGCGCCCGGCCCGCCGCCCGGACCTGGTGCTCGGACCCGGCCTGTGGCGCGGGCACACCGTTGTCCACCTGGTCAAGGACCCCCGGTCGGGCCGGTGCCACGAAATGGGCGCCCGCGAGCACTTCCTGCTCGCCCGGCTCGACGGCGAACGCACCCTGGCGGACGTGGGCGAGGACTACGGCAGGCACTTCGGCCGCCGACTCGACGACACCGCCTGGCAACGGC
The DNA here is from genome assembly GCF_044387105.1 of Streptomyces sp. NPDC020379. NCBI lineage: Bacteria > Bacillati > Actinomycetota > Actinomycetes > Kitasatosporales > Streptomycetaceae > Streptomyces > Streptomyces sp. NPDC020379. The sequence goes on from NZ_JBIRVR010000026.1 coordinate 65,402, forward strand.
TGCTGACACTCTTCAGGACGCGGGACCTCCTCGCGGACAGCCCGCCGTCACCGGCCGCCCGGCCCGACCGCGCACCGGCGACGACCTGCCCCGAGCAAGCTCCCGGCATTGCCCGGCGAGCCCTGACGGGCGAACCGGCGGCACGACCGGCGCGACACCCCTCGGAGGACTCCCGCCCCGCACCGGCTCCGGGACCGGCCTGGCAGAGCCCGCTCCGCGCCGACCTCCGGTTCGGCGACCCCACCGCCCTGCTCGACCGTCTCCTCCGTTCCCCCTTCCGCCTGCTCCTCGCCCCCGCCGTCCTCCTCCCGCTGCTGGCCGCGGTCCTCGCCATGCAGGGCGAACTGCTCGCCCGACTGCCGGAACTGACCGGCCGGCTCCCCGCCCTGGGCGACCACCCGGACCTCGCCGCGATCGCCTTCGGCCTGATCTGGCTGAGCTCGGGCCTGCACGAGATCGGGCACGGACTGGCGGCCCGAGTCTTCGGCGCCGGCACGACCGGCATCGGCTTGCGCTGGCGGCCCCCCATGCTCTTCTTCCACTGCACCGTGGAGGACGTCGCCCTGCTCCGCTCCCGGTGGCAGCGCGTCGCCGTCGCCGCCGCCGGAGTACCGGGCAACCTGGTTTTCCTGCTGCCCTTCTTCCTGCTGTGGCTGTGGCTGCCCGCGGGGGAGGGGGCGACCCGCGACGCCCTCGCCTGGCTCCTGCTCTTCGGCAGCGCGCGGGCTTGGCTGAACTACCTGCCGCTCCCACGCCTGGACGGCTGCGCCATGCTCGCGCACGCCTTCGGCGTCCTGGACCTCCCCGCGGAGAGCCTGCGCTATGTGCGCCTCCTGGCACGCAACCCCGCCCACCGGCGCTCCTACCCCCGCCGGCTGCGGGGCCTCTACCTCGGCTACGCGATCCTCGTCCCCCTTGTCGTCTGCGCGCTGGCGGCGGCCGTCCTGGCCCTGGTGGTCGCCTGGCTGCCGGCCCCCTACGGACGCGACACCGCCATCGCCCTCGCCGTCGCGGCGGTGGCCCTGCCCGCCGCGCGGGCGCTGGGAGTACGCCTCGGCGCGCGCGGCCAGACACACACCCGGACACCCGTGACCGGTCCGCCACCGGCCTCCCCCTCCGCACCCGGACACCTCATGGGCGCGCCCGGGAGACCCGGCTCCCAGCACCCCGCACCGCGGCTCCCGCCACCCGGGAACCCGGCATCCCCACCCACCGGGCCGCGCTCGGACCCCGTCACAGGGCACCGACCCCGGCCACCGGCCCGCCCGGCCGCCCAGGCCCCGCCCGATCCCGAGGAAGGAAGCCTCATGACCCACCGCAAGCCCGCGCACACAACTCCCCGCCCCCCGGAGGCACCCGACGCCCCCGCCATCCGCGTCGCGTCGCTCCGCAAGAGCTACGGCGACATCCGCGCCGTCGACGACATCTCGTTCACCGTCCACCGGGGAGAGTTCTTCGGCGTCCTCGGCCCCAACGGAGCGGGCAAGACGACCCTCATCGAGATCATCGAAGGGCTGCGCCGCGCCGACTCCGGAACCGTCCACGTCCTGGGCCGGCCACCCTGGCCGCGCAACCGGGCCCTGCTGCCACGCATCGGCGTGCAGACCCAGACCTCCGCCTTCTTCGTCCGGCTCACCGCGGCCGAGCACCTGGAGACCGCGGCCGCCCTCTACGGCATCGGCCGGGACCGGGCCCGCGAAGCGCTGGAGACGGTCGGGCTCACCGGCAAGGCCGACACCCAGGTAGAACGCCTCTCCGGCGGACAGCGCCAGCGGCTCGCCATCGCCACCGCCCTCACTCACCGGCCCGAGATCATCTTCCTGGACGAACCGACCGCGGCGCTCGACCCCCACGCACGCCACGAACTGTGGGACCTGCTGCGGGACATCAGGAGCCAGGGCCGCACCATCGTATGCACCACGCACTACATCGAGGAAGCCGAGGCACTGTGCGACCGCGTCGCGGTGGTGCGCGACGGCCGCGTCATCGCCCTCGACACCCCGGCCGACCTCATCCGTGACCTCGGCGCCCCCACCCAGGTACTCATACCCGCCACTTCGCTGTCGCCCGCCACCGCCCACACACTGGACGGCGCCGAGGACGTCACCACCGAGGGCCCGTACACCGTCGTCACCACTCGGGCCGTGGGCCGCCTCCTGGCCGCTCTCGGCCACCTCACCGACCTCCAGGAGGTCCGCACCCGGACCGCCACCCTGGAAGACGTCTACCTCGCCCTCACGGGAAAGGACGACCAGTCATGACCGCCTGCACAGCGCTCGCCCGCGCCCACCTCCTGGCCTTCCTGCGGGACAAGGCATCCCTGTTCTTCACCTTCGCCTTCCCCCTGGTCTTCATCCTGGTCTTCGGGCTGCTCTTCGGCAGCCGCTCCGCACCGGGCGGCGGCCGTGTCATCGACTCCCTGGCGCCCGGCGTCATGGCCTGGGGCGTCGGCAACGGCGCGCTCTTCGGCGTCGCCTACACCCTCATGCACTGGCGGCGCACCGACATCCTGCGCCTCGTGCGCATGTCACCCGTCCCGCTGCCGACCGTACTCGCCGCCCGCTTCGTCGTCGTCCTCGGCATCGCGGTCGTCCAGGCCGTGCTCTTCCTCGCCATCGCCACACTGCCCGTCTTCGGACTCACACTCGCGCCGGGCGGCATCCTGCTGGCGCTGCCCGTCCTGGTCCTCGGCGTCCTCGTGTTCTTCGCCGTCGGACTGCTGGTCGGCAACTTCACCAACTCGCCGGACGCGGTCGCCGCCGTCGCCAACTGCGTGATGATCCCCATGGCGTTCCTCTCCGGCTCGTTCTTCCCGATGAGTGCCTCACCGGGCTGGCTCAAGGCGTTCTCCCACGTCCTGCCGCTGCGCTACATGAACGACGGCTTCGACCGCGTCCTGACCGGCGCCCACGGCGCGTCCTCCCTGCTCGGCCCGTGCGTGGGACTCCTCGTCTTCGCGGCCCTCTTCGCCGCGCTCGCCGTCAGGACCTTCAAATGGAGCGCCGAGGCATGAACACACCAGCACCCCCGCCCCTGGCCGCCGCGGCAAACGCCCTCCAGCGACTGCTCGGCGACCGCTTCCGGCAGGAGACCAGGGAGAACGCTCCCCAGCCCCCCGGTGCCGCCGGGCACCCACCCCTGGTCGTACCCCTCGGTGTCACCGACGCCCTCCAACCGGAGAAGGACACGGTGACGGGACGCGCCCGCGCCACCGTCCACCTCACCCCGCACACCGTGCTCATCGGCCCATGGCTCCCCGGCCGGGCACCCGGCACGGCCACCACCGCCCCCTGCGGGCGCTGCCTGGCGATGCGCTGGCAGCGGCTGCGGCCGCGCTACGAACGCGAAGCCCTCGAATTCGGTCACGGAGTACGCGCGGTGGGGCCCTGGCCCCCGCTGACCGGTTACCTCGCGGACGCCGTCTGGCGGGCATTCCGGCACAGCGCCCAGGAGGACACGCACGGCGCGGAAACCGGCGGACACACCGGTGCCGCCACAGAGGCGGGACCCACCGGCCCTCCCGGTTCACGCCCCCATCCCCCCGAGGTCCCCACCCTGTCCCCGCACACCCCCCGGGTCACCCGCGTCGATCTCGACACCCTCGCCACCCGCACCTACCCCCTTCTCGCCGACCCCCTCTGCCCCGACTGCGGAGCCCACCGCAGCCCGGACGACGCCCCCGGGACCCTCGACCTCCGCCCCCGCCCCAAACCCGGCCCCGCCCTCTACCGGCAACGGAGCCCCGAGGACTACGACCTGCCCGCGGAGGCCCTGGCCAACCCCGTCTGCGGGGCGCTCGGCCCCGGCACCCTGCGCAACGTGACCTCCCCGACGACCGCCCCGGTCCTGGGCACGATCTTGATGCGCGGCCACGTCAACCTGACCGACATGACCTGGAGCGGCCAGGCCAACTCCTTCCGGCGCAGCAGAAGCCTCGCCTTCCTCGAAGGACTGGAGCGCTACGCGGGCACCCGCCGCCGCAACCGCGCCGACGTACTGGTGGCCCCTTACAACGACGTGGCCCCCGACGCCCTCGACCCGCGCGCCTGCGGCAGCTACGGGCCCCTGGCCTACGAGCAGTACCCCCAACTGCACCCCTTCGACCCCGCCCAGCCCATCCCATGGGTCTGGGGCCACTCCCTGCGCGACGACCGCCCCGTCCTCGTACCCGTCCGGCTCTCCTACTACAGCACCGGCACCGCGGCCGACAACTTCGTCTTCGAGTCCTCCAACGGCTGCGCGAGCGGAGGCAGCCCGGAGGAGGCGATCCTCTTCGGACTGCTCGAACTGATCGAGCGCGACGCGTTCCTCCTCGGCTGGTACGGCGGCGCGGAACTGACCCGCATCGACCTCACGACCGTCCACGATCCGGAACTACGGGCCATGATCGACCGCGCCGAACTGTGCGACTACGAGGTCCGCGCCTTCGACAACCGGGTGGACCTCTCCACCCCGGTGGTCACCGGAGTGGCCGTCCGCCGCCACGGGGGCGACGGTGCCCTGTCCTTCGCCGCCGGCGCGAGCCCCGACCCGGCCACAGCGGTGCGCGCGGCCGTCTCCGAGATCCTCACCTACCTGCCCGCACTGTCCTCCGGTGTGGCGAGCCGGCGCCCCGAACTCCTCGCCATGACCGAGGACTTCAGCCGGGTCCGCTACCTGCGCGACCACGCCGCGCTCTTCGGCCTCCCGGAAATGAAGCCGCACGCCCGACGCTACCTCCGCGACACCCCACCGGTTCCCTTCACCGAGGTCTACGGCACCGCACCGATGCACGCACGCACATCCCCGGACCTGCTGGAAGACCTGAACCACTGCCGCGACGAACTCACCGACGCCGGATTCGACGTGATCGTCGTCGACCAGACCTGCCCGGAACAGCAAGCCCTGGGCCTGCACACGATGTGCACCATCGTCCCCGGGCTGCTGCCCATCGACTTCGGCTGGGCACAGCAACGCGCCCCGCTCATGCCCAGGATGCGCACGGCCTTCCGCAGAGCCGGCTGGCGGGACACCGACCTCACCGAAGCCGAACTCCACCACGTACCCCACCCCTTCCCCTGAACAGAACCCACGAGAAGCCGGAGCGACACCGGAGAGAAAGGAGCCCCCATGCGCACCGACGAACGGACCAGGGAGGCACTCCTGAGGACCGTCGACAACTCGCTGCCCACCGCCCTGGAGCTCTACCTCGACCTCCACCGGCACCCCGAACTCTCAGGCAGCGAGCGGCACACCGCGGCCCGTTTCGCCCGCGCGACAGCCGACGCCGGCTTCACCGTCACCCGGCGCGTCGGCGGCCACGGCGTGGTGGCCGTCCTGCACGGTGGCACCGGACCGACCATCGCGCTGCGCACCGAACTCGACGCCCTGCCGGTCGAGGAACGCACGGGCCTGCCGTACGCCAGCCATGCCCACGCGACCGGCCCGGACGGGCGGCGCGTACCGGTGATGCACGCCTGCGGACACGACCTGCACACGGCCGCCGTGACAGGCACCGCCCGCGTGCTGGCGGCCCTGCTGCTCCTGGGGGAGTGGCGCGGCACGCTCGTCCTGGTGGGCCAGCCCGCCGAGGAGACGCTCAGCGGCGCCCGAGCGATGCTCGCCGACGGCCTCTACGAGCGCTTCCCCCTCCCCGACGCGATGCTCGCCCAGCACGTGGCGCCACTGCCCGCGGGCACCGTCGCCCACGCCGCCGGCGGCACGGTCACCGCCGCCGGCGCCACGCTGGACGTCACCGTACGCGGCGGCGGCGGGCACGCCGCGATGCCATGGCTGTGCGCCGACCCGCTGGAGGCCGCCGCGGCCGCGCTGCCCCGGCTGCGCGAACGGATGCCCGAGGGCGTCGTCCTGAGCGTCGGCACCTTCCACAGCGGGGAACAGGTGAACGTGGTACCCGAGCGGGCCGAACTGGCCATCAGCGTCCGCGCCTTCACCACCAACGCCCTCGATGCCGCCGCCGCGGCCGTGCACACCGTCCTGCGCGAACACTGCGCACGGCGCGCGGGCCCGGGGGAACTCGAGGTGACCGTCACCTTCCGCACCCCCCGTGCCCCCTGCCAGGTCAACGACGAGAGCCTGGCAGCAGCCGTACGGCAGGCCCACGAGACGGTGCTCGGCCCTGGCCGGGTCCTGTCCTGCCCGCCCTCCACGGCCGTGGAGGACTTCTCCTGGTACGGCCCCGAGGGCACGTCCCTGCACGCCGCCCCAGGCGTCCGCACCGCCTACTGGATGACCGGAGGCGTCGGCAAGGCCCAGTGGAAGGCCACCCCGGGGGCGACCGGCGCCGGAAAGCTCGCCGCGCTCCCACCGAACCACTCCCCGCGCTTCGCACCCGACCCGGTGCCGTCCCTGCGTACCGGCATGATCGCCATGACAGCGGCCGCCCTGCGCTGCCTGCGCCCCGATGGGGGTGTGTGACGGTGACAGCGATGTGTCAGCCACTCGTACCGCCTCGTGTCAGGACCGCATGCGAGAAATGTTTCAGGCGATCGAGCCTGAGGCATCCGGGGCTCCCCGGCTTTCCCGTCCCGAGGGGACCCGGCCCGGATGCTGTCACAGATTCCGAGGAGAACATCCATGGCAAACACGGCGAAGACCGAGCTGACGACCCTGGCCGAGGAAATGCTGGCCCTGGAGTCCGAGAACTTCGAGATCAACGACTACACCGAGGTGACCGAGACGCTGTTCGACTCGACCAGCAGCTCCAGCTCCAGCACCTGCTCGTCCACCACCAGCTCCACGAGCTGCTGCGCCTGATGGCACCGGCGGGGCGGCACGCAGATCCTGCGTGCCGCCCCGCACGCGTGTCACCGGCCCGGTGGCGGTGACATGAAGGAGGCACGACCATGCGACACGGAATATCCCTTCTCCCCGACTGCCGGCGGGACCGGCGGTCCGCCGCGGACTACTACCGCGACGTCCTGGCCCTCACCCGCTTCGCGGACCGGGCCGGCATCGACTACGTCAAGATGACCGAGCACTATCTCGGTGAGTACGGCGGATACTGCCCCAGCCCGCTGACCTTCCTGGCCGCGGCCGCCGCGCAGACCACGGACATCCGCCTCATGACCGGCGCGACCCTCCCGGCCTTCCACCACCCCATACAGCTCGCCGCCCACATCTCCATGGTCGACGCGCTGAGCGAGGGCCGGCTGGACGTCGGACTGGGCCGGGCCTGGCTTCCGTACGAGTTCGAGGCGCTCGGTGTGCCCATCGACGAGAGCCGTCCGCGCTTCGAGGCGACCACCCGGGCCATGCTGCGGCTGTGGACCGAGGAGAACGTCACCGAGGACACCCCGTTCTTCTCCTACCGCGACGCCACCTCGCTGCCCCCGGTCACCCAGAGCCCCCACCCTCCCCTGTGGGGCGCGGCCGTCCGCTCCCCGGAGAGTTTCACCTGGCTCGGCGAGCACGGCCTGGGCGTCATGTTGGCCCTCGCCCCGCTGAAGAAGGATGTCGGCGTCAGCCGGTATGTGATCAACCTCTACCGCGATGCCTTCACCCCCGGCGACGGCGGCCACGCGGCCCCCAGGATCGCGCTGAGCACCCCGCTGTACGTCGCCCGGACCGACGATGAGGCGTATCGCGCCGCCGAACCGCTCTACCGGGAGTACATGGCGGTCTGGTCCGAGGCCGCGGCGTCCTGGAAGACCACCACGTCCGACCAGTACGCGGGCTACGACCAGATGGGCGCCCACGCCCGCCACCTGACCGACTTCGACGTACGCCGCCACGGCACGGCCGTCATCGGCTCCCCGGGGACCGTCGCCGAACGGATCCTCGCCCTGCGCGAGGAATACGGCGTCGACACCTTCCTCTGGCAGGTCGACTTCGGCGGCCAGAACCTGGACCAGATGCAGGCCAGCCTGCGCCTTTACGTGGACGAGGTGCTGCCGAGGCTCTGAACAGGCACCTGGCCGCCCGGTCCCGCGGCCGCCTCGGCTGGGCAACGTGACGTCCCCGGACGCCAGACCGCCGAGCCGGAGGCCGGGCGGCGCGGGCGGCGCCATCGGGCCGAGCACAGTCCGGGCGACCGGCGACGCACTGGCCGTCCACCGCCTGCTCGAACAGCCGACGTCCCAGTAGTCGGTAGTCTTCAACGCCCGCGTGGTCCGGCCCAGCGAGAACCGGTCTTTTCGGCCGACTCGCGGCAGGAGCGCCCAACGGCTCGTTGGGCGCGGACCCGGTCGAGATCGATCCGACGCCAGCGGGTCGCTTTGCCCTCACGCGTCATGCCGCACTCGCGGACAGGACCTTGACGGCGTCGACGCTCACGTCGGCGTGCTCCGTGATCCACTTGAGCACGCGGTATTCGTCGAGGTAAAAGCGGGCAAACCTGTCCCGGGGGAGTGCGGCGCGAGCCCGGCGAACGGTCGCTCCTCTCGCCACTTCGCGCTCTTCGCCGCCGCGGGCGGGGCTGGCTGCTCCTGCAGGACGAAGCGGACAGCCCCATGGCTGACGCCGAGGCGCGGGCGTCCTGAGCTGTCGTCAGGCATTCGTCCCTGATGAGCCGGTGCAGGACGCCGGGCTCGATGTGCCGCAGATCGCAGCCCGGCGACTCGAGATCGCGAATGGTATCTGTCGGGGGTTGCCAGGAGAGCGGTTCGTCGCGGATTTCCCTGTCGGGCGACGAACTCGGTTTCGTGTCCTTCGAGTTGATTCACCAGTGCGCCGGGGTGAGCTCAGTCTCGAAGATCCGCAGCTTCTGGGTGATGGGCGCTGTGTGGGTAGGCGGCTGGGGCGACGGTTGCGGGGAGCCCGCCGAGTCGCTCGAACAGCAGCGCTCGGGCGAACGGACGCCCCCCAGGACAGCGCCGGAGACCTGACGTCGGCGAGCTATGAAAGCCCTCCCGAGCTGCGGAGTCAGGCGCCCTCTTCTTCGGAGACAACACGGCGGGCCTCACGCCGGCCTGCGTAGCGCTCTTTTCGGTTGCTGCTCCTGGCCATCTGCTGCCGCTCCTTGATGCAGGAGCGCACACCACATCCCGAACAGCAGGTGCAGCCGAACAGCAGCGTGCCGGGATGTTCCCACCGGCAGCACGTGTCCGTTTCCTCCCACGTCGGGTCCGGCGGCAGATCGCAGGCACCGTGGCGGTGATCGTGGACAGGCCGGGGGTTGTGCTCCGCGTGGCGCACCCACAGTGGCTTGGTCTTGTCCGTACGGGACATCTCGTTCCTTCCGGAACCGCCGCCCGGGCTCCCGGACCTTCCGGGCAGGCGGCTAGGTTCGCCACTTCACGACGACACACTCCTTCCGTCTGCTGTCTGTGGAACCAGCCTGCTGGCCCAGCCTCCGGACCAGGGTACTGCCAGCGTTGCGGAGCATCTTCCGGGTGGTGACGTAATCGGCATCGTCGAGACCCCGGTGAATCCGGGCACGGACCCAGCGCAGTGACCGTGACGTGCTCAACCTGCTGACCAAATGCGCCAAGGCGCTTCACCTCGGGCCCGCGAACTCCTGCTGGTTTACCGACCCGTCCCGGGCACTCTGCCTCAAACTGGCCGGCACCCCAACGGCCGACCGTCCGCTGGTCGGGATGTGTGATTCCGCCCGTTGTCCGCAGGCAACTCATCACCCCTGCCATCACCCCGTCTGAGCCGAGCACGCTGAACGCACCGCGTTCTACGGCAGCCGCCCCTACGCTCACCTCCGCCTTAAGTTCGAGCGACGGGTCCAGGCGCTTCGGTTCCCTGTCAAGTTCTGCGTGTTGAAGTTCAGGTGAGGGCAGCGGGGTGTCCCGAGCGGCTGGGCTGTGGGACTCCCAGGGGGCTGGAATGCATTCTCTTGTTCACCGGGATCAAGACGGCGAACCCTTTTCAGAATGGAATCCATTCGCCCTGAGGAAGACGGAGCTCGGCCCCGGTCAGTGTGACCGGGGCCGAGGTGGTGAGGCAGCAGGACCTGTCAGGGGCGGCCGAGGGCTCGGTGGGTCCATCCGGCTTGGCGCCAGCGTGCGGGGTCAAGGGTGCCGCGTCCGTCGATGACCTTGGCCTGGGAGACGCGGGTGGCGAGTCGTGCGAGGTTGATGTGGGTGAACTCGGGCCACTCGGTCAGGTGCAGCAGCAGGTCGGCGCGTTCGGCCGCGTCGAAGGCGTTGTCCGCGTAGTCGAGTTCGGGGTGGGCTTTGCGGGCGTTGTCGAGGGCCTTGGGGTCATAGACGGTGACCTGGGCGCCGAGCCGGTGGAGGTGGGCGGCGACGGCGAGGGCGGGTGAGTCGCGGATGTCGTCGGTGTCGGGCTTGAAGGCCGCTCCCCAGACGGCGATGCGCTTGCCTTTGAAGGTGCCGCCGAGCTGTTCGCGGGCGAGGTCGACCATGCGTTCGCGGCGGCGGTTGTTGATGGAGTCGACTTCGCGGAGGATGCCGAGGGCCTGGTCGGCGCCGAGCTCGTCGGCCCGGGCCATGAGGCCGCGGATGTCCTTGGGCAGGCAGCCGCCGCCGAAGCCGAGTCCGGGGCGCAGGCCGCGGGGGCCGATGCGGGTGTCGTGGCCGAGGGCTTCGGCGAGCTGGTGGACGTCGGCGCCGGCTGCCTCGCAGACCTCGGCGATGGCGTTGATGAACGAGATCTTCGTGGCGAGGAAGGCGTTCGCGGATGCCTTGACCAGCTCGGCGGTGGCCAGGCTGGTGGTGATCGTGGGTGTCCCGGCTTCGATGATCTTGCCGAAGCACTGCCGCAGCACGGTCTCGGCGTGGGTGTTCTCGCCGGTGAAGCCGAGGACGAGGCGGTCGGGGTGGAGGGTGTCCTCGACGGCGAAGGACTCGCGCAGGAACTCGGGGTTCCAGGCGACCTCGACCTGCTCGCCCGCTGGGGCCCCGTCGCGGAGGATGTCCGCGACGCGCGGGGCGGTGCCGACCGGGACGGTGGATTTGCCGACCACGACGGCGGGCCGGTGGATATGGGGTGCCAGGCGGCGGACGGCGGCGAAGAGATCGCTGAGGTCGTAGGCGTTGTCCCCGCTCCGCTGAGGGGTGCCGACGCCGAGGAAGTGCAGGTCGGCGAAAGAGGCGGCTTCCGCGTAGGAGGCGGTGAACTTCAGCCGCCCGCTCGCGGTGTGCTTGGCCAGCAGGTCGTCCAGGCCGCGTTCGAAGAACGGGGCCTTCCCGGCTCCGAGGGCGAGGACCTTGTCGCGGTCGGTGTCCATGCCGAGGACTTCGTGGCCGAGTTCGGCCATGCAGGCCGCGTGGGTGGCGCCGAGGTAGCCGCAGCCGATGACGGTGAGCTTCATGAGCTCGTCCTTCCGAAAGGGAGGGGGTGGGGCCGCCCGGCCCCACCCCCGTTGCTCCCGTCCGGAAGGGCGGGGTGTCAGGCGGGCCGGGCGGCCAGATAGCGGGTGATCCCGTCCCGGATGAACGGCGGGATCGTCAGGGCCGGCAGGTGTTCGGGGGCGAAGAACTGGAGCTTGACGCCCTCGGCCAGGGGGAGGCTCGCCTCGTCGCCGTCCCAGGTGGCGGCGAAGAAGGTGATGAGCTGGCCGGAGCCGTCCTCGTCCCGGGCCTCGAACAGCTCGGTGAGGTCCAGGGCGGTCAGGCCGGCTTCTTCGTCGAGCTCGCGGACGATCGCCTCGTGCTGGCTCTCGCCGGGGTCGGTGCCTCCGCCGAGGAGGCTCCAGTGGGCGGGCCAGGCGATGGCGGGGAGGTCGTCGCGCAGGTGCATCAGGACTTCGCCCCTGCGGTTGGTGATGATCGCGACGGCCCCTCGGGCGGTGGACGGGCCCTTGGCGGTGGTGGTGTCGGAGTGCATCCCGACACCGTAGTGACGTGAGGGACCGTCATGCGGCAGCCTTCACGGTCTGGTCAGAAAACCAGGCGGCGGCCATCAGGGCCTGCATGCGGGAACGGTCGAACCGCCCGCCGGCCTCCAGCCCGCGCTCCAGCAGCGGCCGCAGCGTGTCGGGGGCGTCGTCGAGGGCGGTGCGGATCTGGGCGTCGGCCCACTGGGCGAGCGGGCCGGTCAGCCAGGCGGGGACCGGGGAGGCGAAGCCGAGCTTGTCCCGGCTGGCCCAGACCTCACGGGGCAGGCCCAGGGCCTTCGCGGCGTCCCGCAGGATGCGCTTCCCCGCCGCCGGGCGGGTGATCTTGTGTCCGGCGGGGAGCCGGTAGGACAGCTCCACGAGTTCGCGGGCGAGGAAGGGAGAGCGTCGTTCCAGGGCGAAGGCGGAGGCGAGCTTGTCGCTGGTCATCACCAGCGGCCGCCAGGCCGTCGCCAGCTCGGCGAGCGTCAGCGCGCGGGCCGCGTCACCGCCCGAGCGGGTGAAGGCGTCGGCCACCAGCTCACGGACCCGGTCGTCGGGGTCCGGGCCCCGCAGGATCAGCCGGGCGGCGGCCTCCGCCGGGGCCAGGGGGTCCCCGGCGGCGTGCATGAGCTTGCCCGCCAGGGGCCGGTAGGACTCCAGTCCGGCGTCCAGGACGGCTTGCGGACCGAAGAGGACCAGGGCCTGGCGGACGTAGCCCATCAGGAACTCGTCCGGCCCCAGCCCGCCGACGACGACCTTGATGCCCCGGTCGGCGACGGCCCGGTAGGCCATGTATTCGGAGAAGACGGCCGCGTTGCCCATCGGGTAGTCCAGCGCGTTGATCATGTGCGGCAGGACGGTGGTGAAGTCGGCCGTGTCCGGCTCGACCACGACCAGTTCGGCGCCGATGTCCTGGGCGATGGCGGTGGCGATGCGGGACTCGTCCAAGCGGTCCTGGCCCCGGTAGCGGACGGTGACGCAGACCGGTGGCCGCATCAGGTAGGCCAGCACCGAGGAGTCCAGGCCGCCCGACAGCAGCAGCGCAAAATCGCCTGAGGGGGCTCGCAGCGGGACCTGCTCGGCCAGGACGACGGAGAAGCGGGCCAGGGCAGGCTCGTAGTCGGTCTGCCAGGGCTCGCGGTCCTCCAGGTGCCACCAGGTGGTGTGCTCCAGGGATCCGGACGCGAGGTCAAAGGACAGCAGGCTCGCCGGGGCCAGCAACTGGACGCCCTGGAACGGGGTCTCGACGCCGACGGGTGTTTCGATGGCCAGCATCTCGGGGCGGACGACGAGCGGGGCCTGGCCGTAGCCGGTCAGGGTGGTGACCTCGGAGGCGAACGCGAGCCTGCCGCCATCCAGGCGCCAGTAGAGCGGCTTCTCCCCGAGTCGGTCCCGGGCGAGGAAGAGCTGTCCGGCCTCACCGGCCCTGGGGTCGTAGAGGGCGAGCGCGAACATGCCGTCCAGCCCGTCCAGGCAGGCCGCCCCGAGCTTGGCCCAGGCCCGCAGGACCAGGTGGGCGTCGGTCTCGCGATCGGCGAGCGGGATGCCCCAGGCGACGGCCTGCTGCCGGAAGTTGTAGATCTCGCCGTTGAAGGCCAGCAGCAGCCCGCTGGCGGCGTCGAGGTAGGGACCGGGCTGGGCGGACGGGTCGACGATCAGCAAGGTGTTCATGGCCAGCACCGCCCGCCCGTCGGTGGAGGCGGCCTGCAAGGTGCCATCCGGTCCGCGGTGCGACTGGGACATGCCCATCGCCCAGACCGTCGTCTGGTGCCGGGCCGCGTCCGGACCGGCCAGTCCTGCGATTCCGCACATCTAGTTCACCCCCGAGGGTGTTGGGATGCCTTGGCGGCGGTCGCGGCCGGAAGAGCTGTCCTCGGATCCCGGCCGCGACCCGGACCGTCATCACACCGGCCGGACAAGATCACGGGGAGGGCTCGCAGGGGGGCTCACAACTCGCAGACCGGGTTCACCCCCAGGCGGGCAGGCAATACCCTCGGTGACCCGACGCGCGGATTCGCGTACGACTTTCTGTGCTCAGCCATGCGTGCGGATCCGTGTCACAGGTTCACCGGAATCGGCAGAGGGGGACGCCCATGGCGTCGACCGTCCGCCGGACCCGTCCGCCCAACGCGGACCTGGCCCGGCTCATCGAAGCCAGCGGCGCGAGTCACAAAGCCCTCGCCCACCGCGTCAACCAGCTCGCGCAGGCCGCCGGGATAGAGACCGACTACTCGCATACTTCCATCGCGAACTGGTGCCGCCGGGGCATGACCCCGAAGTGGCCGGTCCCCCGGCTCCTTGCCCAGGCTGTCGGTGAACGGCTCGGCCGCCCGGTCTCGTTGGCGGAGATCGGCATGGGTGAGGCCGAGACACCACAGGCGGATCTGGGGTTGGATTTCCCCAGGGAACCCGTTGATGCCGTCCGCGTCGCCACTTCGTTCTGGAGCAGTGTGAACCGCCGCGACTTCCTGACCGGATCGAGCTTCGCGCTCTCCGCGTTCACCACCCCCGTCACCCGCTGGCTCGTCGCCCCCGCCGACGACACCGCCCATCACCGGGGCGGGACGCAGGTCGGCCGCCTGGACCTGGACGAACTGCGGGACGCCGCCGACGAGGCCCGCCGCTGGGACTCCAAATACGGGGGCGGGAACTGGCGGGCCAACTCCGTCACCACCTGCCTGGAACAGCAGGCCGTCCCGCTGTTGCAGGGCTCGTTCTCCGACGAGGTCGGCCGCGAGCTGTTCTCCGTCACCTCCGAGCTCTCCCGGCTGGCCGGCTGGACCGCGTTCGACGTCGGGCAGCACGAGGTCGCCCAACGGCACTTCATCCAGGCACTCCGCCTCGCCCGCGCGGGCGGGGACGTCCAGCTCGGCTGCTATGTCCTGACGACCATGGCCATGCAGGCCCTCATGCGCGGGTTCGCCGAGGAGGCCATCGACATGGCCCAGGGCGCCTTCGAACGCGCCAAGCAGGACGCGGTGCCCCGGGTGCTGGCCTTCACCAAGCTCATCGAAGCCCGCGCTCACGCGCGGACCGGAGACGAGCGGGCCGCTTCCCGTGCCCTGGCCGCCTCCGAGAACCTCCTTGAGCGGACCCGTGAGGACAGCGGCGACGAGCCGGGGTGGATCGACTTTTATCACCACGCGCGGCTGTCCGCCGATGCCGCCGAGGTCTTCCGGGACCTGAAGAATCCCCAGGCAGCCCTGGTCTGGAATCAGCAGGCCGTCGCTATGCAGCCCGGGGTGTTCACCCGTTCCGTGGGCATGCGGCTGGCGATCGTGGGGACCGCCCATCTCCAGGCCCGCGACCTCGACCACGGCCTGGAGCTGGGCAACCGCTCCGTCGACATCCTCGCCCGCGTGAAGTCGACCCGCGCGCTGGACTACGTCCGCGAGTTCAATGCCGCCCTCGTCCCCTGGCGGCGCGAGCCGGCTGTCCGCGAGTTCATCCACCGCACCCGCAAGGACCTCCAGATCGCCGCGTAGTCGCTCACCGTGGCCGGGGCCGGGTCGGCAGAACCCGGAGCCGGGTGTCGGGGGCGGTCAGCTCGGTCCAGAGCGGCTGGTTCTCCACCGTCAGCTGGTGGACCACCCTGACCAGGCCCTCGACGTCGGCCCTGAGCTGAGCCAGTTCCTCGGTGTCCTTGGCCCTCAGTTCCTTGAGCTTGACGATCTACTGCCGCAGCCGTTTCTCGCTGTCCGGCGTCTGCCCCCGGGAGCGGACCTTGTCGTAGAACTCGTTCTTGAGATCCAGGTGGCGCCGGGTGAGCACGTTGCGGGGAACTCCGGCTTCCTGGGCGAGCGCGACGATGGTCAACGCGCCGTTGGACTGCTGCGGGGTGACGGCCAGGATGCGGTCCATCGCGGCACGGATGTGCTTGCGCTCGGCTGCTGCCGGCGTCACTGTGCACTCTCCTTGAGGGTGATGCGGGTCTTGTCGTGTTCTTCGGCGATCTCGCGGAGCCGGGCCGCGTTGCCGCGCATGCGCTCGCCGAGCGAGCCTGGCAGGCGCCGGGCCCTGGTCTCCAGCGCGGTCGCGCGCTGGCGGAGCTGGTCAGCGTGGTGGTCGGTGCGGGCGATGTTTCCGCAGGACTCACGCAGCGCTCAGGCTTGGCGTCTCCTTGGCGTCATCGCGGTGGCAAAGGGCCCGGTCGCACCGGGCCGAACTTGAACAGCAAGTCGCTGACCTCAAGGACCGGCTCACCGAGCGCGACGAGGCGGGAGGTCGACTCATGCCCGCCGGTAACCCCGGCCCCGTGGTGGGCGGCGTTCTCGCCCTGACGGGGGCGGCGCTGTTCGGCGTGCTGCTTCTGCTGTGGTGGTTCCTGCCCAACCCCCGCCTCGCGTTCACCCCGCCCCCGGACAGCCCCGGCCACCGGTTTCGGTGCCGTTGCTATGAGGAGCCGGTCACTGTCATCGTGCTGGCCTCGGCCGAGGAAGAGCGCGAGCTCGTCGAGCGCGCGCGGCGCCACCGTCGGCATGCGAAGCGGTCCAGGCCGTATCGACTGCGGCGCTGATGTCATCGCATCCGTCCTGCACCGCCCGGCCGCGAGAGGGCGGGCGGTGCAGGCCAGGGAAGACGCCCTACCGGTGACCGTGCAGACGCGCACGGCCTGCCGATCACCGCCGGCCCGCGAAAGGCGTTGTGCTACGTCCGGTCATCCTCCGCGCCCGCGGCAGCTGCGCCAGGCTGAGGCTGGCGGTATGAACGGGGGTCTGTCAGCGATCGCGGGGAGCCGTCACGGTCGCCCACTGAAGCAGGATCATCTTCCTATGGATCCGGGACTCGAAGGGTTCTACCCCTTCGAGGGGCCTATGGTCCAATGAGTCAATGAGTAGCGTGGGTATTGTCTTGGGGCCGCTGGAGCTGATCGACGGCCGCTGTCTGGTAGGGGATTCCCGGCACCCCGGCGGCTCCTGGGTGGAGTTCCGCACGCAGGGGCTGCACCGGCATGTGCCTGACGCGGAGGGCGAGTTGATCCCCTGGGCGAGGATCATGCTGGGAATAGGCGTGATCGTGGGGCGCGGGTACCCGGCCAAGGGCGGCAAGTTCACGATGCTGGGATTGCTCGGCGGCCTGCCCGGGCTCAAGGGGAGAGGCGGCGGCCATCTGGACATGACGCTGCGCCATCCGTACGAGGACTGGAGCGTGCGGTTCGATCGGCACGCCCACTGGTACCGGCTGTTCGACGTCACACTGCTGGAGGAACTGCTGCGGCAGACGGTCGCCGCGGGTGAGGCGCACCGGCTGGCCGACGCGGACTGGCTCGGTCGCGTGGTCGTACGCCTGACGGCGCTGAAACCCTGGCCGAAGGGACAGACATTGGAGGGGGCGGTGGCGCAGGCACGGCAGACGGAAGGAGCGAGTGCGGGCTGACACTCGCGGAAGAGGCCGGCCGATGGGCGTCCGAGGCCGCCCGTATGTGTCTGGGTGCTCGGCTGGCAGGGTGCCCGGGACGTGGGGTGGAGACGCGCGGCGTCTCGCGGAGCCGTCCCGGAACCCTGTCTGTCACCGGCCGGGTGCCGTACGGTGCCCGGCCGGTGAGCGTGGTGAGGGGCCGCGCCCGGAGGCATCTAATACTCCAGTGAGAATTCGTGTCCTGAGCTGGCTCTCTCTCGTTGTCCAGCCATGGTGGGGATGAGTGAAGTCGAGGGCTGGGCCTCGGAGTTGGAGTCGGTGTTCGCTCGGGTGGCGGGCCGGTTCGGGCGGGCTGATCTGCGGTGGCGGATGCGGGACTATGTGCGGGGGCTGCTGGCGCCAGTGGGCCGGAAGAACGGCTGGCAGCTGGCGGAATACGTCGGCCATCGTGATCCCGCGGGGCTGCAGCATCTGCTGAACGGCGCCCGGTGGGATGCCGATGCGGTGCGAGACGACGTGCGCGAATACGTCGCCGGGCAACTTGGCCCGGACGGGGTGTTGATCATCGATGACACGGGCTTCATCAAGAAGGGCATCACATCGGCAGGAGTGTCGCGACAGTACACCGGAACCTCCGGAAAGATCGATAACTGCCAGATCGGGGTGTTCGCCGCCTACGCCACCACGCGCGGCCGGGCTCTGGTGGACCGCGAGCTCTATCTCCCCAAGTCCTGGACGGCTGACCGTGAGCGGTGCCAGGCAGCCAAAGTCCCCGACGACCGGGGGTTTGCCACCAAGGGTGAGCTGGCCAAAGCCATGGTCCGCCGCTGTCTTGCGGCCGGCCTTCCGGCGGCCTGGGTGACGGCGGACGAGGCCTACGGACAGGACTGGTCCTTCCGCCGCCTGCTCGAACAGCACAACCTCGGCTACGTGGTGGCCGTCCCCAAATCCCAGCAGATCAAGTCCCTGGCCGGCGTCTGGCGCATCGATGAGCTCATCGACGACGCCCCGGCCGGCGCCTGGCAGACCCTGTCCTGCGGCAACGGCGCCAAGGGCCCACGCGTCTTCGACTGGGCGGCGGCGAAGCTCCCCGTCAACATCGTCTTCGACCCGGACCCACCAACCCACCACCGTTGGGTGATGGCCCGCCGCAGCCTCTCCGACCCCAGCGAACTCGCCTACTACCTCGCTTACGCACCCGTCGATGTGGACCTGGGCGGGCTGGCCCGGATCGCCGGCTCACGCTGGGCCGTCGAAGAGTGTTTCCAGGCCGCGAAGAACGAGTGCGGCCTGGACGAGTATGAGGTCCGCCGCTACGTGGGCTGGTACCGGCACATCACCCTGGCCATGCTCGCCCACGCATTCCTGACCACCCTCGCGGCCCGGGCCCAGGAGACAGCAAAGGGGGCTGCAGAAACGACACCACCAGCCTCGTCCCCCTCACCGTGGCGGAGATCCGGCGCCTGCTGGACACTCTGCTTCCCCACCCAAAACCCCGCCAGGACAGACGACTTCACGCACTGAACTGGTCTCACTGGCGCAGGCACCACCAAGCCACCGCCCGCCACTACCATTACCAAAGAAGAACCAGCTCAGGACACGAATTCTCACTGGAGTACTAAGCGGTCTTGGCGAAGTTCGCTGCGGCCCGCGTCAGGTCCTCATCCGGCGGGGACCGTCTCGTCAGCCGCAAGTGAGTTGCCCTCGGCGATGCTGCCGCAGGAGGACGGGGCCTCCTTGTCGGCGAACCGGGCGCGCAGCCAGGCGAGCGCGGTGGGCACCGTGGCCGTGGGCGCGGTCAAGTGGCTGAGGGCGTCGTACTGCTGGTACCAGACCGCGGCGCCCTCGGCGCAGTACTTCCGCGCCAGTGCCCGTGTGTCACCGGCGACCGTGATGCCGTCGCCCGAGCCGATGCCCGCGATGTTGCTCGTGGTTCCCTCGAGGGAGCCGGCGTTGCCCTGGCCGATGTAGCCGGGGACGGTCGGGGTCGGTGCCAGGCCGAGGTTGGACTTGTTGACCGCCTCGAGGAGCTCGGGTACGGAGTTCGGGTTCGCGTACTCCGGCTTCGCCATCTTCTTCCACGTCAGACCGGGGTAGTGGCCCAGCGCGTCGGCGATCGAGGAGTGCTGGTGCTCGTCGACCAGCTGCTTGCCGTAGTCGTTCAGGTACTTCTTGAGGTCGAAGTCGTACGAACGCGCTTGCCCGATGAGCAACTCCGGGATGAGCCCGGACCACACCTGACTGCCTTCGATGTACCTGAGGATGTGCGAGGGCTTCACGAGCACCCCGCCCTCGGCGTATCCCACCAGGCGCTTGTTGACGTCAGGGGCGTACTCGGGCGCGAGGGAGGCGGCCCAGTTGGTCGCGACGGCGCCGCCGGAGTAGCCCATGAGCCCGACGCGCGCGTCGGGGCTGATGCCGGTCCTCGACGCCGCGCTGGAAGCGGCACGCAGGGAGTCCAGCGTGGTGTACCCGTACTCGCGGGAGGCCGTGAGGTGGGCGGCCTGCCCCTCGGTGTCAGGGAGGACGACGTCGTAGCCGGACAGCAGGAGCGGCGCCACGAGCGTGGACTCGCCGTTCGCGATCAAGCCGCCGGGCAGCTTGACATTGCCCGCGACCGCCCGGGATGGACCGTCTTCGGGGTCGAGCGAGTCGTAGAACGACTGGTACGACACGACCTTACGGCCGTCGCCACCAGGGCTGCGCAGCACGGAGGTCACGCCTGCGGACGGGTGGCCCTGCGCGTCGGTGGTGCGGTAGAGCAGTTGCGTCGCCAGGAGGGGGGTCGCGATACCCAGGACGTGGTACGGCAGCGTCCGGACCTTGAGCACGTCCCCGGGACTGTACGAGGACAGCGACTTGCTGCCGTTGTAGGTGTAGAACGCGTCGCTCCCGGCAGTCGTCGACGAGGGCTGCTTCTGAACGCCGGACGCGACAGCGGGTACGGCGGCGACGGCGAGGGCGACGACGCCCGTGATCGCGGCGTGCCACACTCCGAATTTGCGCATGACTCTCCCACACGGTGTAAGCGGATCAGAGAAATGACCGCTACGGCCCGAAGGGCGGAGTGGCCGAAGGTCGGTTCCGGCGCAACCTAACAAAGGCACACGGCAGTTGACCAGGGGTGCGCCAGAGTCTTCACGGGACGAACGGCGGCTGAGTCAGTGACCCCGCTCCGCCAATTCCCTTGTGTCGCCGACCGGTCGGAACGGTGCAGTGCCGGGGCGCTGGCTACCGACCGAGCGCGTCATGCCACGAGCGCGAGCCCTCGATCGCGCAGTGCTCCACGGCCATGCGGATCGCGACGCGCACAACGTCCTCGCGCGTTTCCGCGAGCTGCAGAGGCATCCTTCCTGGTCGATCCGGCTCATCAGGGCAAGGGCATCGGGCGGGCGCTCGGCGAGTACGTCATCGACTGGAGCCGTGCGGAGGGCTTCCGCGGAATCCAGTTCAACGCGGTCGTCGAGGCCAATCCGGCGGTGTACCTGTGGAGGTCGCTGGGATTCGAGGTGCTCGGCACTGTGCCGGAGGCCTTCCGTCATCCCGAGGATGGCCTGGTCGGGCTGCATGTGATGCACCGTCGGCTCTGAGGAAGCCTGGGCACGGCAGCTTCCGCGTGGCTGGGGGAACCGGCGGGTCCGGCAGTAGCCGATCTTGACAGTACCGACGTGTGCGAAGTCGGATGTGGTGTCGGGTTGACGACGAGAAGCGGCACCAACGCGTAGGGGATCGACATGTTCATAGCAGAAGAAGGCGATTTCGATCCTGTGGAGGTGCTGAACCTCTACGATTCGGTCGGCTGGCAGGGTTACACCAGTGACGTCGGCAAGCTCTGTCGCGGCCTCGTGAACTCTCACCTCGTGATCACGGCGCGGGATGCGTCGGGAACGCTCCTCGGGCTGGCCCGGACCATCTCCGACGACGAGCACATCTGTTACGTCCAGGACGTCGTGGTGAATCCGGCGAACCACAGGCAGGGGGTTGGCCGGAAGCTGGTTGAGTACCTGATGCGGCGGTACGCCCACTGCCGATTCTTCCTCCTGTCCACGGACCACGAGTCATCACCGGAAGGCAAGCGCAACCACGCGTTCTACCGGAGCCTGGGCTTCCTGTCGTACGAAGAAAACGAGATGGCAGGCTTCGGACTGCCCAGGAATCGCCCTTGAGGGGATCCGGAGGTGCTTCTGGCCCAGGTGCCGGCGAAACGTGCGCCAAGGGGCCGCCCGCCGGTCATCGCCCGCCGCGGTGTTCCCCATGGATCCGGCCTTGGCAAAGTTCGCTGGGTCGTTCAACGGAGAACGCATGGATCCACGGCCTCCGACGCCTCAGGATCCGCTGGGACATCCGCGACGACATCCACGAAGCCTTCCTCAAGCTTGCCTGCTGCATCATCACCCACAGACGACCCCGAGCTTTCTGTTAGCTCTTCCAAGATGCTGGAGGGCTCGCGGTTCTCGGAGCTGGAGCGGCTGCGCCGGCTTCATCCCGGTAGGGGCGTTTGGTAAGAGGGCTGCGTGGCCGCTGGATGGGGTGGGGCGGGTTCAATGTGGGGATGAATGATTCTCTTTGGGTTCGACTCTCGGCCGGGGACCAGCGAGAGGTGGACCAGTTGGTCGCTGCCGGTCGCCACATTCAGGCCATCGCGCTGATGCGTGAGCGCGCCGGCCTGCCGCGGCCGGATCTCCGTGACTGTGTTGACCTCCTGGAGCAACGCGCCAGTCTCTGGCGAAGGTAGGCGGGGACAGGAGAATACGCCGTGGCCGATCAGGAATCTCGCCGGTTTGGGGTGGATTCGCCGGTGAGGCGGCGGCTTATCAAGTCGACCACCGCCAGCTTGATCATGGCTTCGGAGCGGTGTGGATGGGTTTCGTAGTCACGGGCGAGGCGTCGGTGATGCATGAGCCAGGCGAAGCTTCTTTCGACGGTCCAGCGCCGTTGGGTTGTCGAACACTCGCTCGTCTGGATCATGCACGCCCGTCGGCACGCACGCGACGGCGAACGGCTCATCCAGCAGGTGCTTAATGTTCACCGAGGTGGGGTTACCAGACCTGCCTCGTAGGCGGTGATGACAAGTTGGACTCGGTCGCGGGCTTCGAGTTTGGTGAGTAGCCGCGCAATGTGTGCCTTCGCCGTGGCCACGCTGATGTAGAGATGGGCGGCGATCTCGCTGTTGGACATGCCGCGTCCGACGAGGGTCAGTACCTCGCGTTCCCGCTCGGTGATGTTCCCGACCGGTCGCGGGTTCGGGGCTGGATCGGGGCGGGCGGCGAACTCCGCGATCAGGCGGCGTGTGACGCTCGGGGCGATCAGGCCGTCTCCGGCGGCGACCACGCGGATCGCCCCGAGGATGTCGTCCAGTGCCATGTCCTTGACGAGGAATCCGCTCGCACCCGCTCGGAGCGCGCCGTAGACGTACTCGTCGTCGTCGAACGTGGTGAGGATAAGGACGCGCGTCGCTCCAGCGGCCGCCGTGATCAGCCCGGTGGCCTCGATGCCGTCCATGCCTGGCATGCGGATGTCCATCACCGCCACATCGGGCTTGGTGTCCCGGACCAACTGGACCGCTTCGGCGCCGGTTCCAGCCTCTCCCACGACGTCGATGTCAGGGGCGTCGGCCATCAAGACGCGCAGACCGCTGCGGACCAATGGCTGGTCGTCGACGAGCACGACGCGGACCGTCATGAGATGTGCACTCCTTCGGAGAGGGGGAGCCGGGCTGCCACGCGAAAGCCGCCCTCGGGTCGCGGCCCGGCGGTGAACTGGCCGCGCAGCAGGCTGACGCGTTCCCGCATCCCGGTGATGCCGTATCCGATGCCGGAGGCGGGGCCGCCGCGGCCGTCGTCGGCGATCTCGATGGTCAGTTCGCCGTCTTGGCAGCCGATGGTGACGTAACAGTCGGGGGTGTTCGCGTGGCGTACGACGTTGGTGAGGGCCTCCTGGACGATCCGGAAGGCGGCCAGGTCGATGTCGGGTGGCAGGGGCCGTCGTTCTCCGAGCCACCGCACGTCGACATGGACGCCCGCGTCCTTCGTCGACGCGGTCAGCCGGTCGAGGTCGGCCAGCCCCGGGGCAGGCTCGCGCGGCGCGGCCTCCGCCCCAGGGCCCGGTTCGGTGCGGCGCAGCGCGCCCAGGGTGCGCCGCAGCCCGGCGAGGGTTTCCCTGCTGGTGTCTTCGATGGTGGCCAGCGCCTTGCGGGCCTCGTCCGGCTGTGTGTCGATGACCCGGCGGCCCACGCCTGCCTGGATGGCGATGACGCCGATGCTGTGCGCGATCATGTCGTGCAGCTCACGGGCGATCCGGAGCCGTTCGGCAGCGACGGCCTGGGCGGCGGTCTGCGAGCGCAGTGCCGCGGCGTGCTCGCGGCGTTCGCGAACCGAATGACCGGTCATCCAGGCGGCGGCGAGCGCCAGGACGAGGACCACGACCGTGCGGGCGAAGCCGTCCGGCCCGGTCCCAAGGCGTGCGGTGCAGGCGATCTGCACGCCGAGCGTCATGACAGCAGCGGTGACCGCGAGGCGACGAGGCCGGGTGGCCACGATGTATCCGGCGACGAGATCGTTCGCCAGAACCAGCAGATACACGACCTGCCAGAACGGCGTTGTCGTCGCCGTGACGTACGTACCCAGAAGCATCAGAGCCAGGGCCGGCAGCGGACGACGGCGCAGCAGTCCGAGAGGCAGGACCGTGACCACGGCCGCCGACACGAAGGGCAAGCCGGGGGAGTCGAAAGGCGTGCCGCGTGCCGCGAAGAACAGCATGAACGGGTAGGCGATCGCCCCGCACCAGGCCAGAGCCGCCCGCGCGGCCGGCCGCAGGTGCCAGGACAGCAGGGGACGCGGCTTGGCGGACATGGGACGATCGTAACCGTCTGACCAGCGGCGGAACATTGGCCCGTGGACGTACGCCCACGGGATACAAGCCCTCCCGCCAGTGCAGCCGACGGGCCGATGCCGGACGGGCACTCTCCCCGGCACCGTTGGCCGGGTGATCGAAGTCAACGAACTGACCAAGCGATACGGCAAGGCCACTGCCGTCAACGGCCTGACCTTCACCGTGCGCCCCGGCCACGTCACCGGGTTCCTCGGCCCCAACGGTGCCGGCAAAAGCACCACACTGCGCATGCTCCTCGGCCTGACCGAACCCACCAGCGGCACCGCCACCATCAACGGTCACCTGTTCCGGGACCACCCGCGCGGCCTGCGCCACGCCGGTGCCCTGCTCGACGCCCATGACGTCCACGGCGGCCGCAGCGCAGCGGCCTACCTGTCCGCCCTGGCCCGCAGCAACGGTATCCCGCGGCGCCGGGTGGACGAGGTCCTTGAGGAGGTAGGACTGGCTCCTGCGGCCCGGCGCCGCATCGGCGGGTTCTCCCTGGGCATGAAACAGCGGCTCGGCATCGCCACGGCTCTGCTCGGCGACCCTCCGGTGCTGCTGTTCGACGAGCCGGTCAACGGCCTGGACCCGGAGGGTGTGCGATGGGTGCGCGGCCTGTTCCGGCGGCTGGCCGCCGAGGGGCGCACCGTGTTCGTCTCCAGCCACCTGATGAGCGAGATGCAGAACACCGCGGAGCACCTGATCGTCATCGGCCGGGGCGAGCTGATCGCCGACGAGAGCGTGGCGGAGTTCGCGGCCCGCGGCACCCGCCGGAGCGTGACCGTGCGGACGCCCGACCCCACTGCGCTGGCGGCCGCGCTCGAAGCCGAGGGCGCTTCGGTACAGCCGGGCGACTCGGTCACCGACGCGGAGGAGTGGCTCACCGTGACCGGCCTGAGCGCGGCCCGCATCGGGGAACTCGCCTCCCAGCACCGCATCGTGCTCCTTGAGCTGGCCACCCGCACCTCCTCACTGGAGGAGGCGTTCATGGAACTCACCGCCGACAGCGTCGAATACCTCGCAGGAGAATCCCGATGACCTCGACCACCACACAGCACACGGGAATCCCGGCCGCCGCGCGCGCCGCCGAGCCCGGCGCCCGCTTCCGGGACCTCCTCGCCGCCGAGTGGATCAAGCTCTGGTCACTGCGGTCCATCTCCTGGGCGTTCGGGGCCAGCGCGCTGGTCATCATCGCCATCAACATCAGCGCGGCCGTCGCGGACTACAACAACTGGCCGACCTACAACGAAGGGATCCGGGCCCTCTTCGTTCCCATCTGGGCCATGCGGGACGCCTTCACCGTCGGCGCCTGCATGGTCCTGATACTCGCCACCGGCAGCATCGGCGCCCTCACGGTCGTCGGCGAGTACAGCACCGGACAGATCCGCACGACCTTCGCGGCAGTACCCGCCCGACGATCGGTCGTAGCGGCCAAGATGGCCGTCGTGACGGCAGTCATGCTCCTCTACGGCACGGTCGTCGCGGGAACCTCGTTCGGCGTGACACAGGCCATCCTGTCCGGCCGGGACATCGGCCTGTCCCTCGACTACCCCGGCGCGCTCCGCGCCGTCGCGGCATCCGCGCTGCTCGCTCCGGTGTGCGCACTGGTCGGCATGGGCCTCGGCGCCCTCATCCGGCACACCGCAACCACCCTCGTGACGTTCACCGGAATCCTTCTGCTGCTGCCGTTCCTCCTCAACGACCGCCACCGCTGGTCGTCCGCCATCCTTCACGCGCTGCCCCGCAGTGCATGGGAACGGCTGGTGCAGATGGGCGACCCCTTCGGACCGGCCCCCTACCCGGCGACCATCAGCGGGTCGTGGATCGTCTACGCGGCTTGGCCCCTCGCCGCAGCAGCCGTCGCTGTGGTCGCCGTCCGCCGGCACGATCTGTGAGCCCGCAGGGCCTGATCACCGGCCCGTTGCAGCAGACCCTTGGTCCGTACTCGCCGGGTGCCGGACGGGAGGGGGACGGCTCCGCCCCGCGCTCAGAGGCAACGGCCGACGGCGCCACTTCGCGAGGCGCTGAGCGCGGTCACGGATGTCGACCGGCTCCTTGGCGACACCGCCGGGACTGCCCCGATCGGGACTCCACCGGGCCTGACTCGGATTCAATGCTGTTGATCTAAAGCGAGGTTGGCTGTCACGTAAGTACCGGCCGGCGGCTCAACCGCAGAGGGATGACAAGTCGGCGGGGGCGTGCCAGCCTTGCGGGGAGCCGCTCAGCGAGGCCCCATGCCGGTCGCCATTCACGGCCGCGGGGCCAACATCCGTCAAGGGGGGACCATGCGCAAGAGCATCAAAGCCTTCGCCACCGTGGCAGCGGCCGTAGCGTCGACCGGCCTGGCCGTCGCTCCGGCATTCGCCGACTCCTACAGCCGGTATCAGGGTGGCGTCGCTGCTGGCTACACAAGCCACTGCACAGTCTTGATCGACAGTATGCACAACGACACCAAGAACTACTGGGTGGCCCGCGCCGCTTACCAGGCAACGTACGGCGGAGTCTGTCGTGGTGAGTTACTCCGGCAGAGAAGCGGAAGCGAGGCCTGGGACCAGATCGGCAGCGTGCGCGTCTTCGGTCCGGGAAAACAGTGGTCCCGCACTGACTGGGTCTGGGATGGCCCCGGCGCGAAGGTCCAAGCCTGTATATGGGCAGATGGGGACCCGGGTGACAGCGCTTGCACCCTCCCTTACTGACGCCCTTGTCCACGCAGTACGGGCTGCGCCATGCTGAGGCGGCGTTCCCAGATGCCGGGGAGGAGCACTGCCAGTACGCGTTCGGTCTGCGCGACGAGGCCGGCTGCGGTGCAGGGTTCTCCCCGGTCTGCGGCGGTCTGTGCCACGAGATCGGTCAGGCCTTCGTATCCCGGCTCGCCCGTGAGGGCGCGGCGCAGGACGGCCAGGACGTCCCACAGGGCGTCCAGCTCCCAGACGGGTACAGCCAGCGCGTACGCCGCCCGCAGCACGGTGCCGTCCGGAGCCGTGATCGTGTCCAGGCTGCAGCCGGCCCGCTTCAGGAGCATGTCGGTCAGGTGCTCCAGTGCATCCACCCCCGCCTGGTACGGAGCTGCGGGCAACGCCTATGGATCGCCCTTGTGGTCAGCGGTCCCGGCAAGATGCCCGAGCAGCTGGTCATCCAGGGTCCGCAGGTCATCGGTCCGGGACTCGGAATCGGGCGGGACACAGGGCCGCTCCGGCCGGGGTGTTCGCGCGGTCGTCATCCCGTCAGCGCTCCAAAGGACGGCCTGCCCGCGCAGGGACTTGACCGCATCGGGTCGGGCGAGCCGAGCGCGCCACTCGCCCAGCCACGACATCTCAGACAGGAGCGGCCTTCTTCGCCAGCGTGGCGGGCGGGGAGCGCGGGCGCGGGGGCGGTCCTGGCGATGGTGGGGGCTGGCCGGTCCTCCGCCTTGGACATCACCGGCTCCTTCAGGGCGCTCTGGTAGGCGTCATCCAGGGAACCGAGATCGAAGTTTCGGAGCCTTTCGCCATCAGCTTGGAGGCCATCTCGATTTCCTGGGGCCGGACGGTCGCCGATTCCCGCGGGGCGAGACCGGCGGGGTCGCGCGCATCGTCGGGCCAGTACATCGTGTGGACCGCCAGCAGGTCGTCATGGACGCGCAGCAACCCGAGGGATCCCCGCGTCCGGATCGTGATTTTGGTGACGGCCACCCGGTCGGTCTGCCTCAGGGCCTCTCGGAGCAGCACGTACACCTTGTCGGCCGCGGCACGGGCGGGAGTCAGGAGATAGGGCTTGTCGAGCTGGACCGGGTCAAAGCCGGTCGGCGTCGACGAACGCGAGGACGTCGACGAGCTTCTTGGAGGGCAGAGGGGGCCGGTCCAGGTCGGCCTCGGTGAGCACGGTTTCCCTTCCGTCGCGCTCGGCTCCTCTGGTCACATGCGCGTACGGGACCGTCCGGCCGCAGACGTCACAGACCGGCTCCTGGCGGATCCGGCCGCCGTCGGCGTCATGCACCTGGTGCAGCGGGAGGCCGTGTTCCTCGACCGCGGTCACCAGCGGCGCGGGTACGGACACCGGTCCGAATCCGGTGGCTCCCCTCCACAGCGCTCTCGGCATAGGACCAGCGTGCGGGAGGGTGCCCGGTCCCGCAGCCCGGCCCGCCCGCGCGAACCCAGTGGGCCCGGACGCGGTCTGCAAGGCGCTGGTGCACTGGAGGCGGAGCCGGTTGATGGACCCGAGCCCGGCCGGGAGGACCGCCGGCCGTTCGAGCCGGGGTTCTCTCCGGGCGATAAGGACGCGAAGAGCAGCCTGGCTCTGCAAGAGACCTCGAAGAGACCTCGCCGTACGAGCGCGCGGCCGCGTTTGAGACCGGGCTGACCAAACTGGAGGCCGAGCAGACCCCCTGATCCTGCAGCACCGTCCACTCCCGCATTTTGGAGAGGCAGCACTTCCCCCCAACGGCGGGCGTCTGCCAGGATGGGCATTCAGATAGACAGGTTCATGTCATTAACCCGGGGGGATCTGCATGTCCGTGCGCAATCGGGTTCGCTCAGCTGTAGCCGCTCTTGGCGTCGCAGCCGCAAGTGCCGCACTCGTAACCGTTCCTACCAGCTCCGCACATGCTGTCACCTGCAGCAACCCTGTGCCGCTCGGACCGGGTACTCCGATCAAGATCTCCAACAACTGGACCGACTCGCAGACGATCGGAACCCTGTACATCGGCTGGTACGCCAACTGTGCAAGTGCCTACGCCGAGGTCGACTGGATCAACGGTTGGCAGAACAACGTCTCGGGCTCTGTGTATCTGAACTGGAACGACCCGGCACACAACAGCGCCGAAGGCAGGGTCTCCTACTCGGCGCCAAGCCCCGTCTCCTGGAAGTCGGACAACCTGTACCAGGGCCCCGGGACCCGCTACACCCCTGGGCGGTCCTTCACCGCCGCGATCAACCTCACCGTGGCGATCCCCGGCTGGCTGAAGACGTGCGGCCCACGGATACTCGTCGGCAGCACCCACGACTTCTCCAACGGCTGGAACAGCGGTCCCGGCAACGGCACTTGTAGCGTCTGATCTTGAAGGCAAAGAAGTTCCTCCCCCGATCTGGGGGAGGAGCCGTTTCGTATTTCCGGCAACCTCAGGAATTGCTGGCCAGTTGAGGGGCGACGCGGTCGGTTTGCTGGCCCGGCGGCGCCGGCCCTCGTCCCGGCTGGCGACGCGGAACTGCCTGCCGCGGACCTGGCGCTTCGACCCCGTGGGTGGCGCGGTCAGGCCGGCGTTCGTCCTTGTCGCTGCATGGGCTGCCGCCCACCACGATGTGGAGATCGTTTTGGTTCTCCGCTACTGCGGGATGCCGGCTGTGGGTGCACCACCGGATGTGCGGTTGATGCATCTGGTGGATCTGCGCCGTGGTTCCGCGCGCGACGGCGGCGATGTCTCCCGTGTTGCTGGGCTTGTTCGTGTCTTTCCTCGTGCGGATGGCCGGTACCGGCAGTGCGGCCGCCTCATGGGTGGACGCGTCGGTCGCGGTCTGTCCGGTCTGGGGCAGGTTTGATCGTCGGCACCGGGCCGGGGCTGAACGTGCACATCGCCCGGCTGGCCTGCCCGGGCGTCATCGGAGTGGGCCAGGAACATCTCACTCTCTCCGGTCACGGATGGCGCATGTGTCACTGAGTGTTTGGTCAGCTGATTCGTGTGTGGTCCCGGGGTTAGGTTCCGCGCCGGTTCGGTGTGCTTTCTCCGGTGAGGCGGCGGGTCATGAGGCCGGTCATCGCGAGGTGGATCATGGCTTCGGAGTGGTGCGGGTGGGTTTCGTAGTCGCGGGCGAGGCGGCAGTGGTGCATGAGCCGGCTGATGCTGCGCTCGATGGTCCGGGGGCGTGGGATGACGACGAGGCCCCGGCTGCCCGGGGGCCGCTGGACGGGCTGGACGTCGATGCAGGGGCGGGCGCCGTGGTCGAGGGCGGTGGTGCGGTAGCCGGAGTCCGCCCAGGCCTTGGTCACGCGCGGGTGGGCGGCGGCTGTGCGGGAGAGCAGGTGGACGCCGGCGGCGGTGTCGGAGACGCTCGCGGCGGTGACCATGACGGTCAGCGGCAGGCCGGGCATGTCCGTGCCCAGGTGGCGCTTGCGCCCGATGATGCGCTTGCCCGCGTCGGTACCCTGGCCCGTGAGGCGGACGTTGGCGGAGGTCTTGACGGTCCGGGAGTCCAGTACGCACGCGGACGGCTCGCCGTTGCGGCTCTCGGCCTCGCGGACCAGGTGCCGCGGCAGGCCGGTGAGCTGCTCGAAGATGCCGTCCTTCTGCCAGGCCGCGAAGTAGCCGTAGGTGGTGCGCCAGTGCGGGAAGTCGTGCGGCAGGTAACGCCACGGGATGCCGGTGCGGTCCACATACAGGACGGCGTTCATGAGGGAGCGCAGGTCGTGCTCGGCGGACGGCCGATGTCCAGGCCGCGGCCGCGGCGCTCGGCCCGCCAGACGGTCAGTACCGGCTCGGTCAATTCCCAGCGGGAATCGGACAGATCGCTGGGACAGTCGCGGCGCGGAGTCACGTTTCCGATGTACTGCGCGGTGACCGGCTTGGCGAGCAGGTAGACAACCGTCTACCGGGGCGCCTTGGGATGACACAGGAGATGCCGGAACGAAACAGCCCTCTCCCGCCGCATCCCGGGCTCGTCGGCTCACCAGCTTCTCCAGCACCTGGACACTGCGGCCGGAAAACAACAACACATTGCCCGGAAACAGGACCAAACGCTTAGTTAGAGGTCGTTTTCATTGGTGAAGTCTGTTTGATTCCAACATGTGCCTGTGACAAGGAACCGTCCGAGGGTGTCGAGGAGGTCGTGTGTCTGTAGAGGCGCGCGGGAGGCCTGTATTTCCCGTCTCATCTCGCAGAGCCTGTCTCATCCCAAGAAGCGCCGACCGTGGAGCTTCGTCCTACTCAGCCGCGCATGGATCTGCAACGTATGAGGTCTCGATGAACTATTGAGCCCTGCGAGGCGGCGCAAATCATTAGAAAACGACCTCTTACTGAGCGTTTGCACCTGTTTCAGGGCAATGTGTTGTGGTTTTACGGTCGCCGTGTCCAGGTGCTGGAGGGGCTGATGAGCCGACGAGCCCGGGA
>NZ_JBIRVR010000027.1:0-95468 GCF_044387105.1 Streptomyces sp. NPDC020379
CCGTCAGGCCACCCCCTTGCGGATACCTCATGGCCCTTGACGTACAGCGGCAGGCAACACATGTCAGCCGCGACAACACGCCAACAAAGTCAGTAACGAACCTCGACGGCTCGGCCCCGGCCCCCTGTACGCGTCCCTGACCCGGTCAGGGACGCGTACAGGGGACGCGGGAGCAGGCGTTATGGGCTGGCTCCGGGGTGGGCGGGGGTAAAGTGTCCCGCCGCGTTGTGGACGGGGGCGGGGTGATGACGGTGATGGCGCCGGTGCGGCGGGGCGAGACCGTCGAATCAAATCGCGATCCTGTCCCGGCTGGCCAAGGCCAAGTTCCGGCGCCTTCAGGCGGCCTGCGTGGCCACGGGACTCGCCGCCGTGTGCCTGCTCGCGGCGAACGTGATCGCGTCCGAAGGTTGACCGGGGCTCGGGCCCAGGCCCTGACGGCGGACCTGGACGGCGTCGTCGGTGAACGATCTTCAGGGCTGGACCCGGGCGGCCGGCGGGACCGTACCGATGACGTTGTCCTCGTCGTCCAACCACACGTGCTGTCCGTCGCGGTTCACCGTGAGACCGGCGCGGTCGCGCTCCGGCCGGCCGCGATCCACCCATTTCAGGTAGGCGGCTTCGATCTCGTCCCACAGCCGTCGGGTCCCGTACTGCTCAACGGTGAAGGTGTCGTGTCCGGGGACGTAGTCCACTGATGCCCAGGACTTCCGATCATCGGCGAGCACCCACAGGGTGGCCTCGTCGCTGCCGTCGTTGGCCTCGGCCAGCAGGGACCACGCGTCACGGAGGCCGAGACCGATAAAGAACTTCGCCTCGTACTCGGCTTCCAGTTGCCTGGGTGACAGCGTGGTCTCGCTGCGGTCGGCGTCGTCTTGATGGTGCAGGAAGTCGCTCAGATACCCACGGGGCGGGCGGTTCGTACGCGAACGCATGAAGGCGGGGTAGCCGCTGAACTTGCCTTTGGCGACGCCGTCTTGGATGTCGAGGACTGCGAACGAGTACGGGTGATAGCTGCCGCCCCACGGAGCGACGATGCGCCCGGCCGGGGTCTGTTCGACCCAGGCGTAGGGGATCTCGGGGACGGTGAACGTCGCGATCCATCGGTCATACGGTGCACCGTCCGGATATCCCTTCTCTGCGTCGCCGCACACAAGGTGCGGGCTGTACCCGGCCGATTCCAGGTTCCTGATGGCCTGCTCGAGGATCGCGGAGTCGACGTCAATACCGAAGACGTTGCGGGAGCCGAGCCGGTGCGACAGCCAGGCGAGGTTGTACCCCGTGCCGGCTCCAGCGTCCATGACGCGATGCCCCTCCCGTACATCCAGCAGCCCGAGCATCTCCAGCATGAGCGAGGGCATGGAAGACGATGACGTCGGCAACCTGTACGCATCGTCACCCAGGTCCTTTCCGTCGTTGACCTGGGTGACGAGCGGCAGGTCCCCGTAGACCATGGTCAGCCATCGCTCGGGGCGTTCGCCGCGGCTGAGAGGCCGGTCGTCGACCTCAATGGCGTCGGGGACGAAGAGTTTGCGGTCGACCGAGGCCACGGCGTCCTTCCACTCCGGGAGAATCGCCCCCTTATTGGTGAGGATCTCCAGGAGTCGTTCCGGTGAGCTCACCGCTGCCTCACTTCTTCTTCGGAGGGTCGGTCACCGGCTTGTTCCACTGGCCGTCCTTCTCCTTGTTGGACTGATTCTTGTCGCCTTCCTCGCCGCCCTTGCCGTCACCGTGTGTGCCCATCGCAGGCTCTCCTCTCGGTCGGAGCAGTGATGGGAGGACGGTAGTGCGGGACGGGGCGTTTGCAGGTGGTGTTTGCTCACAATGACCGGGAGGCGAGGACGAGCCCGCATCAACGTCACGCCCACAGCGCGTCAGCACCGGTCCGACGGCTCAGCTGGGCTTCCCGTGTTTCGGTCACCGTGCTGATTCAGCCAGGTCAGACTCTTTGCCTGAGGCGTGCCGTTCCTTTATGTGCCTGCTGGTGGTTTGCAGGGTGCTGGCCAGGTGCTGGGGGCCGATGCGCATCAAGGCCCAGATGCTGCTGATGTCGCGGGCGGTCTGACGGACGCCGGCCTCGGGTGAGATCAATGACGGGGACCCGGCCTGGCCGTAGCCGAGGATGTCCACCGGCGGGAACCACAGGCCGCACTGGGCGATCTCGCCGGGTTGGTAGAAGGTGCGCGAGACCGAGTCAACGGGCAGATAGGCGGGCCATAGCTCGCGCACCCGCTCCTTCAGTACGGTCATGCCACGCTGCCAGCCGATCCGCTCGGCGATGAGGTAGCGGGCATGGTGGGGGTGGCCTTCCGCGCGGGCCGCTCCTCCTGGCGCAGAATCCGAGGATGCCCCTGCCCGGGGTGTTGTGGCCACGGCCGGGACTCCCTCACCCTGGTTCAGTACCGTCAGGGGGAGGCTGGGTGTGCTCAGCGCCGAACGCTATCTCGAACTACTGGTCAGGCAGCACGACAACGGAACCTTGTGGCGGCCCGGTGGCACCGAACAGCGCAATCTCATCCGCGACTTACAGACCGGAGGCAACTACTTCCGCAGGTTGAGCCGCGAGCGCGAGCACCGGGAGCGATATGGGCTGCCGTCTTACGCGAAGGCGTCTGACCTGGGGCGGGCTACCTGCGCGAACTCATCCTGGATCCGCTCCTGAACGTCCTCGACGGCCCGGAACGGGAGAAACTGGCTGCGGTCCCCGTCGGATTCCTCACCCTGCGCATGCTCAATGCCCGTGCCTTCAAGTCGCCATGCGGTGACCCGATCATCGTGGTGAACCAGGGACTGCCGAGCCTGCTCAGCGAGTTCAAGGAGGTGCAGATCGAGGCGGTCCACCTGCACGACCAGGCGGACGCTGCCACCGAGAACGCCTACCGGCGAGCCTGGTACCGGTTCATCCTTGCCCAGTTCGACGGCATCCACCCCTTCGACAACGGCATGCTGGAGACGCCGGGTAACTTGCTGCAAGCGAAGGCAGCGATCAGGCTGCCCAAGCCGACCATCTATTTCACCTATCTGGACATCATTGGTGCCGAAATGTTCGTACTGGCACACGAGCTGGCCCATGTCTCCGCCGGACACCTGGACGCAGCCCAGGTCCACTCCGTCGCGCCCGACGGCTCCGCGCCGAGCCCGGACAAGGAGAGCCTGACTTGCTACGAACTGTCCTGGCAGCAGGAATACGAGGCGGACCGGCTGGGCTTCCTGCACTTCCTCAAAGCCTGGCCCCACGCCCCGATGCATCCGCCAGGCTTCCCGATCACTCCGCCAGAGATCATCTCGCCACTCTCCCTGTTCGAGCTCCTCCACCTGGTCGAGTCGAACTTGGGGTCGCCCGACGCCTACGGAACCCATCCACCGGCGTGGCGGCGAGCGATCGAGATCATCCGTATCATCAACGAGCAATGCGACCTGGCCGCTCCGGAGAACGCCAACTTGCGTGCACTCTGTGCCAGTTACGGGCATCATCTGGAGACCATCCAGCAGTTCGACATCCATGGCAACGACCGGCGGCCCAAGCGGAAGTGGCGACGATGGCTGAATTCCTGACCCTGGCAATCCGGCCGAGCGTGACCGGAGCTGACCGTGAGGCGCTGCGCTTCGCCCTGGAACCCGTTGCCCTTGTGCACTCTGAGTCCAAAGGCGCTGTCGGCGGCTGGGTCGAGTGGCTGCTCGAAGTGAAGGGTGTGGTGGACGCGGTGGGCGGGACGGCAGGAGCCCTCACCGCGACGGCCACCCTTGCCCGGGCCGTCATCAAATGGCGCCGCCGGGGCGACGAAGACGCCTCGACGGCCCAGCGCACGGTGATCGTGCATGCGCCGGGCTCCGAGCTCCTCGATCTGGAAACGGCCACGGACGAAGAGATCATCGAGTGGTTTCGGCGCCTCTGAGCGGGGGCTCCCCCAACCCGCCCGCGAGCACGGCCACAACAACTTGAGAACGCCCCAGATCATGATCTACCAGCTTGACAACCCCATAGGGAATCAATTCAGCAGCAATACCGGCGGAACCCCTGACTGACGCCGTCGAGACCGACTCGGAGCACGCGTGCGACAAGTCTGCGAGGCGATGGACAGCGCGTGTGGGTGCAGGCCCGCTGCGAGACCTGCCGCACCATCCTCCCCAGCTGGTGCCCTGCGCGGAAGCAGGACAGCGCCCAGAAAATCACGGAGAGGATGAACATAGCAGTGCCGCTTCCCATGGAAATCAGCTGCACGGTATAGAGCACGAGGGAACCGGCCTCGACCCTTTTCGACAGGACCGCCAGAATCGAAGCCCAGATACCGAAGGAAACAGCCCCGAAGATCAGGAAGATGCACCCCACCTGCAGGCCCGTCTTATGCTCCGTCAGCCACGCAGCCAGTTGGGGGCTGGCATATCTGTTCCGGGCGCCGGAGCGAAGCGGGCGAACCCCAGCCACCCGATGAGGAAGGTCATGCACATGAATGGCCCTGCCCATAGAGCCAGCCGGTGCGTGCGGGCGGTGAATCGTTGCTCCATCCGCTGCGCCTCCAGCGGACGGGTATTACTCGCGGGAGTGTGGCTCTCACTCACCTTATGTACTCCCGAAGCTCGGGGAACGGGGAATCGGGGGACCTGTAGCGGTTCGTGGACATCTGCCAGTGGTAGCAGGCCGTCAGCTCATCGTGCAGGCCGCGGGCGTAGGCGTCGGGGACGGGTCCGGTGCAGCGGCCTGCACCGGAAAGGAGCTGCCTGAACTCTGCCACCAGGTTGTTGAGAATGTCCGTCGTGCGGTGTACCGCCAGCTCGAAGGAGAGCCCTTCCCGGGTGGCGAGGACGTTCACGATGTTCGGAACATTGCCGTCGCTGCGGGCTTCCTTGTGATACGAGAAGAGGTCATTGAGGACGGCTCCGAAGGTTGCGGTGATCTGCCGCATCCGGAACAGGCCCTGATCCCGCCACAGGTTGTCGGGTACGTAATTCTCGTTGGCGAACTCCATGAGGTCCGTGGTGAAGTACATACCCGAATCCTCGGGCCGGACCTTGAGGTAGTACTTCAGTGACAGATCGGCTGCGGAACAATTCGTGCGGCGCAGCATGCACGAACTCATGTGATGGGTGAGCAGGCTGTCCGCGAGGCGCTGGATCCACGACTCGGGGGCGCCGGTGCATAGCAGCTCCCGCACCTGACGGTAGGCAACCGGCAGCGTCCGGTATGCGGAGGCGGTGGGCGCGGGCGGCTCGCCGCGGAGGCAGGAGATGCCGTTTTGAAGGGCTTGCCTCAGCAGCGGGTCGTCGCTGCCGTCCTGGGGTGAGCGCTGCCCGAGGGGCGTTTCTACGTAAGCATCGTCGATGTAGAAGGCGAGCGCGTTCACGACGTTCACGATGCTGAGCCGGTCGGGAGTGGCGTGGGGGTAGAGCCAGGAGGAGATGGTGACGTACTCGGTGAAGTGGGGCAGCAGGATGCCAAGGCGCCGGCAGTGCTCTTCGCTGATCTGCTCGGCTTCCCGGGCATGCTTGTTGACCTTCTCCGGCCCGAGGGCAAAGGAAGAGAGCGAACTGAGAGGCATCATGGCTCCTTGCCCTGTGACGGGGCGCTCTGGTACTCGCACGGCACTGGGATGATCGGGACGTCTGCGGGATGGACGACGGCGGTCGTGGCAAGGCGCCGGGGGATGCCTCCGTCACGCGCCGCAAGCGGCCTCACCTCCCAGTCGGCCAGGACGGTGGCCACCGTGATGATGAGTTCCACCAGAGCCAGGGGCTCGCCGATGCAGCGGCGCTTGCCCGCCCCGAATGGCAGGAACGTCTCCCGGGGAACCGGCTGGGCGGTCCCGGGCAGCCAGCGGGCGGGATCGCACACGTCCGGGTTCTCGAACATCTTGGGATCACGGTGCAGCGCGTGCAGGCTGATGAGGATCAGCGCACCCGCGGGAAGCCGCACCGTCCCCAGCACGACCGGCGCGGTGGTACGGCGTGTGATCAGCCACGGCGCATACAGGCGGAGGATCTCCTGGACGAACCGTGTCGTGCCCCCCAGGGCGTGCAGGTCGCCGGCGGTTACCGCCCGCCCGCCCGTCACTGTGCGTACTTCGTCACGCAGCTCCTGCTGCAGACCTGGCGCGGCGGCAAGCTCGTGCAGCGCCCACGTCAGCATCGCGGAGGTATTGGGGACTGCGCCCAGCAGCATTGCGGTGGCCTCCGCCCGCACCAGCTCCGCCTGGCCTCCGGGGTGGGCATCGCGGGCCGCCGATACGAACCCCGCGCCCGGCGGCTGCGGCATCAGTGACACGGCGTCGGACATCACCTGGTTGACCCGGTCCACTGCCTGGAAGAACCGCCGGAAGGAAGGCAGCGGAAGACCGCTCAGCACCGGCAGCGGATTGATGACGTGGAAGGCCATGCCCTTCTCCACCACCGGCAGTAGCCGCACCAGCTCCGCCAGTACCTTCGGAGCCGGATCGGCGCCGAACAGGTACCGGTAGGTCATGCGGATGATGAGCCCGTACATTTCGTCCCTGACCGCCAGCGGACGGCCCGCCTCCCATGTCGCGCCCGCCGCAACGACCGCCTGCCGGATGGTCTCGACCTGCTCTTCGACCACGGTTCGGCGGAACGCCGGTTGCAGGGCCCGTCGCTGGCGCTGGTGTTGCTCGCCAGTCACCAGCACCACGCTGGGGCCGATCCACTTCCGGGGCCGCTCGAAGAGGTTGCCCAGGTCCGCGAACTGGTCCGCATCAGTGACCAGGATCCGCTTGATCAGCTCAGGGGAGTTCACGAGGTAGGCGCGTGTCGTTCCCACCCTGATCTCGGCCACCTCGCCCATGCCCCGCGCGTCCTGCATGAACGCCAGAGGACGGCGCAGCAACGGGACCAGGTGCCCCAGCAGCGGCCATGGCCTCGCGTGCGGGGAAGCGGGCCCCGGCACGGCAGTCTTATGCTGTTCCATCGGGCTCAGCCCCTGCCCGGCCCGTTGGCGAGATCGGGGCGGTGTGTTGCCCGCAGCAGCCACAGGGAAGTGGCCAGTACCCATGCCAGCGTCACGCCTTCGACGATCATTAGCGAGGCGGTCGATCCTGGTGACCACAGTCCGGTCGCCACGAACGCGAATGCTGAGCACAGAATGCTGACGACGGCGACCACGCCCGCCCCCCACGTGCCGAGGGACTTGGGGAGTACCGGAGTGGCCCGGTTCGCGGTCACCAGCGCGATGCAGGCCACCCCTCGGATGATCTCGCCCACGAAGTAGCAGCAGTTCATCAGCAGCCATGCCAGGGTGATCATCCGGTGGTCGGCCGGGTTGCTGCCGAACCCGGGGTACCCTCGTGCGAAGAGGACGATCCCCAGATACAAGGCAATGGACACGGTGAACAGTGCCAGGCTGAGTACGCTGCCGCAGATCAGCGTCAGCGTGCTGAGGGTGATCCGTCCCGCCCGTCGCATATATACCACGACCAACGGGGCCGTCCACATCAGCAGCCCCAGCACCATGCCCATGCCGATAACCGACTGAATCTCCGCAGTCCGGTGCGGGAGCATGTAGGAGGCGTACACGCCTCCCTCCACGTTGTCATTCGGCCAGGGAAACCTGCGCCCCCCTACCGAGACCAGCAGCAGGAGCAGCGGGGTCAGCCCAATATAGCCCGACCAGCGCAGACACATCTGCTCGGATGTCCTGGACACGTTGGCTGCGCGCGGCGCGGAGGTTCCCGAAGTGGCGCTCATTTGCCTGTCTCCCCTCACGTATCAGTTTCCGTAATGTCGTTGACGGCCTGCGAACCAGTGCAGGCACTGGTCGACGCCATCGTGGGTGAAGCCGGGCCAGGGAACTGAGGGCCCGCACCGAGTTCGTCGAAGGCCGGGCGTACCGGGGCCCGCAGACCGTTGGCCTTCCCGCCGGTGGAGACGGCCGGCTGGCCGCGGTAGCGGATTGGCATAACGGCGCAGTTGGCCCCACCTCCCGGCTCGAGTGAGTCCCTCACGCTCGTTCGATTCCCGCGCCAACTGGCCAGCCCACAGGCCGGCCTTGACGTGGGTAATGGGCGGGCTGCCAGGCGGGCGCAGCGCGACGGCGGCCAGTTCGCGCTTCGCCTCCCGGCCCGGGACACCTCCTGGCCTGCTGGGCCGTCGAAGAAGCCGTCGACGGACCAGGTCCAGCAGATCACCTCGGTTATGACGTCGAGGCCGTCGGTTAAGGCACCGGGGCGGTAGGCGACTGCCCCCAGCCCGGCTGCGTGGCCTCGCAGGAGGCGGCGGCGCGGGGGTGCCGTGGAACGGCCCGGAAGAGCTGAGCCGGTCCAAGGTGTGGGCGGTGGTGCGCCGTACGGTGTCCGGGGACGGCGAGGGGAAGCGGGAGTAGGCCAACGGCACGGGGCAGAACCTCCTTTGGTAGTGCGTCAGGACAGGGCTGCGGTGGCGCCTCACTGCCTTCATCATCGTGCGGTGAGCGTCTTCGGTTGCCGGTGTGCGCTGTTCACAGGCCGTGTCAGCGGTCGCGGCCGACGTAGGAGTGCAGTGCCCGCAGGAAGCCCTCGTGGGTGAAGTCGGGCCAGTCGGCGTCGGTGAAGTAGAGCTCGGCCTCGGCGGTCTGCCAGGGCATGAAGCCGGAGAGGCGCTGTTCGCCGGAGGTGCGGACGATGTTGTCCGGGGAAAGAGCATGTCAGGGCCCGTCTGCAAGGAGGTTCTCGATGTCCACCCTCAAAAATTCCTCGTCGTACACCCCGCTTCGCAGCACCCAGTTGAACGCGCCGGCCAGGACCGTGGTCAGGAGCTCCGCGTAGGAGATCGCGAGGTCGAGGTCGAGCCCACTGTTTTCACAGAGGGACGGCACGTCATCACGGAGACGCTGAATGTTCCGGAAGATCTCTTGGACCTTCTCGTACAAGTGGGCTTCGGCCTGTCCACGGCCAAGACCGGCGTGGTGCTGCAAGACGAAGATAGAGTTGGATACGCCTCCGGTAAGGCAATCTTTCCTGATTGACTGAATGTCATTGGAGAAGATGACGGCGTCGTGGATATCCTGCCGCATCTCCGCGAAAAGCGGCTGTTCGTAAATCTCTGCCGGAACCTCAAATCCGCGCGCAGCCTGAAGGGCTTCGAAGAACACGTTCATGGCGATACATTTCCTGCGCGTCGCCATATAGTCTTCCATCTTCGGGATTCCCGTGGTGTCACGCATGCGGATCTCTTCGGTGCACCCGAGGAAAAACGATGTCCACGATACCCCGGCGTGCCCGGCGAAGTAGTCGGACATCCCCTCGGTGAGGTGCCGCCAAAGATCGGCGAAGGCGTGTACGAACGGGTGATGCGAGGGTGAGGTGTGCGAGGTGCGAAGGAATTCGTGAATCTGCCGGCATACTTCTCGACCGAGTTCCTCTCCGATTTGAGGCCGGTCGAAGAAATCGTCCACGACCCCTGTGAGGTACATGGCCTGAATCTCCGGTACCATCTTCTCGCGCGGGAGGCCGTGACAGGACGAAGCGACGAACCAGGCATAGTTGAGCAACTTATAGCGGGCATCCGTCTTCGGATCGTCAGGCACGAAGCCAAGCCTTTTCACCCACGCGATTCCCCAGTTTTCGGCCCAGTCGATGTCTTCTTTATCCGGAGAGGGGCAGGTGAAAGGAATGTGAAAGTCACGGGGAGGCATGGGTCTCCTTAGAGTCCGTGTCGGCGGTCGCGGCCGGCGTAGGAGTGCAGTGCCCGCAGGAAGTCGTCATGGGTGAAGCCGGGCCAGTCGGCGTCGGTGAAGTAAAGCTCGGCCTCGGCGGTCTGCCAGGGCATGAAACCGGAGAGGCGTTGTTCGCCGGAGGTGCGGATGACGAGGTCGATGTCGGGTTGCCCAGCGGTGGACAGGTGGCGTGCCACCAGGTGTTCGGTGACGGGCTGGTCGTGCTCCCCGTCGGCGCCTCGCTGCTGGGTCAGGGTGTGGACGGCGTCGACGATGTCGCCGCGTCCGCTGTAGGCGACTGCCGCGTTGAGCGTGACGCCTGCGATACCGCGGGTGTCCTCTTCCAGTGCGCGCAGCGCCTCGGCGTGTTCGGCGGGGAGCAGGTCGAGGGCGCCGATGGCGCGGATGTACCAGCGTCGGGTGGCGGCCATGGCCCGCAGCCCAGTGGTAATCGCGTGGAGGATGTCGGTGACCGCGGCGGGGTCACGGTGCAGGTTGTCCTGGGACAGGGCCCACACGGTGACGTAGCGGATGTGGGCTCCTTCGCACCAGGTCACCAGGTCGTGTACCCGCTGGGCCCCGGCCTGGTAGGCCACAGTGACGGGCAGGTGGTGCTTGTGGGCCCAGCGCCGATTGCCGTCCAGGATCACCGCGAGATGCCGGGGCACAGCCGCAGACGACGGGACAGGGTCGTCCTGCTGCACGGCGGGTGCTGGTGGCCGCTCGGGGGCGCTCTGGGCGAGGAGGGGTGGCGGCTGGCCACGGGAGTCCCGCACACGGGCCGGGGAAGTCGACTCCGTGGGGCCGGTGTCCGGGGGTGGTGCGGGGTGGGGGGTGCTGTGGTTCATCGGTGGCTCCGGGGGCTTACCGGTCGCGGCAGGCGCAGGCATGGGCGAGCGTGAGCAGGGTCTGTCGGCCGGCTGGAGCGGGGTCGGCTTCCTCCAGGCAGGTCAGGGCCTGGGCCAGGTGGTGGTCGGCGGCCGTCCTGCTCCGGGCGCGGCCGACGGCCTGTTCGGCCAGGCGAGCCGGTTGCCCTCAGGTGGTGGCCGTGTCGGCGTAGCGGGCCTTTATCCGGAAGGGGTTTGGTGGTGTGTTTGTTGTGGGCGATTTGGTGGCGGGTGTGGGTCGGGGCTCCGTGCGCCTCGAGGGTCTTCTCCAGGGTTTGGAAAGTGCGGGTGATGCCGGTGTGCAGGCCGCGGTGTGAGGCCGGCTGGAGTTGCTTGTGCGGGTGTGGTCTGGTGGTGTGGGGTGGGGAGGTCATGAGGTTCTCCAGGCGGCTTGGCCGGCCAGGGCTTTGAGGGCGTCACGTGCCCTGGTGGGGGCGTTGAGGCGGGCCAGGGCTTTGAGGGCCTGGGTGTGACGGTCGTGGATCATCTGCTCGACCGTGTGGTGTGCTCCGGTGGCGTGCAGCAGGCTGCGTACGGTGGCGGCGGTGTCGTCCTTGAGGTGCGGGTCGCCGTACAGGGTGCGCAGCTGCCGGGCCTGGGCCTGGTCGGCGGCTGCCAGGGCGTGGGCGATCAGCATGGTGGGTTTGCCTTCGCGCAGGTCGTCCAGGACGGGTTTGCCGGTGGCGTTCTGGTGGCCGAAGACGCCCAGGAGGTCGTCGCGGAGCTGGAATGCCTCGCCGAGCGGGAGGGCGAAGGCGCTGAGTTGGTCGAGGGTGGTGTCGTCGGCGCCGGCGAGGGCGGCGCCGATGTGCAGTGGCCGCTCGCAGGTGTACTTGGCGGTCTTGTAGCGCACGATTAGCTGGGCGCGGTCCACGTCGGTGCCGGCTTGTCCGGTCGCGGTGACGTCGAGGTACTGGCCGTGGATGACCTCGGTGCGCATCGCGTCGATGAGGGGGGTGATCCGCTTGTGCTGGGCGGGGGTGAGGCGGGTGGTGTGCAGGAGTTCGTCGGCCCATGCCAGCGCGAAGTCCCCGACCAGGATCGCGGCCGCGGCCCCCACCCGTTGGGCTGCCTGTGGGGTGCGGCCGGGGTGGTGGCGGGCGGTCAGGGCGCGGTGCACGGTGGGCTGTCCGCGCCGGGTGTCGGAGTGGTCGATGACGTCGTCGTGGATCAGGCAGAAGGCGTGGAACATTTCCAGGGACGCGGCGACCCGTACGACGGGGTCGGGAAGGCCGGTGCCTCCTGCCGCCTGCCAGCCGAGCACGCACAACTGCGGCCGGATCCGTTTGCCCCCGGCCCGCAGGAACGTCTCTACCGCCTCGGCTGCCTCGGCGGAGAGTCCCGCCGCTTCGGCGGCGGCGGCCTTGTCCCGCACGAAGGCGTACAGGACAGCCTCGACGCGGCCGCGCACCTCGCCAAAGACGCCGCGTTCCTCCGGGCCGTGGTGCGTCCGCGAGGGGCTGACGCGGGGATCGGTGGGTGTGGTCACGGCAGCTCGCCTCCCTCAGCACCGGTAGCGGCGGTGAGGGCGAGGGCTTCGTCGAGGAGGGCGTCGACGATCCTTGCCTCCGGCACGGTGCGCAGCACTTCCCCTTTGCGGAAGATCTGGCCTTTGCCGTTGCCGCAGGACACACCGAGGTCGGCTTCGCGGGCCTCACCGGGCCCGTTGACAACGCAGCCCATCACCGCGACGCGCAGCGGGTGGGGGAACCCTTCGAACGCGGCCTCCACGCGGGCGGCCAGCTTATGGATGTCGACTTGGAGGCGGCCGCAGCCGGGGCAGGAGACGATCTCCAGTCTGCGGGGGCGCAGTCCGAGGGAGGCCAGGATGTGGCAGCCGGCCTTGACCTGCTCGACGGGTGGTGCGGAGAGGGAGACGCGGATGGTGTCCCCGATCCCCTCGCCCAGCAGGATCCCGAAGGCGACGGCGGATTTGATGGCTCCTTGGAAGGCGGGGCCTGCTTCGGTGACGCCGAGGTGGAGGGGGTAGTCGCAGGCGTCGGACAGCAGCCGGTAGGCGGCAATCATCGTCAGCGGGTCGTGGTGCTTGACCGCGATCTTCAGGTCGGTGAAGCCGTGTTCTTCGAACAAGGAGCACTCCCACAGCGCGGACTCCACCAGGGCCTGCGGCGTGGCGCGGCCGTGCTTGGCCAGCAGGCGCGGGTCGAGGGAGCCGGCGTTGACCCCGACCCGGATCGGCACCCGGGCTGCCGAGGCGGCTGCCGCGATCTCTTTGACCTTGTCGTCGAACTTCTTGATATTGCCGGGGTTCACGCGGACCGCGGCGCAGCCGGCGTCGAGGGCGGCGAAGACGTAGCGGGGCTGGAAGTGGATATCGGCGATCACCGGCAGTCTCGACTTCGCGACGATCGCGGGGAGGGCGTCGGCGTCGTCCTGAGTGGGGACGGCGACGCGGACGATGTCACAGCCCGCCGCGGTGATCTCGGCGATCTGCTGGAGGGTGGCATCCACATCGGCAGTCAATGTGGTGGTCATGGTCTGGACGGAGACCGGTGCGCCGCCGCCGACTGGGACATCGCCGACATGGATTCGCCGGGTGCGGCGGCGCACCGGAGTGGTGGGGGGTGGGGTGGGAAGGCCGAGGTCGATGGCGGGCATCTCAGGCCTCCTTCGCTGGAGGTGTGGGGCTCGGGACCGGGCGGCGGACGGGGATGTGGGTGGGGTGGGTGTGGAGGTGGTCTTGGGAGTGGTGGCGGGCCCAGGCATCGGCAGCCCGCACGGTGTCGAGGGTCAGATCACG
This sequence comes from Streptomyces sp. NPDC020379, assembly GCF_044387105.1. Taxonomy (NCBI): domain Bacteria; kingdom Bacillati; phylum Actinomycetota; class Actinomycetes; order Kitasatosporales; family Streptomycetaceae; genus Streptomyces; species Streptomyces sp. NPDC020379. The sequence goes on from NZ_JBIRVR010000027.1 coordinate 13,283, forward strand.
GTCGGGGATCGGGGTGTGGTCGGTGAGTACCTGCTCGACGGTGTGGGTGATGGCGGAGAAGGGGATGGCACCGGCGAGGAAGGCGGTGACGGCTTCCTCGTTGGCCGCGTTGAACACGGCTGGGGCGGTACCGCCGAGGCGCCCTGCTTCGCGGGCGAGGGCGAGGGCGGGGAACCGGGCCTCGTCCACCGGCTCGAAGGTCCAGGCATGGGACCCGGTCCAGTCGAGGGGCTCGATCACAGCGGGTGGGGGGCGGTGGGGCCAGGCGAGGGCGGTGGCGATGGGCAGCCGCATGTCCGGTGGTGCGGCCTGAGCGAGGGTGGAGCCGTCGGCGTACTCGGCCATCGAGTGCACCGCGGACTGGGGGTGGATGACCGCGGTGATGCGGTCATAACCCAGACCGAACAGGGCCTGGGCCTCGATGAGTTCCAGACCCTTGTTGACCAGGGTGGCGGAGTTCACCGTGACGAGTGGGCCCATCCGCCACGTCGGATGCTTCAGGGCCTGGGCGGGAGTGACGGCAGCGAGTTGTGCTCGGGTATGGGTACGGAACGGGCCGCCGCTGCAAGTCAGGACCAGGTGCTGGATGCCGGGGACGGGGCAGGCGTAGGCCCAGCCGGGCAGGCACTGCATGATGGCGCTGTGCTCGGAGTCCACGGGCACGATCTGTCCCGGCCCCGCCACCCGCGCGATCAGCGGGCCGCCGGCCACGAGGGATTCCTTGTTCGCCAACGCCACCAGGCTCCCGGCCTCCAGCGCGGTGAGGGTGGCGGGCAGGCCCGCTGCGCCGGGGAGGGCGTTGAGCACGACATCGCACGGCCAACCGGCAGCAGCCGACAGCCCCTCCGTACCTGGCAGTACCACCGGCAGAGGGAGACGGGGTGTGCCTGCCGCCCACGCCAGGGCAGTGAAGGCGTCAGTGAAGTCCCTGGCAGCGGACGGGTCGGTGACGGCGACCATCCGCGCTCCGGTCCGCAGAGCCTGGCGGGCCAGCACCCCGGGACGGCTTCCGCCCGCGGCCAGGGCCACGGCCCTGAACCGGCCGGGAGAGGCGGCGATGACCTCGACGGCGTGGGCCCCGACGGAACCCGTTGATCCCAGGACCACGACCGACCGCACGTCGCTGTCCCGATACTGCGGCACCCGTACGCCCTCAGCCGTCTGCCGGGCAGCGGAGGGGGCATCGTCCCTCCGTGTGCTCCTGCCCAGGTGTGGCTCGTGCGTGTCAGGGATGGGCCTGTCGCTGCCCGCTGGTTCACGCTTCGCACGCCGGGGACTTCCCGGAGGAACCGGTGCGCCGGCCGTGTCCGCAGGGGCGGGCACCTTGCTATGACGGACGGGCTGCTGGACAGAACCGTTGGAGAGGCGCCAGAAGGTCGGCCAGGCGGCGGCCATCACCGGCCTCCGTCGTCGTGGGGGCGGTCGGCGCGGGCGCGCAGGACGGAGTAGACGATGCCCTGGGCGGTGAGCCCACAGGCGGCGAGGATGTCGGGACGGGTGCCGTGGGCGATGAAGCGTCCGGGCAGGCCCAGCACCCGTACCGGGACGCGGGAGCCGGCGTCGGCCACCGCGCGGGCGACCGCCGTGCCTGCCCCGCCGGCGCGGGTGTTGTCCTCCACCGTCACCACCAGCCGGTGCGCAGTAGCGAGTTCGGTGAGTTCGGGCGGTACGGGCAGGACCCAGCGGGGATCGGCGACCGTCACCCCGATGCCCTGGCCTTCCAGATAGCGGGCGGCTTCCACCGCCGGGCCGGCCAGCGGGCCCACCGTCACCAGCAGCACATCCCGGACCCGGCTCTGGTGCAGGACCTCGACCGGCCCCAGACGCTTGTAGGCGGGGATGTCGTCGGTGACGGCGGCCTTGGGGAAGCGCAGGGCGGTCGGGCCGGAGGTGTGAGTGACGGCCTCGGTGAGGAGTTCACGGAGCCGGGTGGCATCCCGCGGGACACCGACCCGCATGCCCGGGACCGCGCCGAGGAGGGTGAGGTCCCACATACCGTGATGCGAGGGGCCGTCGGGGCCGGTGATCCCGGCCCGGTCCAGGACGAAGGTGACCGGCAGCCGGTGCAGGGCGACATCCATCAGCACCTGGTCGAAGGCACGGCCCAGGAACGTGGCATAGACCGCGACAACCGGGTGGAAGCCACCCAGGGCGAGTCCGGCGGCGGAGGTGACCGCGTGCTGCTCGGCGATGCCCACGTCGAAGAACCGGTGCGGAAAGCGCTCGCCGAAGCGGGCCAGGCCGGTCGGGCCGGGCATCGCCGCCGTGACCGCGACGATGTTCTCGTACCGCTCCCCCAGCTCGCACAGTTCCCCGGCGAACACGCTCGTCCACGACGGGGAGCTGCCAGCCGTGCTGGGGCGGCCCGTTGCCGGGTCCAGGGTGCCGACAGCGTGCATGCAGTCCGCCGCATCCGCCTCGGCGGGCGCGTAGCCGCGGCCCTTGACCGTCACCGCATGGACCACGACCGGACGGCGCAGATCCCGCGCCATGGACAGGGCTTCCTCGAGGGAGGGCAGGTGGTGGCCGTCGACGGGACCGAGATAGGCAAAACCGAGCAGGTGGAAGAGGTTGCGGGCCACCGGCAACGGACCCGGCAACACGACGCCCTCCCCGTCGTCACTGAGCGGTGCGCTGCCATTCCCGTCCTGGCCCTCGCGGTTGCCTGGTCCGTCAGGACGTGCCTGGCTGCGGCCAGCACCCGGAGCTGTAGTGCCTGTGCCGGCCGCGGTGCCGTGCGGGCGCCCGGCCGCATTGAGCAGCCAGTCCACACTGTCCGGCGCACTCGCGCGCAGCTGTTCCAGATGGTCGGCGAGTGCTCCGATGGTGGGGGCGTAGGAGCGTGTGTTGTCGTTGAGGACGATCACGACGGGACGGTCGGGGGCGCCGCCGAGGTTGTTCAGTGCCTCCCAGCACATGCCGCCGGTCAGTGCACCGTCCCCGACCACGGCGACCACCGCACGGCCGCTCTCACCGGTGAGCTGGCGGGCTTTGGCCAGGCCGTCGGCGTAGGACAGGACCGTCGAGGCATGGGAGTTCTCGATCACATCATGCCCGGACTCAGCCCGGGCAAGATATCCGGAGAGACCACCCGCCTGGCGTAGCCGGTCGAAGCCTTCGGCGCGGCCGGTGAGGAGCTTGTGGACATAGCCTTGGTGACCGATGTCGAACAGCACCGTGTCCCGGGGGGAATCGAAGACCCGGTGCAGGGCGATGCTCAGCTCCACCACCCCCAGGTTCGGCCCCAAATGCCCACCCGTCGCACACACCGTGCCGATGAGGAAAGCACGGATTTCAGAAGCCAGGGCCGAAAGGTTGTCGTGCGTGAGACCTCGCAAGTCCTTCGGTGTGGTCAGGGCGGACAGGAGGGGAAAGCGCGCGGCCGGGATACCTGGTCCGGTGAACGGAGCAGTACGAGCGGCAGGAGCCGGGGTCCGTGGTCCGGCAGAAGGCTGCGCGGTGGCCGGGGCGGGGCGGCCCGGTCGGGTAGTCATCGGGACCTCACCGCCGCCGGCAGCCCGAAGGTCACCGTCTCGGTCACGGTGGTGTGCTCGCGAACCGTCACCGGGCCCAGACCCCCGAGCGCCGCGACCACGTCGTCGACCAGGGCCTGCGGGGCGGAGGCCCCAGCACTCAGACCGACCACGCCTGCGTCCTGGACCCACTCCGGGCGGATCCCGGTGACGTCATCGACGAGGTGGGCCGGGGTGCCACCGCGCTGGGCCAGTTCCACCAGGCGTACCGAGTTCGAGGAATTGGCTGAGCCGACCACCAACACCACATCGCTCTGCGCGGCGACAGCTTTCAGGGCGTGCTGGCGGTTGGTGGTGGCGTAGCAGATATCGTCCGAGCCCGGCCCGCGGATGCCGGGGAAACGCTTCTCCAGGGCGGTGATGATCTCGGCTGTCTCGTCCAGGGCGAGGGTGGTCTGGGTCAGGTAGGAGACACGGGCGGGATCCGGGACCCGCAATGCGGTCACGTCGTCGGGGCTCTGCACCAGGACCGTTGCCTCCGGCGCTTCGCCGAGGGTGCCCTCGACCTCCTCGTGTCCCGCATGGCCGACCAGCACCACGGTGTCCCCGCGGGCGGCGAAGCGGCGGGCCTCGGAATGCACCTTCGTCACCAGCGGACAGGTAGCGTCCACCACCTCAAGACCCCGGCGAACCGCCTCCTCGCGCACCTCCGGGGAGACACCGTGCGCGGAGAACACCACCACCGCCCCGTCCGGCACCTCATCCAGCTCCTCCACGAACACCGCACCACGGGACTCCAGGTCACGGACAACGTGGGTGTTATGGACGATCTGCTTCCGCACGAACACCGGACGACCGGCCCCGGCATGACGTTCCAGCAGAGCCTCGACCACCTCGATCGCCCGCTCCACCCCCGCACACAACGACCGCGGCGACGCCAGCAACACCGTACGCGGACGCACCGCCCCCGCCCAGGCGCCCAGCACGGTCCGTACCAGCCCACCCGGCCTGAGCAGCTTGGGAGACGCCATCACCCCCACCGCCAGCACCACCGCACACCCGCCGGCAGCGGCGCCGTCACCGGGTGCCCTCACGTTGGCGGACGCGGTCATCAGCTGGAAGTCGCTGGGCGTTCCCGGGGGCAGCAGCCGCACCGGCCCGGTGCGGGCCCGGAAGCCGTAACCCGCCAGCCCGCCCGCACCCGTCAGCAACGGCGCCGCCGGGCACGGCACCACCGCCCCGCCAGGGTGCCGGATCTCGGTGGCCACCCACACCTCCCCCGGAACCAGAACAGGCACAGAGCGAGCGGCGGGAAGGAAAGGGAGAGTGGAATAGTCCATAACGGCCTGGCTTTCACCGCACTGCAGTCGCAGGCAGTAAGAGGGGCGATCGCCGGGAGCTCCGACGGCCGGTGGGCCCTGCCACACGACGCCGGCTGAGACGATACGGTCACCGCACGCGTGGCGGGGTTGTGGTGAGGACACCCGCACTGGGGAAACCACACGGATCACCGCGGGACACCCGACCAGTACGGGAACACCCAAGGGCGGGAAACTGAGTCACCGCCTTCCCTTTCATAGTTGAGCCCTGTATCAAGGGTGGGGAAGGCGTACACCACCAGCACTCAATAGACGTACAAGCGCCGTCAACGCACCACCGCGCACCCGAACACCCCCGGTGGTACACCAGCACATCCAGCCGTAACTCACCACTCCGACGAGGCATCAACGCCCGTCAACCCGCGCAGTCGCGCCGGTTCGTCATCCACCCTCGCCGAAGCAGAGCAGTCCGCTGCGGACGACGTCCTGTCATTGCGGCCCAATTCCGGTCAACCTCATACCTGAGAAGGACGCTTCGGCTCCCACACCGCGACGACGAGGGCGCCCGCATCCGGGCCCTCGGCCGCAAGGGTTGGCTGCCCGCATTCCGTGACGCAACGCTGTCCCGGACGGGGCCGGGATCGAGGACCCGGTCGTCTTCGAGGAGGACCCGAGCGCCTCCAGCCGCCTCCAGCGCCCGGAGTTGCGCGAACTGCTCCGCCTCGTACGCAGCACCAGAGGCATCCTCGACGTGTTCGACGTCCTCCACCGTGACCAGGTGGCGCTGCGCATCCACGACGGCGCGTTCTCCGCGATGGACCTCGCCGCCTGCCACCCGTGCACCGGCGAACTGCTGTCCACCGTGAGTTCATGGTGCAGACCCTCGCCGCCAGCGAGCTCCAACGCGACTTCCAGCGCGAGCCGTTCTACGATGGGCTGCGGTCCGCCGAGGGCAAGGGCAACAAGGGCGGACGCCGCCCCGCCGTCCCGGCCGGCAAGGCCGATGCCGTGCGCACCGCGCACCTGGAAGGCCGCTCCATCGCAGCTCTCGTCTGCGATCACGATGTCAGCCGCAGTGCCGTCCGCACCGCCATCACCGACCTCCTGCCCGAGCACACCGCGGCCGACCACGAAGACACCATGGCCCTGGAACTGCCGGTCACCTCGATATGCCGGGCAGGGTCGCCGACTTCCTACGTGCAACCGAGCTGGACGTGGTCGAACAGGCCGTGCTCGATCAGGGCGTCACCGCCGTGCCCACGGTTCACCTCCAGCTCCTCGGCTGGTGTCAAGCCCTCGACGGCGCTTCGGCGATCCCGGGGCAAGGCCCGCCGCGAGTATGAGAACCGCGCCAATGCCCTCGGCCAGTGATGCTGGCCTCTGAATTGGGCCGCAGCCCCTTAGCGTTGTTTTCCGCGAGCTCACCAGTCCGGGACCCCTACCAAGGCACAGGAGCCACAGTCCGCACTCCGCGCTGCCACCACGAACAGCCCGAGCGCTACCAGCAGTTCGACCGCGATCAGGCACAATTCCACGCACCTGGTGAGCGCTCCTTCGCACACCTCAAGTCCTGGCGGGTGCTGCGGCGAGCACGCTGCTCGACCAACATGCATCGTCAGGATCGTGGCAGCCGTACGTACCCTCCCGATCTGCGAATATTCAGGATGAAAGCGGTGTATTGACGGCACGGACCCGGTGGCCGGTGTACCTCGTCCTTCACAGAGCACCTCTGTGTTCAGCGCGAGACTGAGGGCATCGAGCAGGTGCCGCCGGTCCCGAGGCCGATCATGCTCGCGCGCCAGAACCGCTGGTCGCCCAAGTCGCGGGGAGGAGAACAGAACTGTCGGCCGCCGGGGCCTGCGCCGGGGCTCGTCAGCCCGGCATGGGCTCTTTTTTGCGGAGCAGGACCACTGCCGTGGCGATCATCCAGATGGAGGTGGCACCGAGGGGGACCAGGAACTGCAAGGTTGATCCTGGGGACCACGGGCCGCGGTAGACGAACGCGCAGCCGAGCGAGGCTGCATTGGCCACGACGACGGCGATGGCACCATGCTCCCCGAGCTTGCGGGGCAGAAGGGGGCATGATCGGTTCGCCCGGGCGATGGCAGCGAAGGTGAGTGCCAGGGGTACCGCGCCGGACGCAAGGAACGTGTTCAGCATGTCCCAGCACAGCGTGATCAGCTTGAGGTCAGAAGGATCGGCTCCGAAAGATGGGTACCCCCGCGCGATCAGGACCATGAGCAGCGTGAGGGCAGAGACAGCAGCCCAGACCGCGAGGTAGCTGCCTATGGCGCCGACCACCACGTTCCGCAGCGTGGCTGTTGTGCCGTCACGCTGCTCATATGCCCCGATGAGCAGCACGAAGAACAGGAAGACCGCAGCTCCGTACGCGATTGTCACGATCGACTGGATTTCCCCGATGTGATAATGGAAGAGGTAGTCCAGGTACACCTGGCCGTGCAGGTTGTCATCCGGGTAGGGGAATGTAGGGGAGAAGAACACGAGCGCGGACATGAGGACGATTGGGGTGAATCCGATCAGGCCGATCGTTCGCAGATCGCGACGGCCATTCCGGCCGCTTGCGGCGTGTTCACCGTGCGCTGCGTTCGTTTTCATGTGAGCACCTTCGCTTCGTCAAGGCCCGGGGAATTCAGCGCCGGTCTTCGGAGCGCGCGTCGACGTGGTCAGCCTTGTCGGGGACGCGTGTTGCGGCAGGTGGAGGTTTCTCATCGGCCGGCGGCGGAGGGTAGAACTGGGACGCCCAGTGGCGGAAGTGGCCTACCGGGCCGTCTTTGTCATTGAGCCGAGGGTGCGGCACATACCGCTTGTGGTGCATGATGGGGAAGTCCTCGGTGACGATCGGCCAGAACGCCGCTACTGCACAGCGGCCCAGCATCCTCGACAGCGCCTTCGAACGCCGGGAAGGCGCCGGGCGCCGCTTTCCGTCCCGCGTCCGGCCTGTGCCCATTGCCAGCCAGAGGCGGATACGCCATGGGCCGATGGGGGTAGCGAGAGTCCAGTTGTCCACGTAGATGTTCCAGGGAAGGTACGCACGGACATACACGGCCCCGGGGCCGATGAGCTGAAATGCGCTGGTTTTGGAGAAGTTCCCGAATCCGAAAGTCTTGACGCGCAAGCGGGCATGGACCGAATAGAGCGGCCCGTCGGCAGTGGGAGCGGATTCCTCTTCTGTGCTCATTTTGTGCAGCGTGGCGATATGCCCGTAGTCGACCGTGTTCTCTGCGACTTCCTGCGGATGGCCCACCAGGTCGATTGCCCGCTGGGCGAGCACCTCACCACTCGGCAAGGCCGGCAGTTCCCATGTGGGCGGCGTCCGGTCGTGTGCGTGCCAGACCCAGATGATCCCGTACTGCTCCCGGACGTGCAGCGTGGCCAAGGTGGCCCTGGGCGGTGTGCCGTAGGGCGTGACGGTACAGTTCCCGTCCGGCCCGAAGCCGAATTTATGGAAGGGGCAGATGATGTTCTCGCCGTCGATCCGGCCGGATCCCAGATGCGCTCCCAGGTGGGGGCAGTACGGCTCGACGGCACGGATAACCCCCTTCTTTGTCCGGTAGACGACGATCTCTCCGTCCATGAACGGCTTGGTCAGGATGGTGCCCGCCTTCCATTCCGTGGCGAGCCCCACGCCGAACCATCCATTGGGGTGCGGCAGCGCCGGCGGTGACATGTCGTTTCCAGGCCGGAGCCGGAGTCCGCGGAACTGGCGTACCTTCATAATTTCTTACCTCCAGCGGAAGACTGTCACCCTTACGGATGTGGGACTCGGACACCGCGTGGATGGCAGGTGACGGTGAAGTGCCGGAGTTCTCCCAGGTTGGTTTTGACTGGTCCTGAGAGGCTGAGGGAACACCTGCCCGGCGAGGGATCGGAAACCGTAACCCGCCGGCCCGCGCCCATCAGCAACGACGCCGCCCGGCACGGCACCACCGCCCCGTCAGGACGCCGGATCTCGGTGGCCACCCACAGCTCCCCCGGAACCAGAACAGGCCCACACCCAGCGACGGGAAGAGAAGGAAAAGCGGAATAGTCCATGACGGCCTGGCCTTCACCGCGCTGCAATCACAGGCAGTACAAGAAGGGGCCGATCGCCGGGAGGCTCCGACGGCCGGTGGGCCCTGACACGACGCCGGCTGAGGGATACGGTCACCGAACGCGTAACAGGGCTGGGGCGAGGACCCCCGTGCCGAGGGAGAACATTCGGATCACCGCGGGACACTCCACCAGCACGGGAACACTCGAAGGGCGGGAATCTGGGGCACCGCCTTCCCCTTCATAGTTGAGCCCTGTACCAAGGGTGAGGAAGGCGCATACCGCCAGCGCCCAATAAACGTACAAGTGCCGTCAACCGTCACGAGCCTGGACATCGACCAGTTCCTGACCCGCTGGACAAACCGCATCCACACCGAGCGCGGGCTCACCAACACCCGCTGCTTCACGACGGACGGCACCGCCGGACACCCCGAACAGGCCCCCTACGATCGCCTGAGTGCCTGCGGAGGTGATGGCGGCCACCTCCGCCGGTCCCCTGCGCAGTCGGCTGCTGATCCTGGGTCAGCAATCGAAGGACTCCAGGTCAGCCTCGCCGGCGCAAGAACCGACACCCCGCCACCCGCTACGACGTGGGCAAAACCGTCAAGCGACCCGAGAGGCTGATCGAACGTGACCGAAGCAGACCGCAGCGATCAGAGCCCTCAACACAGAGAGTGACATCGCGGTTAAGGAACAAGCTCAACGGCATGACAGGACCTTTCGGCGCAACTGGGCGTAGACACCACAGTTGCTATCGAGAGGTCCTGCCCGTGGGGGGAGGATTTCTCCCATTCCGGCCCCAAGATCGAAGTGATCAGGTTCTTCATAGGCGCTGACATAGGCCAGCCAGCGCATACAGCAGCTCGTAGCTGGTGCTGATCATCCGGCAGGTGTGGCCGCGCCGGGTTGCCAGTGCGACCAGCCCGGTGTGCGTCGCCGGGTGGTAGCCGAGGAACGCCTGCTGCCCGAACGTCGCACCCGCGTGGAAGAGCAACGAGCCCTGTGGAGCAGGGTGGTGAAACCACGTCAGGGTGTGTGTGCTGCGGTGCCGCCAGCCGCGGTGCAACAGCGGAACCTGGACGTCACGCAGCGGCCCGGAGAGTGGTGTGTCCTCGGGAGAGAGGTGCGCTTCGAGGTAGCCGAGCAGATCGCCGGGGGTGGACCGGACCGCGCCGGCGGCCGCGAAGGCGCCCATATCGGCGCCGGCCACCGGCGTCACCCCGTTCGTACAGTGTCCGATGGCGTCGGTACCGGTGGCCCCGGGGCCCAGGGTGGTGTCGTCCAGCCCGAGCGGGCGCAGCACGTGGTCCCTGAGCAGGGAGGGGTAGTCGGCGCCCGCGGCGTGGGACATCGCCGGGGCGAGCAGCGCCAGCCCGAAGTTGGAGTACCGCCAGCGGGTGCCCGGCCGGTTCCGGGGCCGGGTGCGGGCGAAGGTGCGCAGCAGCCGCTCGGTGTCGTAGGCGGCGTACCCGTTGTCGTACGGACGCAGCAGGGCGCCGGCGATCAGGTCGGTGGGGATCCGCGGCAGCCCCGAGGTGTGGGTGGCCAGATGCCGCAGGGTGATCCGGCGCGAGTGCGGATGCGGCAGTGGCAAGTCCGGCAGATGGGCGGTGAGCGGATCGTCCAGGGTGAGCACGCCGGCCCTGGCCAGGGCGGCCAGCAGGAGCACGGTGAAGGTCTTGGACGCCGAGCCCAGTTCGTAGCGCAGCGTATGGCGTGGTGTCGGCGGCGGCAGCGCGGAACCTCCGGTGAGCACGGTCCGCACACCGTGCCGGGTGACAGCGACCGCGACGTCCGGGGCGTCGATATGGGCGACCGCGTCCGCGAGGCGGTCGGCGAGCGCGGCATCGCGTTCCGCGCTCATCAGGCGGCGGACATCGCCCGGGAAGTGGCCATCGCGGAGGCGAACGTGGCGACCAGGGTGGGATGGTGGACCAGGTCGAAGACGCGCGCCGGATCGCCCTGCGGCATCCCGCCCTGGATGGGCATCGCACCGGAGTCCGACTGCGCGGCGGCATAGCGCTCCCACAGCCCCGCGTCCAGTGTGGGCCGTGGCAGACAGGCGTCGACAACGAGGAGTTCACCCAGCAGATCCCAGTGTTCCAGTTCCGCCCAGTCGTCCATCCATGCCGGCAGATAGCACGTGAGGTAGTCGGCGATCTCCGGCGGGATTCGCTCCGGGAACTCGCCCCAGTTGGTGAGGTGGAAGACGCCGTGGGTGATGTCGTAGCCGATGTGGCGCTGCACCGTCCACGGCTCGGGCAGCTGCCCCAGCCAGGTGCGGGCCACTGCCTCGTCGAAGTCGGCACTGGGCGCCAGGCCCAGATTGCGCTCCGCGTTGAGCACACCGAGCCGCCGGTTGGGCACCATCTCCCGCGCCGTCCAGGTCAGCGTGCGTCGGCCGGCCCGCATCGCGGCCTCCAGCCCCGGATGACGGTGGCCCAGCTTGTAGAAGATGGCATAGATCTCCAGCGGTACGGGCGAGATCGGCTCGTCGTGCTGGAGCCGGGCCAGCACATTGCCGCCGTCGAGTAACTCGCGCCAGGTGAAGTCCAACAGCTGCTCGGCGCGGGCCTGCTGCCGCGAGCCGGCCACGCCCTCCCGGAACAGCACCCGCATATTGAGGGCCAGTTCCCCGATGGGTTTGAGCCGTTCGATGACGGCGTTAGCGACGAAGTCGTCGGGGGTCAGCCTGAAGTAGTCACGGTGGTCGTCGAGCCAGGCCAGGGCCCGGTCGCCGACCCCGTGCAGCAAAGCGGGGGACGCGGCCGTCACGGTCAAGGGGCACTCTCGCTTTCGCAGGGGGCCGCCCGCCCACCAGCGCCGGGCTCGCGCCCGTCGGGCCGGTGCCGGCGTCATCGGCGGCAGACCGCGCGAGGGTAGCGGCGAACGCGGTCACCAGGGTGGAGTGGTAGCAGGCGGCGAAGAGGACACCGGGGTCGCCCGAGGTCGGCGCCGCGCCTATCTCGGGGATACTGCCGTCGGCCGCCTGCACGTCCGCCAGCCGCTGCCAGGCCACCGGATCGTACGGGGCATTCGGCAGACAGGCCGTCGCGGCAAGCAACTCGCCCGCCAGGTCCCATAGTTGCTCTTCCAGCCAGTTCTCCAGCCAGGCGGGGAGCCATAGCCGCAGATAGCCGGCGAGTTCGCAGGACAGCCCCTGCCGGTTGCGCCCCCAGTCGGTGAGGTGAAAGACGTCGTGGGTCATGCCGTAGGCCGCCTTGCGATCCAGCGTCCAGGGCTCCGGCAGTCGGCCGAGACCGGTCAGTGCCAGCACGGCGGAGAAGTCGGCGTGCTGCCGCAGCCCGATCCGCCGCTCCGCGTTGAGAACGCCGAGTGTACGGGTGTGGTCCTCGCGCGCCACCCGCCAGCCGCGCAGCCGAGTGGTCGTGCGCAGCAGCTCGTCGACCTCGGCATGGCGCAGCCCGGCCTGGGCGAAGATCCCGTAGAGCTCCACCGGATAGATGGCGAACGGCTCCCCGCGGATCAGGTCGGCGAACAGCTCGCCGTGCCGGGTCTCGTTCCAGGCGAACGCGAACAGCCGGCGGGCGGTCAGCCGGATCTCGTCCAGCGGGTGCAACGCCCCGATAAGCTGGGCCAGTTCGGCGAGCTCGCCGAGCGGTTTGAGGGGCAGGGAGGAGTCGGCGCCGGTCGTCACGCCCGGGGGCAGGCGGAAGGACTCGCGCGCCTCCTCCAGCCACCCCAGGCTGCCGCGGACCAGTCGGTCCAGCAGCCCCGAGTCACTGCGCTCGGCCGTCATCAGCCACGTCCATGGAATCGCTGGGCGGCCACGGTGTGCAGCTTCACCCGTGGGTCGGCACCGTCCATCTGGCAGACGAACGCCAGACCACTGTCGAGCCCCAGGGTCTGCGGTACGTCGGGCAGCCGGGCCAGCCAGCGGCCCAGGCCGGCCGCCTGCAGCCAGTCCCGGCGGCGGACCGCCCGGACGAAACCGCGCGCCAGGTCGTCGGTACGGTCGGCCAGGTGGTCGACGAGACTGAGCGTCAGCCCCGGCAGTGCGAGTGCGGCGAGCCGTGACACCCGGCACGACAGCTGCGGCCAAGGGGCGCTCCCGACCCAGCCGGTCTCGGCCTCGGGCACAGGCGGCCACTGCCGTCCGCCTCCGGGCAGGAACCTGTGGGCGGCCTCGACCAGGCCCCGGTAGGTCCACACCGAGACCTCCGAGGCGGCCTTCGGCGGGAAGGCCGCGAGCGCCTGCCGGACCACCGCTTCGTCGTCCGCGCCGAAGGGCGCCGCCAAGTGCTCCGCGGCATACGGCGCGAGCGCATCGGCGCCGAGCACCCGGACCGCGGCCGGGGTCAGCGGGTCCCCCTGCCGCAGGATGCCGGACAGCGCATAAGGGCCGCCCTCACCTTGCAGGGCGAGGGCAACCCCGGTGGCAGCATCGGCGATCACGGCGCTCAGCAGGCCTGCTCCCTGAGCCTGTTCGGCCAATGCCATTCCCCTTAACGAGGGTTGGTCTTGGGCCGGGGAGCCGGCGACGAGAGCAACAGCAGCGGGCTGAGCAGCCCACTGCCTAGACACTCACGGGTATCGCGGAAGACGGCGGCCGGCTCGACGGGTTCCAGCAGTTCCTCGACGTCGGCGGCCAGAGCGGCCTCGACCGGCGCAGTGCGATCCGTAGCCATGGGATCAACTCCTTTGAATGAGCCCCTCCGGTCGCGACCGGATCGGCTGATGGAGCATCCGGTAGCGGGACAAAGCTCCTTGCCATTGCATAGAGCATCAAGATCACTTTGCAGAGCAGGGAGCTTCCGATGGTCGGATAACCGTGTCAACTTCAATTCCCCCATCTGGGCTGGAGAACCTGATTGTCACCCAAAGGAGTGAAGTGGGCAGCTCGTGAGGGGCCTTAGCACCGCACCCGGCAGATCAGCCGCTCTCATCATGATGCATTCAGCGCAACGTCGACGTATCGGCTACGGCTCCGCCCTCGTCCCAGATCACCAAGTGAAGCCGTCACGAGCATCGGCCGTCGTCCGGACCACTGCCATGCAGTTCAGCGGGTTTTCTTCTGCCTGCGCATTGATGCGTCCAAAGTAGTTCCGCCCGTTCGCTGTCGTTGCTGATCGCGGCCCGCACAGGTCGCACAGCTCCGGCCCGAGATAGTCCTCACCAAGCTGCTCGGTGTCGTCGCCGCTCTCCATCCGCTCACTACCCCTTGACGGCCGACGAGGGCGACTCCCCCGCAGATGCGGACGGCGTCCGACCGACGCTCTGCTGGAAGGCCCGGAGGCCATGCTGGACGCAGGGCTCGACCGGATCCGTACGGTCCTCGTCCAGGACGACGGCCACTACTGCGAGTGCCTGGCCGACGCGGTGCTCGCGGCGTGCCTGGAGGCATGACGCAACCGGCCGCGCGTCCCCTGTCGGCTGCCGGCAGGGGACGCGCGGCCGGTGCAGGGGCGGTGTGTCACCTGCGGTGCCCTCGGCTGCTGATACCGGGGCCGGTCACTCGTTGACGAGCGTGTTGCTGGTGGAGCTGTTGGCGACGCCGGCGACCGGGATGGCGTTGCTGCCCATGTCGGGAGGAGACGCACGGCATGACCTGGATCATGGTGGTCCGGCTCATGACTGGTGCGGCCGTTCCCAGACGGTGGCGTCGAAGGTGATCCTCTCCGGCGTGCCGTCGGCATCGAGGCGGACCTCGGTGACCTGGAGCAGGGCGAGGTGGCGCCGGTCGGTCAGGACGCACAGGCGCAAGCCGGTGCGCAGATCGGCGGTCGGGACGCTGATGCCGTATTCCTGCTGGATCGCGCAGGTGCGACGACTGGCCGCGCTTCCTTCGGGGAACCAGGCGAGGACGGAGTCGTGACTACCGGTCAGCCGCTGGTCGGCGAGGGTGAACTCGATGTCGTCCGCCTCCGTGCCGGGGGCGCGGTGGAGGGGCCATGCGGTGGGGTCGAGATCGGCGCTCTGACCCGGGCGCATGGTCAGCGGGCTGTGGCGGCGGATCGTTTCGGCCGGGCTGTCCACCGGCTTGCCGGACGGCGTCGAGACTTCGGCGGACGGGGATTTCGCGCTGGTGCCGACGTGGAGGGCGATGGCGGCGCCTGCCAGGGTTGCGGTCGCGATGAGGGCGATGGCCAGGACGGTGCCTCGGACGCGCCCCTGGTGGCGCTCCGAGGCGATCGTCAAGGGCTCGCTGTCCGACGCCGGTTGGGGAGGGGCAGGAGCGGAGGCCGTGGAGTCGGGCCGTGCTGCCCGGGAGGCCGTCTTCCAGCGTCTGGCCCACTCGGCCTGTTCCGCCTCGTCCGCGCCGCAGGCCCGTACGTAGGCCAGAGTGGTCTCCAGGGTCGGCAACCTCTTGCCGGCCGCCGCCGTGGACAGCGTGCTCGGTGCGCAGGCCGCCCGCCGGGACATGGACCGGTAATCCGGGCCCCCTGCCTCCTCCCGCCGCTTCTGCAGCTCGTAGGCGAACCGCTCGACCGGTCCCGCCTCGGGGTCCGGCAACCGCTGTACCCGTCCCATGATCCCCCCAGCCGTGGCGCCGCATTGGTGTTCGGGCAGCTGACAGCGCCGAACATCATTGGTGAACAACGCGAGCGCGGCAAGAGGGCGCTCGTCTCCGGGCCGGTCCGTACGGTCAACCCGTACTCGACAGACCCGCCTTCGGAAGGAGATCCGTATGACGCCGGCCCATCACGTCCGTCGGGTTCTGCCCTGCCTGCTGTTCGCTCTCGTGCTGCTGTCTCCAGTGGCGCCGTACGCCACCCACGCCCTGGAAAGACCGGCGAAGGCGGCGAACGAGGCGAGAGCGATGGCCGTGGACCTGCTGCGGAACATGCGCGATAACGGCGACAACAACTGCCCTGGAAAGGCCAACGGCCTCTATATCAACTGGCGTTACGGCACGGATCCCCTGGAGGTGAACTTCGGCAGCAACGGCACCCCGGACGCCACGCCGTGCGCTCGGCACGACCGTCTGACCGACCTGCGGTTCCTGCACAACCTGCTGCACTACAAGAAGCTGGCCCCCGAGGACACGCAGTTCGACCACGCCATCACCCGGTACACGGAGATCGTGAAGAGCGACTTCGCCAACGGGCATGACGACCGGGGATGGGCGTACTTCGAGTTCAGCCGACTGGCCGCGCTGAGCACCGATCCGTTCTTCGCCGCGACCGCGCGTTCCACCGTGCGCAAGTGGCTGGGCGAGCAGCCCAAACCGGACCGCGGCGACTGGGCCGTGGAACAGGCCGCCGCGATGATCCACCTGGGCACCTCGACCGGTGACGACACCCTGGTCCAGCAGGGGCGCAGCCGGCTGGAGGCGGCCTACCGGACCTACTACAACGGCCAGTACCACGTGATCCTGAGCCAGCAGCAGGTCAAACTCGGCGAGGTGGGGCAGGAGATCGAAGCCCTGGCATGGGCGGGTATGGCGGACAAGGCGCGAGACCTGCTCACCGGTGCGCAAGCGCTCTGGGACAGTCAGCACCGCGGCTATTTCAAGTCGCTGGACTTCCGCCAGGGCACCCCGCCGAGACTGGACAAAGGCAAGAAGGAGGGCGGACGGCAGGCGGAGATGCTGCTGGCCGCGCAGGTGGCCGGCGACGCCGGTCTCACCCGGACGATGCTGGACCTGGTGACCGGGCCCATCTACTACACCCACGGCCACGGCATCGTCTATGAGCAGGCCCCCGACTGGTCGATCCGCGCAACCCCCAACGGACCGGAGAACTGGGTCACCACCGAGGCCATGGGTATCGCCGTCAACGCATTGCTGTCGGTTGCCGATACGGGCGGTACCCCCGTGCCACCGCGTGACAGCACGACATTCACCCCGGTACCGCTCCCGGACGGCCAGGAGACCGCGGCCCCGCAGCGCGGTGCCCAGTACTACGGCGGCGAACAGCCTCCGCCCAACTGGCCGTTGACCGACAGCTACGCACGATTCTGCTGGTCGAAGATCGAAAAGGAGCGCGGGCAGTACGACACCGGGGCCATCGACCAGGCGCTGGCGGACGCCCGCTCCCGTGGCTACACCTACGGCTGGCGGATCATGCCGGTCAACACCGGTGACACCGGCTGCCTGCCGCGGTATCTCAAACAGGACATCGCCGGGAACGACGGAGGCAACGGCGCCTATATTCCCGACTTCAACGCCCCGGAGTACCTCGACCGCGCCCAGGCCCTGATGTCCTACCTCGGGCAGCGCTACGACACCGACCCGCGGGTCGGCATCCTGGACATGAGCCTGTACGGCTGCTGGGGCGAATGGAACGAGTCCGGCGACTGCTGGGGCGGCAGCGGAATGGCGGCGATGACCCAGCAGAACCGGCGGAAACTCATCGACTTGCAGTACCAGGCATTTCCCCACAAGCGCTTTCTGATGCTGAGCAACCATCAGGACTCGCTCGACTACGCGCTGAACGCCACCCGGCTCCTGCCCACCGGCGTACGCGTGGACTGCCTCGGCCGCCCGTCCCTCGGCGGCGACCGTGACGTACTGGACAACGACCGGCTCGCACACGACCGCTGGAAGACCGCACCGTTGTACTTCGAGTACTGCAGCAACCCCGACTTCGCCCTCGGCGCGCAGGACATCGCCCGCTATCACGCGACCTTCGCCGGCGACGGTGACGGCAACCTCAACGACTTCAGCAGCTACGGCGACCAGGACCAGCGGAACATGCTGCGCGGCTACCTCAGCTCCGGCTACCGGTTCCGGCTCAGCCAGCTCACCCTGCCCGGCACGCTGACCCCGGGAGCCGCATTCCCGGTCACCGGCGTCTGGGCCAACGCCAACACCGCACCTGCCTATCTCCCCTGGCAGACCCGGATCCAGCTCCGCTCCGGCACCACCGTCGCCTGGGAAGACATCTCCCGGCTGGACCTGAGCACACCATTCGCCGACCAGCCCACCGGCGGGGAACAGCGCATCCTCACCGAGAACTTCACCCTCCCGGACACGATCGCGCACGGCACCTATCAACTCTGCCTGAAGATCACCGATCCCGGCGGTACGTACCAGCCACTGGCACTGGCGAACGCCGGACGCGGTGACGACGGCACCTACTGCCTCGGTCAGGTGACCGTGGGCACGTGACCTCACACCCCGAACACACCAGGAAAGGAAGAGCCATGACCATCCTCCGACCGGTATTCGGTCGCATGTCCGCCCCGCGCGTCCTGGGCACGATCGCGGTGGCCTGCCTGTCCCTCGCGGCCACCGTCACGGTATCCGCGCCCCCCGCGACAGCCAAGCCCGGCGCGGTGTGTGACGGCGTCAGCTGCAACGGCAAGGACCCGGGGCAGACCGGGTGCGGCAACGACGCGAGAACGGTGGCAACGAAGCAGGACCAGAACGTCACCCTCGAACTGCGGTACAGCCCGTCATGCCACGCCAATTGGGCGCGTATCCACCCCGGCAAGTTGGGCTGGAACTTCACCGTTTACAACGACAACGGAGACAAGCAGAGTTTCCGGGCGCTCGGCAGCGATTCGGCCTGGACCGACATGGTCAACGGATACCCCAAGTCGTGGGCCTGCTTCGACAACGGGGCCTGTACCCCCAAGGCGTGAACGCACGCGAGCCGCGCCGCCGGGCCATGCCCGGCGGCGCGGGCATCGTCGAGGTGAGCGGGGCGTCTCGGTGAGGCGGTCTCCGGGTTGCTCGTCGCCGGGAGGAGTGGAACACGTGGGCAGTGGCACCTCGTCCCTGGCACTTGGCCTGCGCATCCGTGTGGTCGCGGGGAGCACCAGGGGCAGGCGACGTGTCGTCGATGTACCCGTCTCGCCGCTGACCGCGGTCACCCTCCTCGGCCGTCCGGTCCCCGAACTGAACGGCACCGTTCCCCTCTTTGGCGCCCCCGCTGTGCCCCGGCGAGGACCGTCTTGTGGACGCGGTCCGCCGTGCCCCGGGATGGCGGGCGGGGTTCGCCGGTCTCGACCGCCCCGTCGGCCTCCGGCACGAACAAGGACAACAGCCGGATCCCGAAGTCTTCCTCGCCCGGCACGGCTGGGTGTCGTTGCCTTGGAGGACCTGCTGCCGCAGCCGGCCGACTGGACGAAAGGAATCCGGGCGCTGTTGGCTCCACCGATCGGTGGACCGGCCGACTGGCCGGGCAATCCCCTTGGCGGGGGATGCCGCCGGTACGCCCCGGGATCGCATCCTGGGGCGGATGTCCGTGCGCGAAGCGCGGTTCCGGCTCCTGGGAGGCGGACGTGGTGAAGCACACCGGACAGCACACCGGCCCCGGCTCCGGACCGTGCGGATCACCTCGGACCGGTATCCGCGGCCCGGGCCCATGACGCTCCGGTGCTCCGAGCCCGGATGCCGGTCCGGACGGATCCCGCTGCCCTCACCCGCGGCCGCAGCGGGCCATTTCACATCCCACGGACACGCGGCCGGACCGGTGCCACCGGCGACCGAATGCCGCTGCGGCAAGGAGAACTGCTCGTGGCACGTCTGGTTCATCCCTGGATACCAGGGGCGGGCTGTCCACCACGTGATCATCCACACCTGCGCGGGCCGCGTATGGCGCCTCGCCGAGATGTGCGCGCACTGCGCCAAGGCCACGGCTACCCTCGGCGGCACCCCGGCCGAATACCTGCTGGAGGACCCCGAATCCTCCTTGGCGACGCCTCCTCCCGGCGCGCGGTACGACGGGCGCGTGCACGCGGCATGGGTCCTCGGCTGCGAGGGATTCTCCGCGGAGTGGCTGGCCCGCACGCTGGACCTGCCCTACGAGGACGCGGCCCGCATCCACAGCCTGGCGCATCCCCCACACCCGGGGGCAGGTGCGGCCACCAGAGACGGCGCGTCGGTTCGCGACGAGGCGGACGTCGCCCATAGATCACCCGGCCGCCCGGCGGCGGCTTCCGGGCACGGGGCCCGGACACCGTAGGATCGCGCCCATGGACCGGCCCAAGCGCAGACCGGCGCTCGCCGACGACCCCATGCCCGCGGCGGTCCTGGGGCTGACCATGGCGACCGGAATGATCGACGCCATCAGCTTCCTGGGCCTGGGGAAGGTCTTCATCGCGATGATGACCGGCAATTTCATCGTCCTCGGCCTCGCGTTCGGCGGTGCCGCGGGCTTCTCCGGTCCCGGCCCGGCCCTGGCCATCGCCGGCTTCGCACTGGGGATCGTCATGGCGGGCCACGCCGAGCGGCTCGCCGCCCAGCGCGCGCGACGCCATTGGTTCTTCCACGCCATGGCCGTCGAAGTCCTCCTGCTGGCCGCCGCGCTGGGACTGTCATGCCTCGCCCCGCCCACCTCGGCCGCCACGCAGTACACCGTGATCGTGGTGCTGAGCCTGGCCATGGGGGCGCGCAGTGCCACCGTCCGCAGACTCGGAGTGCCGGACCTTCCGGTCACCGTCGGGCTCACCGGCGCCCTGATCGCCCTCGTGCACGACTCCAGCCTGCTGGGAGGCGACAACGAACACGCGGCCCGCAGACTCGGCACCGTCGTCGCCCTGGCCCTTGGTGCCACGATCGGTGGCGCTCTCATGGTGCGTCTTGGGCTGCGGTGGTCCCTGCTGGCGGTGCTGTGCACGGTCGCTGCCATCACCGGGGCCGTCCGGGTTCACCCCGCGGGGCCACGAGCCGCCCGCTGATGCCGTCCCAATGCCGTGGGTGGACGTTCAATCGGTCACTGCTGCGACCACCATCGGCACCGGTCTGGTGTTCGCCCGGGCTCAGTACGGATCTGTGGTACGGCCCGTACTCGGGGACGGGCAGCGCCATCGAGGTGAAGGAATGTCAGAGCACCTTCGATGGTGACGGCTGCGGTGACCAGAAGAGCAGCCGGACGGAGCCGGTGCCCCGTCAGCTTCAGCTTGTCCTGATGCTCCACGCGGCTTCTTCCAGTGGTCCGGACGATGAGCGCCAACTCCCTGGAACCGGCCAGTGATTGCCGTCACCGACGTGGCGCTCCGGCCATGCTGGATGACTGGGGGCGACGTGCCAAGGGTCTCTCAGACCTGTGAAAAAGCCCTGGTGAAAGCCGCGGCTCAGCGCGCTCCGGGGGCAGGGCAAGAGCGAGGCTTGTGGATTGGCGCCGGCCTGGGAACAAATGGACCTGGCACTCACCCATCGTGTGGTGCCCGGTGACCCTTGGTCCGGCCACCTGGATTCCCCTGCCGGGGGTGCCGTTACGGCGGTGCTCCCGGCATCGCCCCGGGCTCTTTGCCGGACGGCCGTCACTCGCGCTTGGCCTGCGATCGGTTGAAGGCGACGACGGCTCCGCGGCCTCCGAGTTCTTCGCGGTGGCCCCCTCCGCGGCGATGGACAAGCTGCGCTTGTGACCTGCCCGTCACCGGAATTATGGCCTCCATCACATGAGTAGGGTCCACTCCCTGGTGAGATGACCGTATGCGAAGAGCTGCTTCCCTCTTGTCGGCTGTCGGCGCGACCGCCCTCTTGCTCACGGCCTGCGGCTCGGAGCGCACGGGTGCCGGGACCTCTGGCGCCCCCGCGTCGGTGCCGCCGTCCCGTACGCAGGTCGACGATCCAGGCAAGGACGGCGTACGGATCACCTCACTGACCCTCCCGTCCGCCTCCCCCGCACCCACCCGCAGCACTTCCGTCTCCGCGGACAGCCTCGCCACGGACTCGGGGATCGTTGCCTCCTTCGAGGTCACCAACGAGGGCACCGAGACCTTGACCTACTCGGTCATCGTCACCTTCATGAGCAGTGATGGGGAAGCGATGGCCAACCAGACCGCAACCGTGCGCGACGTCCGCCCAGGGAAAACCGTGAGGAGTACGGTCCGGGCCGGACAACTGCCGTCCTCTGCGCCGCGGGTGACCCAGGCCAAGGTCTTCAAAGTGTCCAAGGTCCCTGCGGGCGAGGCGCCGACCGAGCCCGGCACGTGCCCCACCTCCGGGATCCGCGTCAGCGCCGACAACGGGGATGCGGCTATGGGACCGCGCGTCGTGGGCCTGCATCTCGACAACTGCGGCACGCGCAGCTACACCGTGGAGGGCTACCCGCTGCTGGAACTCCTGGACAGCGACTTCAAAACCATCCACGGCATCAAGACTCTCCAAGGCAGCGACGAGATCACCGCGGGCGCCGGGCCCGATCAGCAGCCCCGCCCCGTCACGCTCAGCCCCGGCGAGTCGGCGGCCGCGGCCCTGGTGTGGCGCAACACCACCGAGTCCGGCACACCAGTGAATGTGCCCTACGTGCGGGTCCGGGCGAAGGCAGGCACCGACCCGGTCACGATACCTCTGCACCTCGACCTGGGAACCACCGGAAGGCTCGGCATCAAACCGTGGGCGAAGGCTGAGCACTAGCCCGATTCCTCAAAGGCGGTACTCAAAACGGCGTCGGAGTGTGCGTGTTGGTGGCGCGGGGCGGCCCCAGATTCAGGGTTTAGCACGGGCGTTGAGCTGGGCGGTTGCGATTCTGGTGGCGTGGTCGGTCTCGTCGGGGTCGGCGAAGGACTGTCCTGCCCGGGCCGCTTTGCGGAAGAGGCGCCACCAGCCCTCCTGGAGGTTCCGCCGGCACACACCGCCGGGGATGAGGGCGTGGGAGATCCTCGGGGGCCCTCCGACCACTCACGGGTGGCCTTGCTGTTGCGGGAGGAGACGGCCATCGTGATCTCGTTCCCGTCGGCAGTCCGCAGGGCGCCGTGGATCCAGGTTTTCTCCGGTCCGCGGGCATAGTCGAGTCCGGCCTTGATGCGGTGGCCGTCGGGCGACCAGCCCGGGACCGGCGGGAACGTGCGCGGGATCACCGGGCCGAGCCCGCCCGCGCAGATCACCCTGGCATCGGGTGACGGGTTCGTATACAGGCCGACGATCCTCGTCCTTCTGGGCAGACGGCTGGTGATCCAGGACCGGGTACAGCGCCAGCACACGCCCTCGGCCAGGAAAATTCTGCGGACCTGGGAGCGCTGGATGTCGATGCCCGGGCACCGGGCCGCCTCGGCGAGGGTATCCAGGGCCCACTCCCCCGGAGCCGATTCGTCCTCGGCGGCCAGGTCGCCCCAGGGCTCCCGCACCAGCCGACCCGGCAGGTCGCAGCCGACCAGCGCGACGATCCGCGACCGTGCGGCCTCGGTTATCCGCCGCTTGCGCCCACAGCCGGGACGGTCACCGAGCCCGTCCAGGCCCTGGGCGCTGAACCGGTGCAGCCACTTGCGCACCGTCTTGTGATGACACCCGAGCCGGGACGCTATCACCGGAACACGGTCGCCTTCCCGGCTCAGCACGATGGTCCTGGCCCGCAGGATCCAGTCCGCCGACGCATGCCGGGCACCGGCCAGCCTGCGAACCTTCACCTCCTCCGCCACGTCCCCGGCAGGACAGGCCGACACCAGCTTCGGCACTGCAACTCGCCCCCGAGCAGCCCGAACCGACACCCCCACACCCCTACAACTACCCTGCCAGGCGGAATCGAGCACTAGTCTGACAAACCGGGACGTGAACGCGGAATCCCGTGACCTTATTTGTCAGTGAGCGCCCACCCTCCCGGGACAGGATGAAAGACGCCTCACTCAGGTGTGCAGAGCAGGGTGAGCAGTCCCGACTCTGCCGAACCCCCCGCCCAGTGACGTGCCGCCAAAGCCCTTGGAAGTGGCATCCGGGGCAGGAGAACTCCGGTCAGTTCCCTTGTGGCACCAGGGAGCGGGGCGCCTGCACTGGGCGCCGATCGGCTGGATTCTCCCTGTCCGGCCTCCGATCCGCTCAGCATTCTGTGGCACGGCACACACCGGATCCGAGCGAAGGGAACAGGACCATGAAGAAAACCCCCCGTCTGATGGCAGTGTTGGGTGCGGGCGGCCTCGTGGCGGGCAGCCTCCTGACGGCCTCGTCGGCGTCGGCAGGCCAGAGGGGCGCGGACGGTAAGTCCGTCATGGCCCAGCCGCACCTCACGACCGCGCAGGACATTGTGAGACAGACCTCGTCTGCGGTGACGCTCAGTACCAGTGGCGGGGTAGCCACGACGCTGGCGTCCGTGACGGTGGACGCCGGTTCGTATGTGCTGGCCGGCAACGCGACGCTGGTGTACTGGGGTTCGAGCGACTACAGCCGCTGCACGCTGTACGCGGGTGAGACCGCCCTCGGCGGGGCCGCCACCGTCGTAGGAAACCCTGCTGGCGCGGGCAGCGCCGGCACGGGCGTCTACGCGGCCACGGTCGCCGTCCACGGCGCCGTCTCCGCCACGAGCCCCACGACCGTCAGCCTGCGGTGCCAGCACGACAGCAACCGGGACTCGGCCCCCTATGTGGACCCCACAGCGACCCTGTGGGTGCACAACACAGGCAGCTTCGGCCTGGCGAAGCGATAGGTACCGGTGCGGCCGGGCCATCACCCGGCCGCACCATCAGTCAACCGGCGTCCATCCACCCCTCGATCGCACCCGGCGTGCACGACAGCGCACCGGACAGCAGCCGGAACGCCGTCCGCGGTGACGACGAGGTCGCCCTCGATCCGCACCCCGATGCCCCGCAGTCCCGCAGTCCCGCGGCAGGTGGTGTCGTCTGGCTGGAAGTACACCCCCGGTTCGACCGTGAGCACCATGCCCTCCCCCCAGCACGCCGTCGATGTAGGCCGAGGGCCGCACGAAGGTGGAATACGCGAGCTCACCGGTCTCACGGCCGAAAACGCAGATGCGCCCCGCGCTGAACATGCGGGCCACAGCACACCGCATGGGCTCCAGAACCTCCTCAGCCGGGCCCGGTGGGACGCTGACGAGGTCCGCGACGACGTGCAGGCATACGTCGCCGAGCGGCTCGGCGAGGACGACGGTGTTCTGGCATCGACGAGACGGGCTCTCTCAAACTCGCAGTCCGCCACGAGGCGACCGTCCTAATCGCAGCCGTCACCGAGTGGCTGTGACCCACGGCCGTCATGCGGACGGATCCGCGTTCCCACGCCTCAGCCAGTTCGCTGCCGCGGAAGACGCAGACGAAGTCGTCCTCGGCAGTTCATTCCTTGAGCTTGGACCAGACTCTCTCCAGGGCTTCGATGTCCGCTTCGTCCAGTCGGTCGTCGAAGACCTCGCGCAGGGCCTCCCGGCGGGTGGCGTCGGCTGCGGCGAAGGCCGCCCGCCCCTCGGGGGTGAGGGCGATCCGAACCGAGCGGGCGTCAGCAAGGGAGGGGACGCGGGCGACCAGCCCCCGGGCCTGGAGAGAGTCGATGACCCGTGAGACCTGGCTCCGGCTCAGCAGGGTCTTGGCCCCCAGGTCGGACGCTGCGACGGGTTCGTTCTGCGCGTTCAGCCAGAGCATGACCTCGAACCAGGAGAGCGGCAGATCGTGCGCACGGGACAGTGCCGCGTCGACCCGGCCCGCCAGTGTGGTGCCGGCCCAGATGAGGCCGTAGAAGGCGTGGTCTCGGTGACTGAGGTCGCCCAGGGTGATGTCGGTTCGCGCCATGCCGCTCAGACTATCTACTTGTGTGTGTACACACATAGACATACTGTGTGTACACACACGCAAATTCCATCGATGCGGAGCGCCATGAACACCCAGGACGATGCCATGAAGACCGTTCTGATCACCGGCACCTCGTCCGGGATCGGCCTGGCCACCGCCGTGGCCGCGGCCCAGGCAGGCATGCGAGTCGTCGCCACCATGCGCGACACCGCAAAGGCCGGGCCGCTGCGCCGCGCCGCCGTCGAGGCCGGGGTTGCCGACCGCGTCGAGGTCCTGCACCTGGATGTGGTCGACCCCGCGTCCGTCGCGTCCTGCGTGGCGGCGGCCGTCGACCGGTACGGACGGCTGGACGCGGTCGTCAACAACGCCGGCGCCGGCCGGGTCGGCACCATCGAGACCAGCGGGATCGACGAAGTCCGCGCCACCATGGAGGTCAACTTCTTCGGGGTCGTCGAAGTCACCCGCGCCACGCTGCCCCATCTGCGTGCCTCACGAGGCCGGCTGATCACGGTCACCAGCGTCGGCGGTGTCGTCGGTCAGCCCTTCAACGAGGCATACTGCGCAGCCAAGTTCGCCGTGGAGGGCTTCATGGAGTCGCTGGCCCCCGTCGCCGCCACGGTCGGTGTCGACGTCACTGTGGTCGAACCGGGCGCGGTGGCCAGCGAGTTCGTCGCCAACGCGGCCCCGGACCTCCCCGCACTGCTGAACGCTGCCGGCCCCTACGCCCCTGCCCTTCAGGCGTACATCGACCGCACGATGAAGTCCTTCGGGGCGGCGCAGACCGCTGACGCGGCGGCCGCGCCGATCCTCGACGCGCTGACGACGGAGAAGCCCGTGTTCCGGGTGCAGACCTCCGACTGGGCCCGTGAATTCGCCGGTACCAAGCTCACCGACCTGGACGGCTCCGCGGTCCAGTCGCTCACCGACACCTGGGTCCGATAACTCGGCCCCCGCACGCTCATGCGAGCCAACCGAGGAGTACTTTCGATACACGGCCAATTGCCGTAACAGGGCCATCTGACAGGCCCGGCCTGGGCCCAGGGCCGGATCCCGACCTTGGCTTCTCTATCGGAAAGCCTCCGGTCTGTTTCCCTGGCGTGTGAGGCGTTCCATCTGGCGGGGAGAGTCGGAGAGAACCGCATCGGCTCCCAGGCGCTGAGCGGCCAGGTAGTCCGCCGGGGTGTTGATACCGAAGAAGACGACGGTGACTCTGTGGTGCCGGCGGACGCAGGCACAGGTTCTCTCGTCCCACATGGTCGCTCCCTCGACTGTGCTGACTCCTTCGCCCAGCGTGCAGGTTTCCCGGAGTTCGATGTCACGGTGCAGCTCGAATCCCACCCAGCTCCCGCTGCGGGGTGGTGACGGGCACTCCCCCGTGAGGCGGCAGGCCGCGAGCCGGTCCCGGGTACGGTCACGGGCCTCGAAGGCCCGTGCACGGGGGTGGGCGGCGACGGCAGTGAGAGGGGCCCTCTCCGTGCAGTAGAAGCGGCAGCGCTCCCATACCGGCAGCCCGCGTTCCTCCAACCCGTCCAAGGCCGTGAGCACGTCGGTGGTGGCGCCGGGGTCAGCGGTCTTCATGTCCAGGATCACCGGCATGGCCCGGGGAACTGCTGCCAGTGCCGCTTCGAGGCTGGGCAGGGGGATCGGCACGCCGCGGTAGGGGTGCTCGCCCGCCGGGTCCCGAAAGGAGAATCCCGCGTTCAAGGCGGCCAGCGTCCGGAACGGCGTATCGGCCACCTTCCCCGAGCCCTCCGTGAGGGCCGCGAGATCGGCGGGCCGGTAGAGCACCGGCACACCGTCGCAGCTCACCTGGACGCTCAGCCACACCATGTCGGCCCGATGCTCCACTGCCCCCTTGAGGGCCAGGAGCGTGTTCTCCGGGAAGTCGGCACCACCGCCGCGATGCGCGATGATCCATGGCCGGTGATTCATGTTCCCGCGCCTCCCTCCCGTCTCGGACACAAAAACGGCCCCTGGAGCCATCGTGCTCGGCTGGAGCCTGCGATTTCATCCGTCGATCAGTCGATCGGTCGGGCCTACCGGCGTCCACCGGTCGGTGCCCCGCCGGAGCCAGCGGCTGTCGTTCGTCGCGAAGGTCTCCCGTGAGGGGCGTCGAGGGCGGAGCAGCCGCTGCGCCTGCGGCCGCGCGCGGAGCCTTCCGCCCGTTTGCTCGTGATCAGCAGGAGGACGGCCAGGCCGCATCCGGCCATGACACCCCATGCGGGCCGGACCGCGTGGACGAAGGTGATGAAGCTGTTCTGTGCACGGTTGTGGAGGACCGCGGACCGGATCGCGACTCCCTCTACACCGGATTCGTTAGCCCCATCGCGCTGACCGCCCAGGTAACGTCAGTGCGTCCGCTGGCATCCCCCGCGGGGCCGCTTGTGCACATGTGGCCCTGGCCACCGGCACTACCAGGGCCCTGAGCCTGCCGGCCGACCGGAACCAGCTCCCTCACACTCGGCGGCGCCTCTTCCGGCACCACAGCCGTACCTGGCCGACCGGGCGGACGCCTGCGCACAGATCCTGCCGCGCCTCCCCCCGACTCGCGCACGGACGGGTGCGAGTGCTGGCGGCACAGGTCGGCGGGCCGGCGGACGCCTACCCGGGCGAGGGCCCCGAATTCCGCCAGTGGCATGCGGTCCGCCTGACCCGTGCCGCCGACGAACTCCTCAGCCTGCCGTGATCGTCGGCCTCCGCCCGGGGCAGCCGCCCAGCGCCTTCCCCCTTCTCGCTCACCCGGCCTCTCATACGCCACGCCATCGAGCCGCAGGCAGTTCGCGGTCGTGGACGCCCTGGTCGTAAGTGAGCGGGATCCACTGGGTGCGGCGCCAGTAGCCGGTGCGGGCGGTTTGCCGGCGCCGAGGCCATGGGCCGCCAGGACCAGGGTGCCGCACCCGGCTGTTTGGACAAAAATGAGAGGCAGCGGATTGGTCGGTGCCGGCGGAAGTCCCTGGCCGTCCGCCGCTCGCGGCGGCAGTGGCGTAGGCGGCTTCACGGACCCTGATCTCCGGCAGTCCGACCAGCGCGTGAAACTCCTCGAATGACACCAGCCGGTCAGTCCTGTACGGATCACGATATCCAGGACCAGCCGCACGGCCCGCTCGGTGAGCACCTTCGGGTATTGCTTCGTCTGACGGACTCGATCCGGCCAAAAGAAAGCTCGATCAATCCGAAACGGTTCACCCGGAACCCTCTGGCACACGCACTCGGCCTCGTCGCGCCTTCGGAGTGCATCGAGCCCTCATGTCTGTGGACATCTCCTGTGCCCCTCCCGACACTTCCGGCATGTCGCTGTCCCGTGCTTCCGAAAGCGCGAGAGATGCCGAGTCGACCGTGTGGGCGCTGCCACCACCCCCTCTCCGCGCGGGCATCCACCACTACCGGGGGCTGCGGGCACGTGCCGCCCCCGGTAGTGGTGGCATGGAATTGCGTGCCGGAACTGTCGGCCCGGTTCTCCCCTTCTTGGGCCTCGTCCCAGCGAATCCGGCGGGCGGCCCGGTGCGTTCGGCCGGACAGCACCCCTTCCAGGTACCGACGGCCGGCCTGACGATCCGAGCGGCACTCGGGCAGCACAGGGGCAGCGCCTACGCGGTGACCGCGCTGCTCGACCCGCTGACCGCCTACACCTTGCTCGGTCTTCCTCTGCCGGAGATCGCCGGATCAGTCGTCGAGCTGTCCGACCTGCTCAGCCCCGGTGAGTACCGGGAAATGGCGGCCCTGCGCAGGGCCGCGGACTGGCCCG
The DNA here is from genome assembly GCF_044387105.1 of Streptomyces sp. NPDC020379. Taxonomy (NCBI): domain Bacteria; kingdom Bacillati; phylum Actinomycetota; class Actinomycetes; order Kitasatosporales; family Streptomycetaceae; genus Streptomyces; species Streptomyces sp. NPDC020379. The sequence continues at coordinate 42,232 of NZ_JBIRVR010000027.1, forward strand.
CTCGCTTCGCGGCAGCCAACCGCCTCCTGCTCGCGCGTCACGAGCGTGGCCCCCGCCCCGCCCCGGAAGTACTCAGCGCATGGCACGACCTGCACACATGCGCCGGACAGATCCCCATCGCCCGGCTGGCACGCAACGTCGGATGGAGCGAGCGCCAACTGCAGCGACGCTTCCGCGAACAGATCGGCCTCACCCCCAAGGCAGTGGCCCGCGCAGCACGCCTGCACCACGCCCTGCACCTCTTGCGCCTCGGCCGGCCGGTAGCAGAGGCGGCGTACCGCAGCGGCTACTGCGACCAGGCTCACTTCACCAACGACTGCAAAGCCCTGACGGGCCTGACCCCACGTCAACTCTCCTCCCTCCCCTGCGGCGAGCCTGGTACTCCCGTACCGCCACCAGCCCCATAGGACTCCCCCGGCCGCCCCCTCGCCGCACATGGAACACGCGCGTCGGATTCTTGCAAGACACCAACTGACGCGGAGAGAAACAGTGGTGAGCAGTCGGCCGCACCCATTTCGCGTTCAGCTCGGAAGGGAGTACGCACATGAGAACCGGTTCAGCACGAACACTCGCCCGCTCGGCCCTGATCGTCTGCGCGGCAGCCACCGCAGCCGTCGGGATCAGCCTTCCGACCGCAACAGCCCGCAGCACGGAGGCCGTGTCCGTGGACTACACCTGCACCGGCTTCGGCAGCCCCATCGCCCTGATCGCCCAGGTCACCGTCGACGCGCCCGCCAGCATCCCCCGGGGCGAGACCGCCCCTCTGCACATGACCCTGGCCACCAGCATGACCGCGCCTCTGAGCCTGCCGGCCAACCAGGTGACCGGTACCAGCTCCCTCACACTCGGCGGCGCCTCTTCCGGCACCACAGCCATCACGGGTATGACCAACCCCGCCCCCATCACCGCCGGCAAACCCATCGCACTGACCGGTGGCACGGCCGCCGCCCAACTCGACACCCCAGGCACCACCACCTTCACCCCCGGCAACATGAGCTTCACCGCCATGGGCATCACCGTGAACTGCACCGTCAACGGCACCCCGCCCATCGCCGCCAGCACCGAAGTCACCGCATAACACCCCCACAACACTGTGCCTTCCTCAGCTGACCACAGCGGAAGGCACAGTGACGTTTCTCAGGGATCGCGGACACTGTGTTCGCGGCGGCGCTCGCCGCCCGCACCGGGCAGGTCGTCGCACCCGGGGGCAGTGCCCGTTTCCTCGCCCCGTACCCGGTGGGGATCCTGAGCCGGCCCCGGCTGTCCGAGGTGCTTGAGCGCCTCAGTGTCCCTACCGTCGGCACGTTCGCGGCACTGCCTGCCGAACGGGTGCTGGCGCGGCCGGAGTGCCTGTGCCCGGCTGGAGACCGGCGCCGAACTCACCGACGGGCGGCAGCCGGCCAGGATGTTCCAGCACGAGGGCCGACTCTCCGCGTCGGCCGTGGCGCGGACGGGTGCGCGGGGAGCTGCGGGCATGGTCCGCTGCTGGAGACCTTGGCCCCGGCGGCGGGGAGGGCGGCATCGTCCGGCTGACGCTACGTCGACGAGGCCCTCACCACGTCCCGGGTCCGGGCCCCGAACCGGCCGCACTCCAGCGGGACCGGCTGGGCCCCCGTCCCAGGTGAGCTGGATGGCACGCACCATCGCCGGGGAGCTGGGCGCGAGCAGGCTCGTGACCTCGGTGCCTATGCCGGTGACTCCGCGAGGCGTTCTCGCCGGGTTCGGAAGGCGCGGAAGGGACCATCGCGACGCTGAATGAGTACCGGTCGGTTCGGGAGACACCACGGCCCTCCTCGCGGGCCGGCCGTGGCCGTCGCTCACCGCTGGTCCAAGCAGGGTGTCGCCAGGGAGGGACTTGCCTGTGCCCGGCTGCTCAGTTCACGTTGTCGTTGACCGCCTGTGGACCTCTCGGCCTCTGAGTGATCTCGAAGCTGACCTTGGCGTTCTCGTCCAAGGTCCTGATTCCATTCTGGAATCAGGGCTCGATCCGGACTACGCGACGCCGGCCCCACCGGCCCTGGTTGCGCGGACGCTGAACCTCGGCTGACGTCACATCAGTAGCCGGCACATCCGTGGCCGGGACATCTGGGGAAGGGCGGGGGCGGTGCCTTCTCCGCCGTGGAGGCGCCGAAACGGCTCTCCTGGGTCCTTTTCCGGAACGGTTGGCGGAAAGCGTTCCTTGACGCGGGATTCGCGTCGGTAAATCGTGTGATCCGCTGCGCTCGCAGACGGGGAGCGGCGCAGGTCAGCGGGGCTTCCCCCCGGTACTTTCCCCGGTTTCCCCGGCCGTTACCCGGCCGCACCCCTTGGAGGACATGCCTTGTCCGGCGAGCAGCATCTGCTAAAGGTCTACAGCGACCGTTCCTACGTGCACACCACCACCGTGCGGCACCAGGGGACCACGGTCGCCCTGGCCATGGACGACCAGCGGCGGCTCGTCTACACCGTCCTCGATCTGGCGCGGCACGACGAGGCCAAGGGGGAGCTCGACGCGGCCTACTGGTCGGAGAACCCCCTTCCGCTGCCCTTCCCGTCCGAGATCACGGACCTGGGCTTCGCGGCCGCCGGCGCCACCGCGCTGCCGGTCGTCAAGCGCGGCGGCCGGGTCGAGGCCGCGCCCCACGAGCGGCTGGAAGAGGACGAGACCGACCCGTTCTTGTCCACCACCGCCCGGCTCACCGCCCTCGCCCCCTTCCACGCGCTGTCCGACGGCACCCACATCGTGGTGCTGCGCCAGTCCGTGGGGGCCGCTCATCCCGACGCGGTCCACAAGCTCACCGGCGGGGCCTCCTCCGGGGACCCGGAGCGTGCGGACTACGTCAAGGACGGTGCGGGTGCCAAGGTGCCGCTGGTCAGCGACACCCTCCTGTGCGACCGGTTCCTGCTCGTCGGCGGGGAGCTGAAGCCCGTACTGGAGGCCCGCTACCGGCGCAGCCGGCACAAGAACCGGCCGGATTCGGCCAAGGACAGCCTGGGCACGACGGACATGGAAGGCCGCCCGTTCCGCGAGCCGACCCAGGAGCTGTCGTTCGTACGGAACCTCTCCGGCGGGCGCTTCACCGCCCTGCTCGTCCCCACCGCCGTGCATGGGCGCCAGCGCTGGCAGGTGTTCGCGCACAACGACGCCACGGGCCGCGTCGACTCCTTCAACGTCGAGCAGGGCCGCGACGGGCTGTTCAACCTGCAGGGCACCCAGGCGTGGACGAGCCCCGAGCCCGCGTACCGCGACGCGGTGTACGAGAGCGGGCCCGGTACCTGCCCGTTCACCGGACAGCCGCTGATACCCGTGGTGAGCACGGAGGGGCACGCGGAGACCGCACTGGCCTTCGGCGAGGGCGATGCCCACGTGCGCGTCGCCGAGGGGCCGGAGCTCGCCGGCCGCGACTTCACCGTCGAGTTCTGGGCGCGGCGCACCGCGACGGGCCGCCAGGAGTTCCTCGTCGGTCACGGCGACGAGGACGGCGCCCCCCTGAGGTCCCTGCACATCGGCTTCCGCGAGGACGACCGCTTCACCTTCGCCTTCTACGCCGACGACCTCAACAGCGACAGCCCCGTCGCGGACACCGTCTGGCATCACTGGGCCTGTGTCTACGACCACAAGACCCGTCGGCAGACCGTCTACCGCGACGGCGAGGAGGCCGGCAGCCGCACCACCGGCGGCGACTACACCGGCGCCGGGGCCCTGCTGCTGGGCCGTGCCCTCCACCAGGGCGTCCGCGCCGAGCTCGACGAGGTACGGATCTGGGACCGCGCCCGAAGCGCCGATGAGATCGAGCGCGACAGGGGTGTCCGCCTCATCGGCAACGACCCCGGCCTCGTCGCCTACTACCGCTTCGACGAGGGCGCCGGCGCCCGTCTGCACGACCAGACCGACCACGCCCGCCACGGTGAACTGGTCGGCGGCCCGAAGTGGGTGACCTCCGAGGCTCCTGTGGGTGACCACCCCGGTGTCCGGCGGGACAGCTTCGCGGTGGCCGGCCGCACGGCCGTCTCCGGGCTCTCCGCCGTTCTCTACCACCAGCAGGAGGAGACCAGCACGGGCTATGACCGGGACCCGAAACCCGCCAAGAGGCAGGCCCGGGTGCTGCTCTCGTACGCGACCTCCGGCCCCGACCCGAAGTCCGGCGCGGTCACCGGGGAGTCGTACCTGGCGACGGTCGACTTCGGCGTGGGGCGCGACGGGCGGCTCGCCCAGATCCCGGACGAGCTGGCGCTGCCGGTGCTCGCCGCGCCGGAGGTCAGCGCGGACGTCGAGGCGATCAGCGAGCTGGACGGCCGGATCCGGGAGCTGGTCGGGGAGATCACGGCCAAGGAGGCCGAGGTCGCCGACCTCACCCGCAAGACCGCCGACATACCGGAGCTGGAGCGCCTCCGCGAGGGCTTCTACGGCCGGTGGCAGGACATCGCCGGCTGGACGTGCCGACTCCGCTTCAAGAACACCCGGGACGGCAAGCCGCAGTACCTGGCCGTGAAGGACGACGGTGCCGGGAGCGAACAACCGTTGATCAGGACCTCCGACAAGGAGGCGAAGTCGGCGCTGTGGGCCGTCCTGATTCCCCCGGGGGAGTCCTGGAGCGGGCCCACGCCCTACCACCTGCACAATCCGCACACCGGCAAGGACATGAACGTCGCCGGTGAGCGCCGGGACGACGACGCGCCCCTGATCGTGTGGCCGCGGAACGCCAGGGCCTGGAACACCCACTTCCATATCACTGAGCGGAGCGACGGCTACAGCACCGTCGTCAACCGGCACAGCGGCAAGGCGGTCTGTGCCCCCGACCGGCTCGGCGACCGCGTCGTCCAGTACGACACCGCCACGGTCACCGAGTCCGGCGAAGGGCTGATCGTCCTCGAGCGGGTCGCACTCCACGAGTTCGGGCACTCCGACATCCGCGATGCGGGCAGGCGCGTCGAGTCCCTCGACGCCCAGCTCGCCGAGCTCCGCCCCCAGCGTGAGCTGCTGGAGCGGCGGCAGCGGGAGATCGAGGCCCACCAGGCCGAGCTGAAGGCCAAGCGCGACGAGCTCGCCCGCCTCACCGGCGGTCTCAAGGGTGCGGACGACATCGCGCTGCCCATGCCGCAGCTCTTCCTCGACCGCACCGGTCTGAGCTGCTCGGGCGCCCTCCTGGCCTTCGCCCGCTCGGCCGACCGGCCGTACCTGCTGGACAGCGCGACCGGTAACGTCGTGCTCTACTTCCGCGGTTCCAACGGGCAGTTCTTCGCCGCCTACTACGACACCTCCGTCGTGCGCTCCTCCCGGCGGGCGGCTGCGGGCGACGGCACGGGGCTCACCTTCACCGCCCGCGACTCCGGCACCGACCTGGGTGCGGTACGGGTCCGGGTCACCGAAGGCGACGGGCCCGGCCTGTGTGACGTGAGTATCGAGCGGGGCGAGGAGAGCGAGACCTGGACGGAGCTGCCGCGCCGCGCCGCCGACTTCGCCGCGATCGTCAACGGGGCACCGGAGGAACCCGTCACACTGGGCGCGGTGAAGTCGTTCGACGCCACCGCGCGGCTGCTGTCCGGGGGCAAGGCCGGCGATGTCGTCGGGGGCGTCCTCCGGCTCGCCGAGGCCCTCACGGTCACGCTGCCGGCCCGTACGCCCGTCACGGTCGGCGGCCATCTCTACCTCACGGAGGCCGGTCACGCGCCGGGGGCCACCTCGCTCCGGCTGGGTGACGGCGAGGGCGGGCCCGAGCCCCGGCCCGGTGAGGCGGTCCAGCGGCTGCGCTACGACCACCGCCGGGCCGGCTCCAGCCACCCCGGGGTCCCGCTGTCCGCAGGCTCGCGGCTGGTGCTCGCCGACCCGGGTACGGCACAGGAGGTCCCGCTCGGCGAGGTGTCCGGCCTGGTCGCCGGGCACGGCTGCCGCTGGCGCGCGGACAAGCCGGGTCGGGCCTACTCCTTCGACGGACAGCAGAACATCCTCTCCCTGCCAAAGGAGCAGCTGGAGCGGGCCGCGGTGACCCGCGACCTGACCCTGGAGGCATGGATCAATCCCGAGCAGGTGTCCGGCGCGGCCAGGATCGTCCACGCCGGCACCGGCGAAGCCCCGTACACGCTGGGAGTGTTCGCCCCGGCCGCCGCCGACGTGCCCGCCCTGGACTTCGACGGCAAGAGCGGCGTGGCCATGACGGAGGCCGGCTTCAGCCTCGCCGGCCGGAGCTTCACGGTGGAGTTCTGGGCGCGGCGGAAGGTGGGCTGGCAGGCGCACCGCTCGCACTACGTCGTCGGCCACGGGGCGGCGCAGGGCAGTACGCGCAGGGCCCTGCACATCGGGTTCCGTGACACCGGCTCCTTCACGTTCGCGTTCTACGGTGACGACCTCAGCACCAACTACGGCTATGTGGACACCGACTGGCACCACTGGTCCTGTGTCTTCGACGCGGCCACCCGGGAGCAGGTCATCTACCGGGACGGCGCCGAGGAGGCCAGGCGGGTCGCGTCGGGCACCTACGACGGGGAGGGTCTCTTCAGTTTCGGCAGCCACTTCGCCGGGTGGGTCGCCGACTACGCCGCGGTGGAGATGGACGAGGTCCGCCTGTGGGGTGCCGCCCGCAGTGCCGCCGAGGTGCGGGGGCTGAAGAACCGCCGGCTGTCCGGCAAGGAGCCGGGGCTCATGGGCTACTGGCCGTACGCCGACCCGGCCGCCCGGGTCGGCGGCAAGCCCGGTGTCCTGGACCGGTCGGGCCAGGGCCGGCACGTCTATCTGCGCGGTGGCGTCACCACCGCGGCCGCGCCCGCCGCGCTCGACCGGACGGCGGAGGCGGCGTACCGTGTCGTCGCCGGGGTCGGCGAGCGGCTCGTGGCCACCCGCGACTCCTTCCCCCTGCACGAGTGGACGCACGTCGCGGCCGCCTACGAGCAGTCCTGGGCCGTCGCGCTCACCGACGGCGGCTACCTCGACGCCCCCGACAACGACGCCCTCGACATCCCCGACGACCTCACGATCGAGGTCTTCTGCCGCGTCGACGCCCTCGGCAGCACTCAGGGCCTGCTGTCCAAGGGCCGTGCCGCCGACGGCTCCGGCGGCAGCGTCCCCTACCGGCTGCTCGTGCTGCCCGACGGCAAGCTGGAGTTCGCCTTCGAGGAGCCGGGCGGGCGGCTCGTACGCCTCACCTCCACCGAGGCCCTGACCGCTGGAACGTTCCACCGGATCGGTGTCGTTCGCAAGGGCGGCCGGTCGATGCAGGAGAGCAAGGGCGACAAGGAGATCACCGCCGTCGGCGCGGACGGCAAGCCCGTCAAGCAGACCGTGGAGCTGGTGGAGTCCGTCGCCGTCCAGGAGTGGCAGGACATCCGCTTCCACATCGACGGCCGCGAGGCCGGTACCGCCCGCTACGCGGGCCCGGGCCCCAAGGGCAACACCGGCACGCTCGACATCGGCCGGGTCCGGGAGGGAATGGAGACATACGGCTTCACCGGTGTGATCGCCGAGGTCCGGCTGTGGGGTGCGGCGCGGGACGCCGCCCAGCTCGGCGCGCCCGTCTCGGCGCGTGACCGGGGCCTGACCGCGCACTGGCGGTTCGAGGAGAACGCGGGCAACACCGCCGCCGACGCCACCGGCTCGCACGTCCTGCGGCTGCGCGGTGCCCGCTGGACCCGCAACCCCGACCCGCGCGGCAGCGCCTTCCGGCTCTACCGCAACGGCGTCTCGGTGGCCTGCGACCCGCTGGAGTCGGCGGACTTCGCCGACTACGGCGACACCCAGTTCTCCCTGGGCGCCCGGACGAAGGAGGACGGCCGGCCGGACCAGGTCTTCCACGGCGTCCTGGAGGACGTGCGGATCTGGCGCACCGCCCGTACCCAGGAGCAGGTTCTCGACAACCTCTTCAGCCGGCTCGGGGGCGAGAAAGCGGATCTGATCGCCTACTGGCCGTTCGACCGGGACTCCACCGACGAGGCGGCCGCTCTCGTGCGGGACGAGGGGCTGCGCGGCAACCATCTGACGCTGCGTGACGGCGCCTTCCGCCCCGCGGCCGTGCTCTCCACGGCGCCGGTCTCCACCGATACCGCGCAGGTCCGCTCGGCGCTCGCCGCGATGCGTACCCCCTTCCACGAGACGGTCACCGGTTCGCCGGCCGTCGCCGAGTACGCGGACATGCAGTACACCGCCAAGGGCGAGGCGTTCGGCGTCCTGAAACGGGCGTACGGCTACCTGCGGGACGGCCGCTGGTACCTGGTCACCGGCTACAAGGTCGGTGACCTGGTCAGCGAGTGGGTCAGCCAGGTGCAGTTCGACCCGCAGCTGATCGGCTACGTGGAGGGTGCCCCGCCGGTGCCCTCGGAGAACCTCACGCCCAACACCGTCGACCCCGACCGCGCGACCTACGACGGCATCGCGTCGGTGGAGTTCACCCAGGCCGAGGAGGTCGTCCACTCGCTGTCGTCGGCCAAGGAGCGCAGCGTCGACGCCGCGTTCGGCTTCGCGCTGTCGAACGAGGTCGACGTCGACATGTGGATGATCACCGCGCCGCTCGGCTTCGGCGTCGCCAAGTCGATGGTGAAGGCGAAGGTGTCGGCGGGCGTCCGGGGCAGCCTGGAGTTCTCCAACAGCTGGGCCGAGGAGACGTCCGTCTCGCAGGGCGAGAACACCTCCCGGGCGATGAAGGTCGACCTCTCCGGCAGCTGGGAGGACCCGCTCAAGCCCCTCAACCCCTCCCTGGGCCGCCGCTACGTCCCCGTCAACACCGGCTTCGCGCTGGTCCAGTCCCAGACCGCGGACGTCTTCGCGCTGCGGCTCGCGCACAGCGGCGCCCTCGTCGCCTACCGCATCCAGGCCAACCCGGACATCCCCAAGGACTGGAACGTCGTCCCGTTCCCCCTCAACCCCCGCTACACCAAGCAGGGCACGCTCGACGGCACGGTCGGCTACGACGAGCGCGGCAAGGTCACCGACCCCGACTACGCCGCCGCCCGCGGCCACGGCGAGTACAGCTACTACAAGCCGCGCGAGGCGTACGCGATCAAGCGGCGCATCCAGCGCGAGCAGCAGCGGCTGCGCGGCTACTACGAGTCGGTCTCCACCGAGACCCACGCTCCCGACCCGACGGCCGAGCGGGCGGGACGGGTCCTGGGCGGCGCGATCGGCGGCGACACCTCGCCCGGCGCGGGGCGGGAGACCGCGGGCAGCTCCACCGGCGAGGGCTTCTCCCGCCGCGACCTGGTCAACACCTACGTCTGGACGGCGGACGGCGGCTTCTTCGCCGAGACAACGGAGACGACCGACGCCGTCAGCGAGACCACGTCCGGCTCGTACTCTCTGTCCGGCTCCATGGGCGCCTCCGTGGGCACGTCGTTCGACGTGATGGGCATCGGGATCAACGCACAGCTCGACGCGTCGGTCGGCGGCGGCATGTCCGTCACCCGGGCGCGGGGCAAGGAGGCGACGCGCTCCTTCGGACTGAACGTCACCTGCTCGCCGTCGGGCAACGTCCAGCAGTACGACTCCCAGCGCAAGCCGGTCTTCGACGCCGACGGCAAGCCCGTCAACGCGCCCGGCAAGGTGGACGCGTACCGGTTCCTCAGCTTCTACCTCGGCGAGGACACCGAGCACTTCGACACCTTCTTCCACAAGGTCGTCGACCCGTCCTGGCTGGAGAACGGCACCGACCCGAACGCGGCCGCGCTGCGCCAGGCCCGCCAGTCGGACCGCAAGCCGCCGTGCTGGCGCGTGATGCACCGCGTCACCTTCGTCAGCCGGCTGCTGCCGCCCGTCGCGGCCGACGGCGCCGCCCCGCTGGAGCGGACGATGCGTCAGCTCGACCTGGAGAGCAACTACGAGCTCGTCCGGCGCCTCGACCCGTACGTCAAGGGCGCGGCCACCGGACGGGCCGAGCTCGCCCAGGCCGTGCGCGGCGCTCTCGCGGCGCACCTGCCGGAGCTGAGCCCGCACGCGGAGGAGGTGACCGGCTTCCTCGCGCAGTACTACGGCGTCGAGAGCTGATGCCGCAGGTGGCCGCGTCTGAGCGCGGGCTCTCTTCCGGGACATCGCTGCTGAGGCGCGCCACCGCCCTGACGCCCGGCCGGCTGAGGGCGTAGCGGCCCCGGACGGCGGGTGGTGATCAGCCCGGGGGTCTCCCGGCACCGGCGGGTGCCGGGAGACCCCCCGGCGGCTGATGACCAGGATGCGGATCGGCCCCCCGTCGTGTGCGGGGTGGGCCGTGCCGCGACGTGGCCGCATCCGTACGGGGTGGGTCAGGGCTTCCGGGCGGGGTTTGCGTCGGTCGTAGTAGGTGCGGGAGGCGGGATCACCCAGGGCAGCGAACGCGGACAGGAACATCGCGCGCTTGAGCTGCCGGTTGCCGCCTCTGGGTGCGTGTTCGCCGTGGATCGAGGTGCCCGACGACTTCGAACCTGATTTCAATCCTGAGCTGTGCGTTTGCCCAGCTCAGGATTCGAACAGAGGCGGCTTGGGTTGCTCCGGTGACGCCGTCGATGAACTGCGGGCCGCGCTGGACGCACTGCGCGGCAGTACGGGTGATCTGATCGAGGCGGCGGAGGACCATGACCTGTCGGCGGCGACAACGGCAGCCGGCCGGGTCACCGTGGACGCGGGCGTCTTCGTGACCGAGATCCGCCAGGCGCCGCTGAGAGCCTCGCCTGACCCCCCGCGCCGGAAGGGTAAAGGGTGCCGTCCAGGTGACATGTCACGCCCCTGGGCGGCACCCGCACGACCACCATCACCCCACATGCCGCACGGGGGCGGCCGGTCGGCTGGCCCGGCCATCCGCCCCGTGCGGCCGGGTCAGACGATGGGCTGGAGCAGGTTCGGGGCCTGGATGACCGTCTCGCCTCCGGGGCCGGTCAGGTCGATGGTGCCGTCCGAGTCCGCACCGACCAGCCCCAGGACGGTGAAATGGACGGCTGCATTGGCCGGGGCAGCCATCGCCGCGGAACCAACAGTGAGCAAGAGGGCGGCGGCGAGAGTGGCGGCAGCACGCTTGAGAGAGGTCACACAGTCCTCCTGGGCCGGTCACACACGGATGGTGACCGTGTTCTTTCCGCCGCACTGTCCGATAAACGACACCACCCATCTGGGCCAGAGCGCGAAAGCGCGAGGCAGCGCCCGCACATGACGAGCGCCGGCACACACCCCACCCACCGGCGCACGCCGTCCCTGCCGCGCCCCCCTGGACTCCCGATGGAGCCAGCCTCAGGCAGGCCGAGGCACGATACTCACCGCACGGTAGTCGCAACCGTCCTGTTTGAAGCCGGGGACTTCCCACATGAGGTCTACCCGCTGCCCGACCCATTGCGGCAGAGACGGGTGCGAGGAGCCGCGCGACCTGCGGGTCGAGAGGAGACAGGGCGGCCGCGAGCATGTCCATGACCTTCAAGGCCAGTAGAACCGGGGCGGTTCAGGCGGCTGTGACGGGGTTGCCCGGCCATGGACGAGGTAGGGCGGGATGGACGGTCGGGCGAGTGAGGCGCCGGGTCCTCAGCCGGATCGCCGCGAGGTTGATCATCGCCTCGGAACTCTCGGGCAGCCGTTTCCCGCGGTCGTGACCCCGGCTGTCCTTGCCGACGGTCTCGGACGCCTTGACGGACCGGGAGTCGAGCACGCGGTAGCCACCGCGTGCGGGGACATGCCCATCGCGTGGCGGACCTCGCGGCGACCTGCTCGTCCGACGCGAGATCGTGGATCGCTTCCACCTTCTCCTGGACCGACCGTGGCGTGCCTACCTGCCAGTCCACCAGCCGCCTCGCCGCGTCCCCCGTCCGCTGCGGCTTCCCCGTGCACGGACGCCGGGCCGAGGGCGTCTCGTTCGAGATCCACGGCATCCTGGAGAAGCTGGACGAACGCTTCGAACGGGTCACGAAGCCGCCCCGGCATACAAGGTCAACGCATATGCATACGAAGCCTGTTGACGATGGCCGACGAGTTCTCGTCTCGGTTCATCACCCACCCATCAGCCGTGTCAACAACCCTTCAGGTCAATACACCCAGGTCGCTCCTCCAGGGCCGCAGGGGAGCCGGGCCCCTATCGCTGACCTGGAGGGCGACCGTATCGCGTTGCTCAGCTCAGCATGAGGCCCACTGGGTTACTGCGGTGGTGGCAGCGTAGACACTGGGTTCGAAGGTGCCGTTGGCTGTCCAGTCGACTTGTTTGCTCGCCCACATTGTGGGGCTGTCGTAGGTGCCGGTGGTGAACAGGGTCTGGCCCGAAGAGTTCTTCAGCTGGAAGCGTGCGTGCCAGATATCGCCGCTGAAGGTGTGGTCGGTCCAGGTCCGTGCGCTGAAGGTGAGCTTGCCGTCCGCGTAAAGGCGGAGCCAGCCGCCGGTCTGGTGGCAGTCGCCGACCTTCAGGTCGGGCCAGGTCCACCACTTGTAGGCGGTCGCGGTGGCGGCTCCGGGCCGGGTCTCGCCGGCGGTTCCGGAGCGGATGGCGTTGCTGGCGACAGGGTTCTTGCCTGCCTGTGGTGGCTGGGTACCGGCCGGTGGCTGGCCTGGCTGCGGTGGCGGTGGCTGGGTTCCTTGCGATGGCGGGGCGGGCGGCTGGCCCTGCGGCGGTTGGGTTCCCTGCTGCGGCGGAGCGACCGCGCCGGGGGCGGAGCCGAACCTGACGGCCAGGGCCTGGGCGCCGGTGGGTGCGTCCCATGTGGCGCCGGTACCGACGAGTTCGCCCCATCCCCCGCCGCATGATGCGCTGGCGTAGAGGAAGGCCGTGTCGGTGGTGTCGTTGGAGAACTTCACCGCGCCCCCGGTGAGCGCCAGGCAGATGTCGCTGGGCGGGTCCTGGCCCTGGATGCTCTGCCCGGACGGTGTGACGTAGGTGTAGGTGCCGGATGCGGCCTGCGCCCCGGTGGGCAGCATGGCCAGCGCGAGTGCGGTGGCGGCGACGACGGTTCTGGTGAAGCGGCGCAGTACTCGTTGCGCTCTCAACGATCCCCCCTCTTCTGGTGTTGGGTTAGCAGCTTCCGCACGGGAACTCGGAGAACCACGGCTGCGAGCAGACCATGCCGTCGCAGTCCTGACAGAACTGCCCGCACATCAGGGTGTGGCTCGGAGCGTCGCAGCGGGAGGTGCCGGTGGACTGGCAGACCGGCACCATCAGGTGGACCTTGTGGCCAGGCCTGACGGCCGCCGCCCGGCGGGCGAGCTCGAGGGGGGCCTGCTCCTTGGTGAAACAGTGCCGCGCCACCGCCCGTTGTGGTGCCGGGGCAGCGGCGGCATCGGCGGCTGCGGTCGCCGGCACTCCCATGGCGAGGCCAGCAGCGAAGAGAGCCGATACGGCTCTACGAAGGGTCAGCATGCCCTTCAGACTGCCCATCATCAAATCACCCATTCACCACGGGAATAGGTCACATAATCAGACCTGCGCCGGTGAGGCGACGGCTGCGGCCACCCACAACCCACAGCCGCGTCAACAGCCTTGGCCACCCTCATGGGCGAATCGCGTGGATACCAGTGTTATGCCGCTGACATCCCTGCCGTCCTGGACGCATCCCGCGACCAAGGGGGCGGCATGCGAAGCGGGAGGCGGCTCATGCGGCTTTCACGACGCACCACCCCAGTAACGCCCCACTCGCAAGACACGCACCGTACCTGCCACCCCGGGCGGGCTCTTCGCGCGCAGCGTCGGGGGTCGCTCAGGGCTTCAGTGTTTCAGGCAAGACTTCAGTGAGTGCTTCAGTGTTTCGCTCATAACTTCAGTGCCGTCTCGTGTACGCCGGCCCCGTAAGTAGCCGCTTTCCGGCGTCTGGTGGGCTGGCGGCGAGGCGTGGTCTGTGCTGGGTGCCAGCTGGACGAGGTGCGCTTGCGGGCACCTCGCACCGGGTTGCGGGCGGAATGACGACTGCGGCCGCATTCGGATGTTTGCGCCGTTGTGGCTCGTGTGGCGGGCAGCCACATGCGTCCGCGCGGCGCGAAGTGGCGAGTGCGCCTTGTCCACGGCAGGCTCCGGAGCCTGCGGGTGCCCTTGCCCGATGGGGCGCGCTTCCGCTCGGCGCGCCAGGTGCTGTGAGCGCGCCGCGCACGCGGCCGGTGCCGGATTTCGTGATCACTCGGGCCGTTCCGTCACTCCGCCGCCCAGGTCCCCGCGACGGCGCCCGACGGCGGCACGAACGCCTGGTCGTCCCTGGTCTGTTGCACCCACGGGTAGTACACCGCCGCGTACGACAGCCGGGCGGTGTCGATGCCCCTGGCGGAGACGGCGTCGGCCGGCTGCGCCGCGACTGGACCGTCCGCCAGCTCGGACGACCCGCGAAGTAGAACCAGGCCCCAGTCAGACCGCGCCCCAGGGCCTGACGGGGGGCGCTGCCCCGATAGGGGCCCGGCTCGCCGCCCCCTGCGCGAGAGGCGACGTCTCTCTACACCCTTCCCATGTGCGGGAGTTGGCGTATGGGGTACGGTGCCCGCATCAGGTTGCTTCGTGCCGGAATCGAAGCGACCCCCGGAAGGTGCGGCAAACACCGACACGGGGGTCTACACCACGAGGAGAGTGGAGCTCCCCGGGATGCTCAGGCAGGTTATCGCGCCTGCGTCGTTCTTCACGCAGGTGTCCAACGAGATCATTCGCCATCCGCGTCTGTCGTCGGACGCGGTGCGTCTGCTGACCTGGCAGCTGTCACTGCCGCAGGGCGCCGATCAGCCGCTGTCGAAGACCGCAGAGCGCGCAGGGATCAAGCGGGCCGGCTTCATGTGCGCCAAACGCGAGCTCACCGCCGAAGGCTTCCTTCACGAGTGGCGGCTGCAGAACGCGGCCGGCCGGTGGTCGACCACGCAGTTAATGTCCAGCGTGCCGCTGTCCGTGGACGACGCGGCCCTGGTGCGGGACGGAGGTCCGGCGGGCGGGGTCCCGGCCGCCGGTGGACCGGGAAGCCGGTCCACCGGCCGTTCCCAGCAGAACACCAAAGACAACACCACCAACCCTCCCACCCCACCCTCCACCCCGCCCTCCTCTCCGGGCAAGCAGGCAGACGCCGCGGCTGCGGCACAGCGGGAGGAAGAGCCCCTTCCCAAGGTGGCGGCAGCACCGCAGACACCGGCCCCGCCCCTTCCGACACCATTGGTCGAGCGGGGAGCACTTGCCCTCGCAGCGATCTCCCACAGCGAGCGACAACTCCAGCTCTCCGGGCACGACATCGCCGCACTCGCACCGATAGCAGGCCAGTGGTTCCACCGCGGCGCCGACATCACCGACCTCCGCACCGCCCTCACCTCCGGACTGCGCCCATCGGTGCACTCCCCCGCATGCCTGACCCACAACCGCCTCACCCGCAAGATGTCGGACCCACCGACATATCCTCAACAGCACGCGGACGGACGGCGGATGGCCGGGCCGTCGCCCCGTCTGGCCGGGACACGCGAGTGCCAGGGCACGCACGTACAAACACAGCTGTTCCGACCCGTGGCCGACGAAATCCTGTGCCGACAATGCCGCTGCGAGACTGCCGGAGCAGGGGCGAGCCCGAGCAGGTCAGCGGCCCGGCGGCAGCAGCACTACGCGGCGCGGCCGCGGTACGAGCATCACTCCACAGCCTCGCGGAGGCGACAGCACGAACAAGAACTCACCCCCGCTATGACATCTGCGGCTGATCCTTCGTGTGGATGCTGCTGGACACGGTGTTCGACGAGAAGAGCGCCTTCCGCAAGGAGACATGAGCTCCGGCCTCAACCTGCCTCGCTCGGGGGCCGGAGTGAGGGGCTTCACCGCACTGACCGCCCACCGTCCTCAGGCGGTAGGGGATCATCTTGAATCCCAGCCCCTTGTCCGGAGGCGTGCCGGTCGCCCACGGCACCTATGCGTTGAGCTCGTAGGGCCTGGTGGCTGCCCGCCGTACGGTGCTCGGCTTCAGCCGACGGGCTGCGATTCCCCAACGATTCGGCGCATCTTCGCTGTTCACGATGAAGGACGGCGCCGCCCTGCTGGCGGAGTCGGTAGCCCTTGCGCCAGGTCCGCAATGTTGAGCTGTTGACGCTGCGAACAGCATCCGGCATGCGCGTCAGTCGGCAGAGATCCCGAGTTGTTGGAGCATGTCGACTCCGTTCCAGTATTCGGTCTGGCAGGAGATGAGGCCGTTGTCGGCGAAGTTGAAGATGGTCACTCCGGGGATGGCGAAGTGCCGCCCAGGGAAGCGGATGGTGAGGGTGGGCAGGTCCGCGTTGACGGTGCCGGACCAGGTCCACTGGACGACGGCGTGGTCGGGCGCGACGAGGATTCCCCGGCCTTCGATCGTCCAGTCGGGGATCGCGTCGTAGTACGGCTGGAGCTTTTCGAGGAGCTGGTTGTGGCCCCGGTAGTGGTGTTTGAGGGTCATGTCGATGAACGAGGCGTTCTCGGTATAGAAGCGGAGGCTCTTCTGTACCGGGTCAGGGCGCTCGTTCCATACCTGAACCCAGGCTTGCAGGAAGGCGGTCCGTTCGGCTGGATCGAATGCGGTCATCGGGAGCTCCCTTCGGGATGGTTGGCCCCGTGCGACGGGCTGGTGCTGCGGACGAGGACGAAGCCGGTGATGGCCAGCCATCCGAACGTGGAGCCGCCCTGGAGCAGGAAGAAGTAGACGCTGCCGGGTGACCACGGGCCGGTGGGGACGAAGACGGACAGCAGGGCGGCGAAGTTGATGAGGCCGACGGTGACGGCGGACCAGCCGCCGAGGGCGGCAGGCAGGAGGGGGTGGGCGCGGTTCGCGGCGGCGATGGCGCACCACGTGATGCCGAGCAAGGGGAACGCCACAAGGTAGGTCATGTTCATGACCGCCCAGGTGAACGTGGTCAGGTTCAGATCGGCTGCGGTGGTGCCGAACGACGGAAACCCCTGGCGGACGAGCGTGATGGCCCCGAGCAGGCCGCCCGCGACGTAGCCGCTGGCGGTAAAGGCGGTCATGGACAGCCAGATGGTCAGGGCGGCCCCGGTGGTCCGCCCGGCCCGCTCGCAGTAGGCCAGGCCGAGGCAGATCGCGAAGAGCAGCAGGGCGGTCCCGGCGAGCAGGTACAGCAGGACCTGCGGCTGTCCTGCCTTGCGGGTGTAGTCAAGGTATTCCCGCCCGTCAAGGTTGACGTCCGGGTAGGGCCAGTCGCCCAGGCTGAGAGAGGCGGCGCTCGCGAACAAGGGGATGATCCCGAGGAATCCCGCCTTGCGCAGGTAGGCGTGTTCACGCTGGCTGGGAACACGGCGCTCAGTGGTGGTCGTCACCTGACAGTTCCTTTCTCGGCGGTGCCCGGCGTGAGGTCGGTCGACCACCACCAGGACACGGTGGGGTAGGTGAGCGGACCGGTGGCATCCTCCGCGGCCTGTTCGGCCCAGGCCCACGACCGGTGCTGGGCGCCACGGGCCCGCTGCGGTGCGGTGAAGTGACAGGTGTAGCGGGGGTGTGCGCGCGGGCCCCCTTCGATGTTGGCGCGTACGGAGTGCCGCAGATCGGCAAGGTAGTGGCGCAGGCTGGGTGCGGCCTGTCCGGCTGTCTGCTGGTGAGGCTGGAGGAAGCGCAATGCCGGGCGTTGCGCTCGGCGGGGTGGGGCCGGATCTCTCATCAGCGGGACTCGGTGCGAGGCGCCGTTGTGGGAGGTGCTCGACGGTTGCCGGCCCCTGGCTGAGGACCTGGTCGGTTTCGGTATGGTCGCGCCGGGTTGGCCATCACCATGATCGACAAGGTGGTGCCGTGGCGGGAAGCGGCCCGGCGCGAACAGAAGGACCGACAGGGCCAGCGGGAACAGTCCGATGATGGCGCATGCGCGCCGGTTCGAGTGCTCGGCTTCGGTCATCACGGCCCCGCCTTTTCCAGGGACGGCTCCCACCACCAGGCGAAGGAGGGCAGGTAGGCGGGGGGATCCTGTGCAGTGCAGGTGGTGGTCCACATCCGGTCGATGGACACGATCGGATGGCGGAAGTGCTTGGCGTAGCGGGGTGCGTTGAGTGCCCATTCGATGTTGGCGCGGATCGAGTGCCGCAGGTCGTCGAGATACCAGCGCAGGTCGGGTTCGGTGCGGGGGGCGATGGCCTGGTAGAGCTCGAGGAATCGGTTGATGACCGTGTCGCGCAGTTCGACCGCGCGGCGCAGTGCCTGCTGGACGGGGAGGCCGGTGCAGGCGGCGAGGACGGTGATGATGTTCTGCTCGTTGAAGGCCCGGTCCTCTTCCATCTGCGCACCGATGAGGTCGTTGTCGAGGGCGATCATCATGGCGGCCATCTCGAGCAGGGCGCGCACCGGCGGGGATTCCACAGCACTCGGGTCGAGTTCGGTGCCATGGACGAGATCGATGCATTGCAGGACACAGATGTCCCCGGAAGCGTGCAGGCGCGCCGTGAGGTAGGTGTTGGGGGAAGGCATGGTTCCCGCCCCCCGGTAGGTGATCTGTGCTCCCGCGTAGAGCACCCCGCCGTGCAAAGGCAGGGCCCAGCGCCTGAGCTGCGCGGGGGTGCCGTGGGTACGGATGCGTTCGAACAGATCGCGCAGGGCGGCGCCGGCGGGGGCGAGCTGCTCGGGGAGTTCGGGCAGGGTGCGGTGGGGGGCTTCGGCGATGCGGCACAGCTGGGCCATGGCGGGCAGGAAGGCTGCCGGGGCATGGCCGATGCCGGTGAGGTCGCAGTAACCGTCGTCGACGGCCCACAGCCAGTACGCGTAGTCGGCCAGGAGCTGCAGGCGTGCTTCATCGGCCCGGGGGATGATCCGGGAGATGAACTCGGCGGCCCGGGTCTCGGCGAGGTTGAGGAACGCGGGTGGGTCGGCGGCCAGATGGAAGGTGTTGATCCAGGCGAAGGCGCGTTGCTCGACGCGGTGGTGTGCTGGGTGGATGGCCGATTCGATGGGGCAGTAGAAGGCGGGGATGTGGTAGTCCATGCGCGCGTGGTCCGGTTTCATCGCCGCTCCGGATTGCGGGTTGCGGTCATCGGCAGTGGTCCGGTGCCGAGGTTGGCCTGGGGGCGGGGCCGTGGGGGGCGGGCGGTGGTGGGGGTGAAGGTCCAGCGGGAGGCGAGGGTGGCGACGATGATCGTGGCTTCGTTCATGGCGAAGGTGTCGCCGATGCATTTGCGGCTGCCGGAGCTGAAGGGGATGAACGCCCCGGGGCAGGCCGGCTTGCCGGTGGCCCATCGCTCGGGGTCGAAGGTGTGGGGGGCGGTGAAGACGGCCGGGTTGTGGTGCTGGGCGTAGTGGGAGTGCAGGACGGTCGTTCCCCGGGGGATGGGGTGGCCCCCGAGTTCGGTGTCGCAGGTGGTCAGGCGCGGGAGCATCCATGCGGGCGGGTACATGCGCAGGGATTCGGTCACGACGCGTCGGGTGTAGTCCAGGGCGGGCACATCGGCCGCGGTCGCGGCCCGGTTGTCGAGGATGTCGCGGGCTTCGTGCTGGAGACGCCGGCGGATGCGGGGGTGACGGCCGAGAAGATCGAAGGTCCAGGCCAGGCAGGTGGAGGTGGTCTCACTGCCGGCGAGGAGCATGATGGCAAGCTGGTCGCGCAGTTCGCCGGGGGGCAGATGCCCTTGGTCGTCCGCGCGGATCAGCAAGGGCAGGACGCCGCGGCCGGCCGGGTTCTGGCGGTAGTGGGTGACGGCGGTGTCGATGAATGCCCACAGGCGGCGGATGGCATCGTGGAAGGCGCGGCTGCCCGGGTGAGGGAGCTTGTCGAGGGCCGGGTACACGCTGCGCAGGTAGGCGCCACGCAAAATGGTGGACAGGCAGTGGTCGATCTCGCGGGCGGTGGCGTCGTCGATGTCCTGGCAGAACATGGTGCGGACGAGGATCTTGCTGATGAGGACATTCATCGTGGCGTTGACATCGAAGGTCTGCCCGTCGGTAAGGGACCGCGACAGCTTGCCGGCCTCCTCGGTCATGACGGTGGAGTACTCGATCAGGTCGGGTTTACGGAACGCCGCCTGCAGCATCGGGCGCTGACGGCGGTGGTCGCTCCAGGTGCAGGTGCCCAGGCTGTTGCCCATGAACTTGCGGGCCTGGTCCGCGAGTTCCCCGCCCTTGTCGTAGATCCTCGGGTGCGCCAGCACCTCATGAACAAGCTCGGGGTGCAGAGGCAGGTAGGCCAGGGTGCTGCCGAGCCTGAGAACGATCAGGTCCCCCCGGTCATGGAGGCCGGTGAGGAAGGCGAGAGGATCACGGAGCAGTGGCCAGGCATTTCCGACCAGCGGAAGCCCGCCAGGGGCCCGGGCCAGCCGGTAGGTGCCGGTAGAGGTACTCATGTCGGCCTCCGCATCGTGGTCGGCGCGGGATGGGTGCTGCGGGCGTTCCCCTGGCACACACGCCCCGGTACCGCGTACAGCCGGAGGTCTTGCCCGACGCCGAGGGTGGCGCGTTGAGCGCCGGCGCAGGAACGGCGGAGGTCGGCGGGCGGGACTGTGTCGGGGTGTCGTGGGCGGGTGGGGGTCATGCGGTCCTCCCTGTCGCGGCTCGTGCGAGGGCGTGCAGAGCGTGACGGGCCGCGGGCGGGAAGGGTGCCCGGGCGAGGGCCTGTTCTGCTTGCTCGCAGCGGGACTGGATCATCTGCTCGACCGCGGCGCGGGCGCCGGTGGCGGTCAGGATGCCGCGGAGACGGTCACAGCTCTCCTCGTCCAGGTCAGCATCGCCGAACAGGCCGGTCAGCGACTTTCGCTGGTCTTGACTGGCGCGCCGGAAGGCAAGGGCGGTGAGGGCGGTGTGCTTGCCCTCCCGCAGGTCATCCGTGCAGGGTTTGCCAGTCGTCGCCGGATTGCCGTAGACACCGAGCAGGTCGTCGCGCAGCTGGAATGCCTCGCCGACCGGGAGGGCGAAAGCGCTCAACGCCGCTCTCACCGGGGCGTCGGCGCCGGCGAGAGCGGCGCCGACATGCAAGGGACGCTCAACGGTGTATTTGGCGGTCTTGTAGCGCACGATGGTCAGTGCCAGCTCTACGTCGTCGGTGAGGGTGCCGGCGGCAGCCAGGTCGAGGTACTGGCCGTACATGACTTCGGTGCGCATGGTGTCGATCAGCGGCAGAACGGCGCGGAGCTGTTTGGGGGTGAGGCCGGCGGTGTGCAGGAGCTCATCGGACCAGGCCAGGGCGAGGTCGCCGATCAGGATCGCGGCCCCGGCCCCCAGGTGGTCGGCCGTGGCGGTGCTGCGACCGTTCTGATGGCGTGCGGCGAGCTGGCGGTGGACGGTGGGGCGGCCGCGGCGGGTGGCGGAGTTGTCCATGACGTCGTCGTGGATGAGGGCGAACGCGTGGAACATCTCCAGCGATGCCGCGACCTGGAAGGTGGGGGCGGGGTTTCCGTGCCCGCCTGCGGCGTGCCAGCCCGCCACGCACAGCAAGGGGCGCAGGCGTTTCCCGCCGGCGAAGAGGAAGTCGTGCAGAGTCCGGGGAACTTCCCCGGGCATCTTCTGTGTGTCCGCGGTGTGTGTCTTGTGGGTAAGGAAGTCGTCGAGGAAACCGTCGATGCGGGTCCGCACCGTTGCGAAACCGGGAAATTCGGCACCGGGGGTCTGTGCGGTCATCGTGCATCTCCGTCTTCTGGCATCCCCGTCTCGCCGGTCAGACGGAAGGCTTCGTCGAGGAGTGCTTCGACGATCCGGTACTCAGGGACGCTGATGATGACCTTGCCCTTGGCGGACGCTCCGGCGGTCCGGCCGACCGTGTCCGCGTCCTGGACCCATTCCGGGCGGACCCCGGTGGCGTCGTCGATCAGGTGGGCCGGGGTGCCACCGCGTTCAGCCAGCTCCACCAGGCGCACCGAGTTCGAGGAATTGGCTGAGCCGACCACCAGCACCACATCGCTCTGTGCGGCGACGGCTTTCAGGGCGTGCTGGCGGTTGGTGGTGGCGTAGCAGATATCGTCCGCCCCCGGCCCCCGCACACCGGGGAAACGCTTCTTCAGAGCAGCGATGACCTCGGCTGTCTCGTCGAAGGCGAGGGCGGTCTGGGTCAGGTAGGAGACACGGGCGGGATCCGGGACCTGCAGAGCGGCCACGTCATCGGGCGTCTGCACCAGGACCGTCGCTTCCGGCGCTTCACCGAGGGTGCCTTCGAGCTCTTCGTTCCCGGCATGGCCGACCAGCACCACGGTGTCCCCGCGGGCGGCGAAGCGGCGGGCCTCGGAATGTACCTTCGTCGCCAGTGGACAGGTAGCGTCCACCACCTCCAGACCCCGGCGAGCCGCCTCCTCGCGCACCTGCGGGGAGACACCGTGCGCGGAGAACACCACCACCGCCCCGTCCGGCACCTCATCCAGCTCCTCCACGAACACCGCACCACGGGACTCCAGGTCACGGACGACGTGGGTGTTATGGACGATCTGCCTCCGCACGAACACCGGACGACCGATCCCGGCGTAACGTTCCAGCAGAGCCTCGACCACCTCGATCGCCCGCTCCACCCCCGCACACAACGACCGCGGCGACGCCAGCAACACCGTGCGCGAACGGACCGCCCGCACCCACGTATCCAGCACTGTGCGCACCGGCACGCCTGTCTTCAGCAGCCTGAAAGAGACCATCGCACCCGCCGCCAGCACCGCGGCAGGCCCACCGGCGGCAATGCCGACATCGAGTGAGCCCTCGCGGACGGTCGCCGTCACCAGCTGGAAGTCACTGGGGGTTCCCGCCGACAGCAGCCGCACCGGGCCAGTGCGGGCCCGGAAGCCATGACCGGCCAGCCCGCCCGCGCCCGTCAGCAACGGCGCCGCCGGGCACGGCATCACCGCCCCGTCGGAGTGCCGGATCTCGGTAGCCACCGACACCTCCCCCGGAACCAGAACAGGCCCACACCCAGTGACGGGAGTAAAAGGGAGAGTGGAATAGTCCATGACGGCCTGGCTTTCACCACACTGCGGTCGCAGGCAGTACAGAGTGGGGGCGATCGCCGGGAGCTCCGATGACCGGTGGGCCCTGCCACACGACACCGGCGAGGGGGATACGGTCGCGGAACGCGTGACGAGGTTGTGGGGAGGACACCCGTACCGGGGGAAACCACACGGATCACCGCGGGACGCTCGACCAGCACGGGAACACCCAAGGGCGGGAAAACTGACCACCGCCTTCCACTTCATGGTTGAGCCCTGCACCAAGGGTGAGGAAGGCGCACACCACCAGCGCCCAATAGACGCACAAGCGCCGTCAACGCACCACCGCGCACCCGAACACCCCGGTCGGTACACCAGTGCATCCATTCCGGGACTCGCCACCACGATGAGGCATCAACGCCCGGAGGGGTGTCCGGGAGATCGCACAAGTCCGTGACCTGATGGTTCCGGCGGGGCCCACGCTCGCCGCGCTCTCACCGGTGGCGCGAGATCCAGGCGGGGAGCGGACGTCCGGGCTCGGTCGCCCCGGGCGGCGGGGGCCGGTGATGCGGGGCGGGCGCGCCGCACGCGCCCTGCGCCGCGGCCGTCAAGTATGCACACTTCCTGCCTGCGAAGCCGGGAGCCCGGGGCCCCGCCCCGCACGCCCGTTGCCCGGAACGAAGCGTCGGCAAAGGTACGTTCATCCGTTCAACGCCACGTGTGAGCCCGTAGCGGAACGAACGCTTCCCATCCCTTCCGTGCGCCACCCCCGAGGACTTGCCGCCACTCCGGGCGGACGGGTCTAATGAAGCCCCGGGCTCACCGGACAAGCGCGGCTCCCCCGGGCGCACAAACGTTTCCCTTCCGCGCGTGTCCGTTCCCCGTCACGGCCCCGGGCCGGCGAACGGACAGGTGACTCCTCCTCGCCCCTCGGCCGGCCCCAGGCCCGGCGACGTTACCCGGAGATGGGCTGAAGATGCGATGCGTATGCCTTCGTCGGCGGTGATCGCCGGACTCGGGACCTGCTTGCCCGAGCGTGTGATCACAAACGAGTGTCTGGCCGCCCGCTTCGACGTCTCCGACGCCTGGATCCGCTCGCGGACGGGCATCTCGCGGCGGCGCGCGGCCGAACCGCCCACGAGTACGGGCGATCTCGCCGTCGCCGCGGGCCGGGCGGCCCTCATGTCGGCCCGCTCCGGTGCCGACTTCGTCCTGCTGGCCACCACGACCCCGGACCGTCCGTGCCCGGCGACCGCGCCGGAGGTGGCGCACCGGCTCGGCCTGGACGGGGTGCCCGCGCTGGACGTGTCGGCCGTGTGCTCCGGATTCGTCTACGGACTGGTGCTGGCCCGCGCCCTGGTGGCCTCCGGTGCGTGCCACCGCCCGCTGGTGATCGGTGCCGAGGTGTACACCTCGATCGTCGACCCCCTCGACCGGAACACCGCGATCGTCTTCGGCGACGGAGCCGGGGCGGCCCTGCTCCGCGAGGGCGGCGGCGACGAACCGGGGACCATCAGGGCGGCCGAACTGGGCAGCGACGGCGCGGGCAGCACCCTGATCGCCATCGCCGCCGGCGGTTCCCTCTCCCCCCGGACCGACGAGGGCGACCCCCCGGACCGCCGCTGTCTGCGGATGCGGGGCCGCGAGGTCTACGAACACGCGGTGCGCCGCATGACCTCCTCCGCGGGCCGGGTGCTCGAACTGGCCGGGTGGCCGGCCTCCTCGGTGCGGGCCTTCATCGGCCACCAGGCCAACCAGCGCATCCTCGACGCCGTGGGCGACCGGCTGGGCATCGATGCCCGCTACCGGTTCGGCAACATCGACGAGGTCGGCAACACCGCCGCCGCCTCCCTCCCTCTGGCCATGGCCGACAGCGCGGCCCACCACCGCGTACCGCCCGGGGCCCGGAGCGTGCTCACCGCCTTCGGCGGCGGCCTGACCTGGGGATCAGCCGCCTTGACCTGGCCGGACGTCGTGCCCGTCCGGCTACCGCCCCAGACCCCGGCCACCCGGCACCGGGCCCCGTCGTACTCCGGCACGTCACGCCCCCGGGAAAGGTCGGACCCCCCATGGACACCCCCCACGGATACCTCGTGCACCTGCTCACCGAGAAGTTCGAAGTCTCCCCCGACGACGTGACGGACGACGCCACACTCGCCGAGCTGGGCCTGGACTCCCTGGCCGCCGCCGAGCTGCACGTCACGCTCCAGGACCACTGGCAGACCTACGGCGAACGCGGCCACATAGCGGAGGACATGACGGTCGCCCAGGTCACGGCCGTGCTGCAGGAGTGGCTGGCCGGGCCCGCCGGCGCACGAAGCCCGGAAGTCTCCCCATGGCCGCCCGGGACATCGCCGTCACCGGACTGGGCCTGGTCACCCCCGCGGGGCTGGACACCGGGACCACCTGGGAGCGCCTGTGCGGCGGGCGGCCTACCGCCGCGCGGGACCCGGAACTGGCCGGACTGCCCGTCGACTTCTCCTGCCGCGTCCCTCCCCACGAGGCCCGCGAGCTGTGCCCGAGGCCGCGGGCCTGGCAGTACGACCGGCACTGCCTGTTCGCCCTCGCCGCCGCCCGGCAGGCCGTCTCCGACGCGGGCCTGGACCCCGACAGCTGGGACGGGGACCGCGTGGCCGTCGTCGTCGGCAGCGGCCTCGGCGGCGTCACCGCCCTCCTGGACCAGCACCGGAAGTTCACCGGCACCGGACATGAAGCCGTCTCGCCGCTCCTGCTGCCCCAGTACCTGCCCAACATGGCGGCCGGCGAGACCGCCCTGCTCCTTGGCGCCCGGGGGCCGGTACTCGCCACCGCCACCGCATGCGCCACCGGCGCCACCGCCATCGGCACCGCCTGGGATCTCCTGCGCTCGGGAGCCTGCGACATCGCCGTCGCCGGCGGCGCGGAGGCCGGCATCCACCCCCTGGTCGTCAGCGGCTTCCACCGCATGGGCGCCCTGTCCTCCCGCCGAGCCGCCCCCGCCGCGGCCTCTCGGCCCTTCGACGCGGAACACGACGGCTTCGTCATCGGCGAGGGCGCGGCCGCCCTGGTCCTGGAACCCGCGTCGGCCGCCCGCGCCCGCGGTCGTCCCGGATACGCGCTGCTGGCCGGCTACGGCGCCGCGGGCGACGCCCATCACGCGGTGGCCCCGGACCCCGGCGGCGCGGGCATGGCCCTCGCCGTCGAGCGCGCCCTCGCGGCCGCGGGGGCCACGGCCCGCGAGGTCGACCATGTCAACGCGCACGGCACCAGCACGCGGCAGAACGACATTGCGGAGGCCGGGATGATCAACCGGCTGTTCCCGCACGGCCCTTCCGTCACCGCGCCCAAGGGGGTCCTGGGGCACCTGCTCGGCGCCGCCGGCGCCGTGGAGGCCGCGGTCACCGCGCTCTCCATCGCCCACCACCGCGTACCGCCCATCGCCAACTTCCATACCCCCGAGCCCCGGGCGGCCCCGCTCGACCCCGTCACCGTCCACGCTCGCGCACAGCACATCCACCTCGCCGTCAGCCACTCGTTCGGATTCGGCGGCCACGACACCGCCCTGGTCCTCCGCCCACTCTGAGGAGTCGCCGACGCGACGGAAAGCGCGGTCCCATGGACGCCACGACATCCCAGCCCCTCGACGTGACCGGCCTCATCTGCGTCACCCCGCCCTACTTCGCGCTCA
The DNA here is from genome assembly GCF_044387105.1 of Streptomyces sp. NPDC020379. Classification (NCBI taxonomy): domain Bacteria; kingdom Bacillati; phylum Actinomycetota; class Actinomycetes; order Kitasatosporales; family Streptomycetaceae; genus Streptomyces; species Streptomyces sp. NPDC020379. The sequence goes on from NZ_JBIRVR010000027.1 coordinate 68,587, forward strand.
GCAACCTCCGCCGGACCGCGCCCGGGGAAGCCACCGCCACGATCCCCGTGGAAGCCGACCCGGGTGGCCAGGCCACGGTCATCGGACTGTTCGAGGCCGGACGGCATCTGGCGATCCTCGGACTGTCCGCCGCCGCCACCGTCAACCCCGCGGCCGGCCGCCACTACTACCTCGCCCGCACCGGAGACTGCACGTGGCTCGCGCCACCGGCCCCACCCGGCACAAGCCGTCCCGTGGGCCTCCGCGGCCACGCACGCGCCACCTTCACCGACACCCGCCACGTCACCGCCCACACCCGGCTGACCGATCCCGACGGTGCCGTCCTCACCCGGCTCACCGTCACCTACGACGTCCTGTCCGAACGGCTCTTCGCCCACTTCTTCGGCCGCCCGGCACCCACCCCCGCCCCGACGGGCAACCCGTACAGCCGCCCCTGCCCCCTAGGCGAGCCCACCTTCCACGGGGACTCCGTCTCCGCCGACATCACGGTGACCCCCGACCTGTGCGCCGGGCACTTCGACGGCTACCCGGCACTGCCCGTGGCCATCACCGCCACCACCATGACCACCCTCACCGACCGGCTCGTCGCCCGGGACGACCCAGCCGCCCGCTGGCGGCCGGCCGCCTTCCGCCTCGAAGCGAGCGAACTCCCCTGGGCCGGACGGACCATGACCGTCACCGTCCGCTCCGCCCCTCCCACCGGACGCGCCGGACGCGCCGTGCACTGCGCCGCGCGGATCGACGGCAGGACCGTCACGACCGCCGACATCGACCTCGACGTGCACCGGGCACCGTCTTCCTGAAGACCGCCGCGGACACCTCACACCACCGTCGGCCAGGGCGAGGCGAGGCCCCGCCCGAACACCGGCCCCGGCCCCGCCCGTCTCTGCCCACGACCAGCACCGGAGTCACCCATGCCCGCCGACCCTTCCTTCCCCCCTCTCTCCCACCCCTCCTTCCGGCTCGACACCGCCCGCGCCCTGGTCACCGGAGCCTCCCGGGGGATCGGCCGCGCCATCGCACTGGCCCTGGCCGAAGCGGGAGCCGACGTGGCGGTCACCGCGCGCCACCCAGAAGAACTCGACGACCTGGCCGCGGACATCAGCGCCCGAGGGCGGCGCTCGGCCGCCCTACCGTGCGACGCGACCGACCTCGGCCGGATCACCGCCTGTGTGCGGGACGCCGTCGCCGCACTCGGCGGCATCGACATCCTGGTCAACGCCGCTGGCGTGATCCCCAGCTTCGGCCCGTTCCTCGAACTGACGGAGGAAGACTGGGACACGGTGCTCGACACCAACTTCCGCTCCGCCGTCCGCTTCTGCCGGCTGGCCGGACCGCACATGCTGGACCGCGGCGGCGGCTCGGTGCTCAACGTCTCCTCGGTCGCCGGGATCAGAGGAGTGCCCGCGCTGTCCCACTACGCCGCGACCAAGGCGGCGCTCACGTCCCTGACCCGGTCCCTGGCGGCCGAGTGGTCCCCCCGGGGCGTGCGCGTCAACGCCCTGTGCCCCGGGTGGACCAGGACCAGGATGACCGCCCGCGTCTCCGGCGACGCGGACCTCTCCGACGCGCTGCTGCGGTCCGTGCCGGCCCGGCGGTGGGGTGAGACCGACGACGTCGTCGGCGCCGCCGTCTACCTGGCCGCCGACGCCTCCCGCTTCGTCACGGGACAGACACTGACCGTCGACGGCGGCCTCACCGCCTACGAAGGCGGGCCCGGGATGCTCACGATGACCGGCTTCGGCCGCATCGCGAACGAACCGCCCCCGGACACCCCGTAGGCCAGGACCGGAGGACATCCCCGGATCCGCCGGACCGCCGGCGCTGGCACGGGTGGTCACGTGGCGGCGCACCGTCCAACGGTGTTGACGAGGGTGCCGATGCCTTCGACGGTGACGACGACGGTCTGGCCGGACCGGAGGTACTTGCCGGTTTCGTGGCCGACTCCGGCGGGGGTGCCGGCGAAGAAGACGTCGCCGCTGTGCAGGGTCGTGCGGGCGTTGACGTAGCAGAGGAGTTCGCCGGTGCCCAGAGCATGCTGGAGGTACGGTCCTTCTGCCGCTGTTCGCCGTCGACGGCGAGGCCATTGGCCAGGTCCGGGTGGCCGTCCCCGAACTCGTCGCGCGTGACGATCCATGGAGATCCTTTCGGAATCAGCAGATCACGCTCGCGCGCCGCATCAAGATCGACAGCATGGAGGGCGCAGGCCACTGTGCCGCCCTCCGCGGTGGCTGAGCCGACCACTCAGGCATGCCTCAAGTCGCAATTCACGCAGGCAGGGCCGTCCCTCGAAAGGAGCCACACCTGACAGAGCTGACCGAACGCGACTGTCCGGCTTCAATGAGCAGGTCCTCTCGCTCTACTCCCGCGGCATGTCCGTGCGCGACATCCGCTCGTACTCAGCGAAGATGTACGGCGCCGAGGAACTGGGGCGCGCGATGAGGATGGTGGCGCTTCTCCGCTTCCTATTGGAACCGGAACTGTGTGAGTCGATCCAGTCGATGACGAACAAAGTCGAGGCGCTCCACAAGTCCAGCAATTGGCTGAGGTTCGCCTCCGACGTGCTCCGGGACAACGGCTGTACGGCGACGTCTGCTCTGCGGAAGAGGAGGAGAGCATCGGCTGTATGCGCAACGTAGTCCTCGTCATCAGGGAACACCGCGGGTGCACCATGCAGGAGACCGTTGACATCACGAACGGTGTCCTCACGTGCCTCATCGGACAATTCCAGGCAGCATGCACCACGGTCCCTGAAAAACTGCGGGCCGTCGCGGAAGGAGATTCCGAACTCAAGACCTCACCCTCGAAATCATTGAGGGTTACCAGAACCTGGCCCGGGGAAACTTCGACTACCACGCCAGCACCGAGCGGTACGTGAGCACCAGCTCCTATCTGCCTCAGACCCAGAGGGACGGTCTGCGCCCGGCCTGGTCCACCACAAACAACCTCCTGACCCCATAAACCCCACCGGGCCAGTCGCACCCGCGAAGGCCGTTTCACGACTGCAGCCGATGTGCACGTCAGCCATCACCCGACGCCGGTGCAGCCTCGTTCGGTGGCGGGGAAATACGACCCGACGCCCCCAGCCCTCTCTCCGGACACCGCATGCCTGACCGCACTGCAGCACCTCCGGCAGGTTCGCGTTCCCGTGCCGCGAAAGCGGCTCCGGCCGAAGAGCATCCCGCCCCAAGGAGGAACAGCAGTGACCTCCCCGTACACGCTGGCAACAGCCCCAGGCGCGTGGCCCTTGCTCGGCCACGCGTTCCTCCTCGCCCGCCGACCGTTTCAGTTCGTCGCGTCGCTGCCCGCCCACGGCGACCTGGTACGGATCAGGCTGGGCCCGCACGAGGCATACGTGGTGTGTCACCCGGACCTGGTCCACCAAGCCCTGGTTGAGGACCGCGTTGTCGACAAAGGTGGCCCCTTCTACGACAGACTGCGGGAGGTGGCGGGCAACGGCCTCGGTACCTGCCAAGCGACAGACCACCGCCGCCAGCGCCGACTGGTCCAGCCCGCCTTCCGCCGCGACCGGATGCCCGGGTACGCCACGATTATGAGCGAGGAGACCACCGCACTCATCGCCGACTGGCACGACGACCAGGTTCTGAACGTTCCCGCCGCGATGGACCGGCTCACCACAGCCGTCATCGCCCGCTGCCTGCTCGGTGCCAGCGCCGACCCTGGCACTGATGCCTCCGAACTATTCGCGGTGTACCGCAGCGTCGATGCCGTCAGCAGCGGAATTTCCCGGCGGGTGATGGTACCGGTTCCGATGATCGGCAAACTCCCCACTCCCGGTAACCGCCACTTCACCCAGGCGCAGGCCCACCTACGGCAGCTCACCGAAACACTGATCGCCGACTACCGATCAGCCGGCGTCGACCATGCCGATCTGCTCTCCATGCTTCTGGCCGCCCCTGACGGGGACGACCAGGGCCTCAGTGACACTGAGATCCACGACCAGGTCATCACCTTCCTCCTCGCCGGAACCGAGACCACCGCCAGCGTCCTGTCCTGGGCCTGGCACCTGATCGGCACCCACCCCCACATTCAGCACCAACTGCAAACCGAAACCGACACGGTGCTCGGCGGACGGCCCGCACACCACAGTGACCTCCCCGCACTCGAGCTGACCGGCCGGATCGTCAACGAGACCCTGCGCCTCTACCCCCCGGCGTGGATGACCACCCGGACCACCACCACCGACACCCTGCTCGGCGGCCACGCCTTGCCCGCCGGCACCACACTCATCTACAGCGCCTACCAGATCCACCGCCGCGCCGATCTCTTCCCCGACCCCGACCGCTTCGACCCCGACCGCTGGCAGAGCACAGGCAACCCCCCGAAAGGCACGTGGATCCCCTTCGGCGGCGGCGCCCGCAAATGCATCGGCGATACCTTCGCCCTCACCCAGATCACCCTCACCCTGGCCACCATCGCCGCGCACTGGCAACTCCAGCCCATCCCCGGCAAGCAAGTACGACCGGCCCGGCGCGCCACGCTCACCCCACGCGAGCTTTCCATGCGCCTGCATCAACGGTAGGACGGTAAGTCACTCGCGCTGACGGCTCGGAACCCGTACAGCGCCCTCAGGGGGGTCACCACCGCGCCGCGTTGTGTCACCACGACCAGTCCATCGACGCCCGCACCCCGCACAAGAGGGCGGTTCGTCATTCGTTGAGCGATCCTGTCGTGGTGGCGCCGGTTCGGCCCGGCGTCCGGTAACGACCCGAAGCTGGACGATCCGTTCGGCCGGTACGTCATCACCACGTTCGTGAAGGGCACCAATATCGGCGGCCCTACGAAGCCGCCCGGCACATCCCGGCGTGTCCGGGCACGAGTTGTCGTACGTCGCCAACCGGCACTTCTCGATCGTGCTGCTGAACGAGGCGGTCTCCGACCTGGTCAACGCGCACGCCCGCCTGGACATCTCTCAGGCTTGGGGCGACGGGACAACCGTCGCGGCGGACGGCACCCACATGGACACCTACCCCGACAGCCTGCTCTCCGAGACGTCCGTCCGGTACGCCAAGCCGGGCGGCATCGCCTGCCACCATGTCTCGGGCACCTGCATCGCGCTGTTCACGCACTTCATCCCGTGCGGGGGGGTGGGAGGCCGTCTACATCATCGAGGGCCTGCTGAAGAACACCAGCGAGGTGCAGCCGACCACCGTGCACGCCGATACCCAGGGACAGAGCTTCCCGGTCGGGCAAGAACGTCATAAGTGGAGTACGCGCCGGTTCCTCCGTCATCTGAGCCAGGCGTGTTGCCCCAAGTCAGCAGGCCAGCAACCGGTGTTCGAGCCGTCGCCCGTGTGTGTTGGATTCTCATGATTACTCGCAGATTCTGCGAGTGAGCTTCGTGATCTGCGTGGCTGTGGAGGAATCCGGAACTCGTCATCTGTCCCTCGTGCCCGCTGGACGGCAGCCTGCCGACCAAGCAGACGAGACAGGGGCTTCAGGGCTGGCGGATGTCTTCACGCTGCAGCGGCACCGCGCGGCGTCTGCGGACCCGTGGGATGAGCATGCCTACTTCGTCGACACCCTGGCGGAGTACCAGTGAGGGCGGGATACGGCGGGACTGATGCCGGGCACCATCGATCGGCTGGTCAAGCCGGTGATCGAGCTGTGCGATTTCTACGATCTGGAGCCCTGGCGGCTGGAGCCGAAGCACCTGGACCACTACTTCGCGGGCCCCGGCAAGCGGGCGCGCTCGACGGTGCGACAGAAGATCAACAAGATCGACGGGTACTTCGCATTCCTCGAGCAGCGGTACGCCGGCGAGATCCACCGCCGGTTCGGCGCGATGGTGGAGTCTCCGGTTGATCCGTTCAACCGGCACCGGCAGGACTTCGGGCTGAGGGTTCCGCCCTCGCGGCGGGCGATGAAGGAGTTCTTCGCCGACTGGCGGGAGGCGCCGCCGCAGGCGCGAAAGGAGGCAGTGGCCTGCCGGGACTACGTGATGTCCAAGGTCGCGTACATCTCGGGGTGCGGGCGGCGGAGTTGTGCGGGGTGCTCATCCCGCACATTCACTGGGAGGCGGGCCAGTGGGGGCGGTTCCTGGTCCACGGAAAGGGCGCCCGGGGTTCGGGGCCGCGGGAGCGTGAGGCGTTCTTGTTCGAGGAGGGCAGGGAGCTGCTGTGGTGGTACATCGAGGAGGTACGGGGGCTGTTCCGGGATGACCCGGAGCATCCGGCGGCTCCCTTGTTCCCCTCCGAGCGGCTGCCGCGGACGGTGGCCGATGTGAACCTGCCGGTGGCGCCCGCGGTGGTGCCGGCGACGTTTCGGCGCACCTTGAAGACCGCGTCGCGGTTGTATCTGCGGGGGCCGGTGACGGAGCTGTTCCCGCATCTGCTGCGGCATGCCTGCGCGACGCACAACTATCAGCAGGGGATGACGTTGTGGGAGGTCCAGCGTTTGCTCGGTCACGGCTGGGCCACCACCACGGTTCGGTATCTGGCGTCGATGCAGGCTGATCCCGAGCAGGCGTGCCGGGACTCCGCCCGGCGGGCGGGGCAGCGGCTGGAGTGGGACAAGGGGGAGCCTGAGGTGAAATGGAATTTGCGGTGGGTGGCCGCCCGGCAGGACATCTGGCGGCCGACCGATTTGCTGGCGGCGCTGGAGGCCGAGCCGGTGGCCGGTGCGATCGGTGACCAGACCGGGGCCGAGGCGAAGGCTGTAGGGGACGAGCGTGGGGGCCGGTGCGTCCGGTGCCGCGCCCAGACGGGCCGCGTCGGCTGCGGCCCCCGAACTGAATACCGAAGGGGGAAGCGGGGCGTGGGCCGGTGGGTGGGGGTGCGCTGGTGCGTGGTGTGCTTGACCTGGGATAGCCCAGCCTTCGCGCGAGGCCAGGTGTGTGCCAGGTGTCTGGTGTGGATGCAGCGGTACCCGGCCCGGGCGGTGTGCCGCAGGTGCCGCCGTGAGGGGAATCTGGACCCGGATGAGCTGTGCCGTGGCTGTCTGTTCGCGGTCAAGGCCGAGATCCAGGCCAGTTACGAGGCGGTCTTCCCTGCCGCCACGCAGCTGCACATCCACCTGCCCGTGCCCGGCCGTGTGGAGGGCGGACGGCTCCCGCGCCGCTCCCGCGGCCACGCCGATCCCGCCCTGGCCCCCGTACCTGCGGCCGCCGGTATCGATCCGCGGGTATGCCCACCGGCCATCACGGGGCAGGGCACCCTGTTCCCTGCCCGTCGGCGCATCGAACGCCAGGACGCACGCCGTATCACCGCCGGCCGCAGCCGGCCCGAGGAAGACGTCCTGAGCGAGCACATCCGGGCGCTCGCCGCGCAGGGCGGGCTGAGCGTGACGTGGTCACGGATGGTGCTGCGCCTGATCCGGGTGGCTCTGGCGCTGCGCGACGCCGAGGGCGAGCGCCTGGTCGCCCCGGAGATGCTCGGCCAAGTCGCCCTTCCGCTCAAGGAGGTCTCGGCACAGATCCTGCGACAGGCCGGCCTGCTGAGGGACCGTGTCCAGCCTCCGCTGCCTCGCAACCCAGTGCGCGCGTGCGCGCACTGTGGCAGCTGGGGCATCACGACCACCCTCTGTCTTCCCTGCAAAAACTGGAATCAGAGACCCGGGCAATACCCCGTTGGGGTGTGCCCCCGCTGCCGGCGCGAGGACTTGCCGCTGAGCGCACGCAAGGGCTGCTGCCGCAGCTGCCTGGCCCACGTACGAGCCAACGGCCCCGGATTCCACGCACCTGGCACCCACTCAGCTGACCTTCGGCGGCCTGCTCGCCCACCGGCTCAAGCGCCGGCCCAGCCCACCCGCAGCTCGAGCACCCGCCGGTTCCACAGTCGGCCTGCCCGGGGCGGGGCTGTCCGAGTACCTGGTCGATCCTGCCCAGCCGGTGCTTTTCGCCGCCGACCGGGACTGGACCCGCGTATGTGGACGTCCCGCCGAGAGCCTGCCCGTACCCACGGCACAGGCACAGGAAGTGGTCGCGGCCTTCGCCGCCACCTATACCCGACGCCAGGGCAAGAACGGGCACCGCGAAGCGCCGTCGGGGACCGTCGCGGTCCTGCACACCGTGCTGTCCTGGCTCGGTGCCCAAGCACCGGTCCATGAGCGTGACTTGCGCAGCGTCGCTGCTCTCGTCCCCGGCTCGTCCGTCCAGCGCATGCTCTACTTCTGCACGAGCGCGGCCTGCTCGTCCCCGACGACGACCCCCCGAAGGCCACGACTGTGCGCCGCGGGGAAGGCACCGGCGTGCCCGGCCGCCTGGCCGCCCGCCGGCAACGTCGCCTGCAGCACGCGATCGCCGCCAAGATCGCGACTCTGCCCCAGCCCATGGCCGACCAGTTGCACGCCTGGGTGATGGTCATGCGCGGTCAAGGGCGCTACCAGCACAAGACCGTCGACTACATCCGCATCCGCCGCTACCTCAATCTTGTCCTGCCCGTGCTCCGCACTTGGGCAGTGCAGGGACTGAGCCCTGCGCGAGATCACCACCGACCACGTGAAAACCGAGCTCGACCAGCGCCAAGGGCACCAGGCCCGGGGCATCCACCATGCCTTGCTCGGCATCTTCCGCGCGCTCAAACAACAGCGCGTCATCTTCCGCAACCCCATGGCCGGCCTGACCCTCACCGCTCCCATGCACCTTCCGCTCCCGGTGCCCAGCGACCGGCTCCGCCACGCCCTGCGCCGTCTGAACGGCCCCCTGCCCCGCCTGGCGGTCGCTCTGGTGGCCATCCACGGCCTCAAGCTCACCGACGTCGCCCGCCTCCGCCTCGACGACCCCGACATGAGCAGAAGAACCCTTGCCGTCCGCCGGGGCCAGCACACCCACATCGTCTACCTCGACGACATCACCATGGAGCTGATGGCTGCCTGGCTCACCGAACGCCACCGACGCTGGTCCGTCGCTCCCAACCCCCACCTGCTGATCACGGCCCACGGCGCCTACCACCCCGACCAGCGCCCCATCAGCTACTGCGCTCTGCGCGCCGCCTTCGACCAGACCGGCATCACCCCGCGCCAGGGGTGGACCGACCGCGTCCTCTACGAAGCCCAGCAGACCGCCGACCCCCTCCACCTGGTACGTCTGTTTAGCACCCACCCCAACATCGCCGTCAAGTACGTCAACGCCGCCCACCCGGACAGGGCACCACCCGCCATCCGCTGAAGAGGAAAGCAGTTCCGGTGGATGCCGGACTATTACTCCCTGCTGGACCGCTGACTTGCGTTACGGCATTGCACCTCTGGGGCTTTGAAAACACGGTTCCCACCCGAGCGGCATGTACGGTCCGCTTTTCGGTATCCCTTTCCACGTGAGAGTGTCCTAAGCGTGGCCCAAGGGACACGCTTCGCGAATTCGCAGGTCGTCGGTCTCACTCGTCAGGGTGGCGTCTCCTGCCTGTAGCCCCGGCTCGGGGGTTGCGGCTTCACCAACGCGGGCCGCCCTCGCGCAGGCGGCCCGGTGGTTTGCGGGCGCACGTGGTGGTGGGCCTGAACCAAATAGCGGCGGCCACCGCCCCGGGGGAGGTGGGGACGGTGGCCGCACTTGTGCTATCGGCGGTCAACCGAGCGTGACGTCAGTTGACGTTCACCCAGTACGGGTCCTCTACGGGCCAGGCCAGGATCCGGTCGTCGACATAGAAGTCGCCGAGATCGGTGCCCGCCCCCCGGTTCTCGCCGTACGCGATGTTGCGCACCGAAAAGTCCCATTCGATCGACGATGCGCCCTCATAGGTGGAACTGAAGGGGTACTCGTCGCAGTCCTCGACCGTGGTGTTGTACGGCGGAAGACCGGTCGCGGCGTTGTAGTCCGGGCCCCACGGGTTGGACCCGCCCTTCTGCCCGCATGCCGCCTTCTTCACCTGCTCGTTCGCCAGGGCGATCGCGCCGCCCTGCCCCCGGCTTACCACGCGGTGCAGCGGCGCGCCCCGAGACCCGGCGGTCGGCGACCACTTGCCGGGGACCTTCTTGGCGTGGTTCTCCTTGGGGTAGGTGACGCCGTCGGTGGCCGGGGCGTTCTGCGCGTCGCGGATGTGCTGGCGAATGTTGGGGCGGTTGCCGTCGTAGGTGAGGAAGGGCAGCGCCCCGGTGTAGATGCAGGCGTGCGGGTAGCTCTTGCCGCGTTGATTGAAGTAGTCGGCCGAGTCGCAGCGGATACCGGTCGGGGCGCTCACAGGGCGCTCGGCGCTCTGTTCGTATCCCGCGCTCGCGCCGTTGAAGTAGAAGCGCCACTGGTGGAAGGCGACCTGGTCCTGGCCCTCGCCGCCGCTGGAGGAGACGTCCCAGTAGACCCAGTCAGGGAAGTTGCTCCACTGGGCCCATTCCATCTTCGCCGGAGACCGCCCGACGCCGCACGTGGCAGTGGTGGGCTGATCGGCGCCCGGCACGCATTCGGGGGTGATTTCCAGGTCCAGTCTCGGGGCGACGATCCGCTTGTCCCAGGGGTTCCACCCGGCATAGCTGACCTGGCCGGTTTTGGCGCGGAAGAAGACGCGGGTGGCGCGGGTGTCGTTGAAGCCGATGGCGGCGGCCTGGAACTTGATCGTGTTGGTGCCCTTCAGGACGCGCTTGCCATCCACCTTCTGGTAGTACTCAGCATTGAATTTGTATTCCCAGCACCACCTGAACCGGTTGTAGACGCGGCCGTCGGGGCCTTGGGCGTCCGAGGAACCGAGACAGTCGTTCAGCCACTCGGTGCCCGCGGGGTTGTCGGGGGATATCGGCATCTCCGCCGCCCCCTTGCCGTTGCTGCTGCGCTGAGCACCGTCGCCGGGCTTGGCCGTGTACTCGATGCCCGGGGCCGACGCGGGAGGCTTGGGGCTTGCGGCGGCGTCCGGTGAGGCACCCAGGGCGAGAAGGGCTGCGGTGAGGGCGAGTGCGGCTACAGCCGCCAGCAGTCGACTGGCGCGTTTCAAAGGTGGTCCCCCCTTTTTCCGGTGGTATGTAAATTCACTCGGGATCGAACCGGCGTAGTGCCCGTCTGCGTCAGCCAGAAATGGGCCTTCCATGATCGTTCTTTGGCCCGTTCGGGCCTCACACCGCCGCCCGTCTTCGCGACGGCATTCCCGCGGTCGGCAGGATGCGCGGGCACAGCGGCCGTCGCTGGGCCGCTGAATGCGGCAGCGGCTGCCGGCGTCCCCCTTGACAGGGCACGGCGCCGCCTGTTCGGTCTTCGGTCCCGTCCTCCGTGGTGCCGATGTAAACCCGGTAAGGACATGTTCGTTTTCTCCTTGTTTTCCGATTGATTGTGTTCCGTGCCCGTGCTGGATCCGGTCGGGGATCATGCGGACACTGTCGGATCGGCTGTCGGGATCGAAGCTCCTCCTTCCGGCTCACCGCCAGCCACCGTCTGGCTTGCTTCGCTGGATTCCCTTCTGTCCTGCCGACGATCGTCTGCCCCCCATGGTTCATAGGGCCGTTCCCACTGGTGCGCAAACATTCAAGGCGCCTCGGCCGCCGAAGGCCCTCGGTTTCAGAATGCGCAAGATGGCCGAATACTGTGATGGCTTGGTGGCGGTCGGCCGCGCCGACAGACGATTAAATCCGTTCCGGCAGCCGCTGACCGTCGAGGTGACGGCAGCGGAATCACGACCGAAACAGCCCATCTGTGCGGCGTTGGTGGTGGATCGCAGCTTCGCCGATGAAATTCTGATGACCCCCGGACAGGTCAAGGCTGCGTAACAGCCTATGAAGGGTCACGGGTTTCGCCTCGGACTGGCTGATTCCGTCATCGTCACTGCATCGCTGCCGACGCTAAATTTCGCCTCGATCGACCACCGCTCCCCACCACATAACTTGCAGGGTTCCGGCCCGGGGCGCCATGGCGCCCGGCCAAAGAAAGGGCATGATGAGCCACTTAAGATCTTCCGGCCGCTGGGCCAGAGGGCTGATCGCCCTCACCACAACGGCTGCATCGACGCTCGCCGCCATAACTGCCGTGGCCGGCCCCGCCGCCGCCCAGGGTGCCACCCCCGCCGCCGACGCCGTTCAGGCCGGGCAGTCCTGCACGGCGGCCGACCTGGGCAAGCGCCACCCGTTCATCAAGTCAACCGAAGTCGCCCCGACGATCACCCACTTCAAGGGCTGGTACGTCACCGCGGGCTCGACCGGCTACCAGAACGTCACCACCAACACCCAGACCACCATCTCGGTCTCCGTCGGCCTCAACGGCAACGTCCAGGGCAGCTTCGCCGTCGACACCCTCGGCACCGTCGGCGCGATGCTGGGCCTGAACGTACAGGTGAACTACTCCTCCACCAGCAGCGAGTCGACCTCGGTCAGCTGGAACTTCAACGACCCCGGCTACTACGGCGTCTACAAGGGCACCAAGAAGGTCACCGGCACCTACGGAAGCCTCAACTGCAACCGCGTCCAACAGGGCGACGGCAGCTGGGCGCTGAAATGGATCGAGGGACCCGACAGCGGCAGCTACACCACCTACACCACCCTCGAAGAGGGCGCGGTGCGCTGCGAGGACAAGGTGCCCGCCAACAGCATCATGCGCAAGGCGCAGGGTCTCCTGGACTGCGGGGCCCCGCCCCGGGCCGGACACGCACCAGGGCCGGTGGACTCCTCCAAGGCCACCGCGGCCAGGAACGCGGCAGCGAAGGGCACAGCGGGCAAGGCGGCCACCGCGCGGACCAGTGCGCCCGCCACGCGCGCCGCCCTGGACTGCCAGCCTGACGTCTACAGGATCCACGTCCCCGGCAAGCCCCTGAACTGGAGCGCACCGCTCCTGGCCAACGACGGCATCCGGCTGCGCGAATCCAACTGGACCAGCGCCCACCTGGACAACTGGCGGCTGTGCGACGTGACGGAGCGCAATGGGGTTATCGAGGCGTCCCTGTGGAACTGGGGCAACGGCGGGTGCGCGACCATCCCGGCGGACATCGCCAACCAGGAACAGGCCTACCTGACGACTGCCAACTGCGTGGAGGACGACCTCCAGCGGTTCTACATCTATCGCGACGTACCTGGCGGCTCGAAGATCGGCCTGCAGAACAAGTACACCGGCTCGATGCTGGGCCACGACCGTTACGCGGACGGGGAGTTGATCCGTCAGTACTCCAGCGGCAGACAGGACGGTACGGGTACGTACGACCTGGTGAAGGTCTGACCCTTCCCCGCCTGACGCGGTCCCCTCTGGCCCAGGTCGCCCAACTTCCCTCTCGCGTGAACCGAGATCGGGCGACCTGGGCCTACTCCACGGAATGCCGTCGACACCGAACACGCAGCCAAATCGATCAGGAGCGGCCTCTCACCAACAGCCGCCGCCGCACTTGGCACCAGCCCTGAGCACCTCAGGCTCGCCTTCGAGGCCCGGCGCCGGGCAGTCGGGGCGCCATTGTGACAGCACCGACCCGATCGCTGCGAAGGAGTTGAGGAACCCGTGCCCAGACGCATCGATGTCAACTCGTCGGCCGAGGGCCGAGCCAAGTCACCGCACGAGACCACGGCCGAACGGGATCAGTTGCATGAGGCACTGAGGGAGACCGAGGAGAGACTGAAGTCCACGCTCCAAGAGAGCCCCTCGTCTTCAAGTCACCGCGCAGGAAAATGACACGAGGTCCGGAATGATCAAGGTGACATGGAGTGCGGATTCAGACGAGAGCGCAGCTCATGGAGTCGCCGTGTGACATCGGAACGCGGACCCTACAGCAGCCGGGACACAGGCTTGCCTGTCACCGACACGAGCAACCCGGACCGCCCGCCGGGTGAACTGGCGGGCCGTCAAATCACTCGCTCATCCCAGAACCTGCCTGCAGAACACACTTTGACGCGGCTCGACGTACGCGTTCGCCCGTTCGCCTGCCCAGGAATCGGCGAACTCGTTCACTTCCGACTTCGACCTGATCGAGTCCCAGTTCCGCCACCTGATGCGCGTGGCCGTCTCCGTACGCGAAGGCACCATCCCCTCCTCCACGCTGCTCAAGCGCCTGCGCTCAGGGTCGCGGAAGAACGCCACTTGCGCCGCGTTCCGCGAGGCCGGCCGAGTGATCCGCACCGTGCAGTTGCTGCGCTACCTCTCGGACGCGCCGCTGCGCCGACGGGTGACCGCAGCGACCAACAAGGTGGAGTCGTTCAACCGGTTCTCCCAGTGGATCGGCTTCGGTGACCGCGGCGTCGTCGCCGACAACGACCCCATCGAGCAGGAGAAGGCGATGAAGTTCAACGCGCTGCTCACGAACGCGGTGATCTTCCACAACGCCCTGGACATCGCGGAGATCGTGCGTCAGCTGTTGGAGGAAGGGTGGGAGATCGACCCGGAGGACCTGGCGCACATCTCGCCATACCCGACCGAGCACGTCAACCGGTTCGGCGAGTACTCCACCCACGAACTCGGTATCCAGCCCGAGGCGTACGACCCGGAACTCGACGTCGACTTCACCCACCTCCGCGACCAAGACCTGCGCGCCGAGGGCTTCGGGACCGCAGCCTGATCACGCGAAGTCGGGCGGCAGCTCATCCGGGATGTCGGCCATGGCATCAGTGAGGGACTTCGCCGGCAACACCTGGGTGGGTTGTCCTCCTCCGAGATCGCGGAGGCGTTACCACAGCTTGTCCGTCTCGGGCAGTGGCCGGAGGGGATGCGGGGGCTTCTTCTACGGATCGCTGCACGAAGCGGCGGCCCCGGACAGGAGCAGTGTCACGAGCCGGGCGAGCCGGGGGGTGAACTCGGAAGCCACATGGGCGAAGAGCGGGTCCTCGGCATACAGCCGGGCCAGGTTTTCCGGCGGGTTCGAGGTCTGCCACTGCTGTGCCGCCATCGCGGTGGTCCCGGCGATCACGTCGACCGCTTGCCCCCGGGGCAGCCACGGCAGGGCGGTGGTCAGAGCACACGTGATGCGGTCGACGGCGTCGAGGGTGATGACCTTGAAGTCGCGGACCTGTTCTTGGGTCACCCCGCGTTCCAGGTTGAGCTGGGCGTGGGCGAGCAGGTCACAGAACAGGGGGCGCTGCGCGAGCGCAGCGGCGAGCGCGGCCGCGACCGCGGGAGGTTCCGCCGGGGCTTGCAGGGTCTCCTCGACAGCGGCGGCCCAGTCCTGCCAGCCATCCGCCGTCAGTTGGAGGAAGACGGCTTCGCGTGAGGCGAAGTAGCGGAGCACGGCCGATTTGTGGACGCCGGCCTCGGCGGCGATCTCGGTGAGAGTGACCGGCCGGACGCCGTCCCGCAGGCCCAGCGTGGCGGCGGCTTCCAGGATGTCCCGTCGGCGCTGCTCCTTGTGCTCCGGGCGGCGGGCGCGCTGGAACGGCTGCGTGGTCATGAAAGAACTTTAACGCAACGAGGGTGCGTTGAATTTGCACACTTAGCGCACCGGTGTTTCACTAAGTCGGAGGGGGTCGCATTCACCTCACCGAAAGGGTCTCCCGATGTCTGCCACGACCATCGCCATCACCGGCACCGCGAGCGGGTTCGGATACCTGGGCGTGCGCCGTTTCGCCGAAGCCGGGTGGAACGTCGTGGCCACCGTCCGCAAGGAAGCGGACCTGGACGCGCACGCCGAGCTGGACAACGTCAAGACGCTCCTGCTGGACGTCGATGACGAGCACGCCGACCTGGGCTTCGGCGACCTCGCGCTGTCCCAGTTCGGCCGCCTGGACGCGCTGATCAACAACGCCGGCTACTTCCAGGGCGGCCCGCTGGAAGCCACCACGATGGACCAGGTCCACCGTCAGTTCCAGACCAACGTCTTCGGGCTGATCGCACTGAACAAGACGGTCATCCCGATCTTCCGCAAGCAGCACTCGGGCGTCATCGTCAACGTCAGCTCGATCAGCGCCGACGCGGGATTCCCGTACACCTCGGTGTACCAGGCGTCCAAAGCCGCCGTCGCCTCCCTCAGCGAGGGCCTGCACGCGGAACTCGCCGAGTTCGGCGTCCAGGTCAAGGCGCTGCACCCTGGCAGCCACGAGACCAAGATCTTCAGCAAGGTCGACCGTGCCGAGAACGTCCCGGAGGACTACACCGCCTCCTGGAACACCTTCGCGTCCCTGAACCTCGTCCGCTCCGACCCGGCCCTCACCGCCGAGGTCATGTTCCGCATGGTCACCGACGGCAACACCAAGAAGGTCCACTACTACAGCGGCCCCGACGGCGAGGCCATCCCGCGCGTGAAGCAACTCCTCGGCCAGGACTGGTACCTGGAAGAGCTCAGCGCACGGAACCGCGGCGAGGCCACCGCCCTGTGGGACGCGCTGATGCCCACCCCCACCAAGGCGACGAACTAGCCGACCCCCGCCCGCCCGGCAGGAAGGGAGACAGCATGTGGCAGTCCCAACGGTGTACGCCTACGTCCGCCTCGTACGCGAACAGCTCCACAGACGGGTCCCCGGACACGATCGGGCTGTATGCGTTCCGGCTCGATCCGCACACCGGCGCGCTGACGCCGGTGCAGGAGGTGGCCGGCGCAAGCCCGGTCTGGATCGAGGTCGACCGTTCCCGCCGTTTCCTGTACGCCTGCTACTCGCTGCAAGGCGACCGAGCGCCACGTCGGCACGGTGGACGCCTTCGCCATCGACCCACGCACCGGGACCCTGGAACTCTTGAAACGGGTGTGGCTGCAGGACCGAGGCTGTGCCCACCTGGCGGTCGCCCCGGACGGACAGCACGTGGTGGTGGCGAGCTACTACGGCGGTGAATACGCCGTGCTCCCGGTCCAAGCGGAAGGCCGACTCGACCCCGTGATTCATACGGTGCAAAACACCGGCAACGGCCCGCATGCACGCCAGGAGTCGAGCCATCCCCACGCCGTCGCCCTCGATCCGCGGGACCGGTTCCTCGCGACCGCCGACCTGTGCGTCGACAAGGTCCAGGTTCTGCGGCTCGCCGACGGCCGCCTCGAACTCGTCAGCGAGGCGGCTCTGCCGCCCGGCACTGGGCCCCGCCGCCTCGCCTTCGCCCAGGACGGCAGGGCCTCTACGCGATTGGCGAACTCGACGGAAGCATCACGGCGTTCTGCTATGACGTCGCGACGGGGGCGGTCCAGGAGACCCTGCAGTCCCTTGCGACCGCACCGCCTGCCTACACAGGCCTCCCCAGCCGCGCCAAGATCGCTGTTCATCCGTCGGGCGATTTCCTCTACGCGTCCAACCGTGGCTCACAGACCATCACCGCCTTCCGGATCAACCGCGCGACCGGCACTTTCTCCGTCATCGACCACACCGGCCAGGGCGTGAGCGGCCCGACCAACTTCGTCATCGACCCCACCGGAAGTTGGCTCTACGTCAACAACAGCACAGCCGACACCATCGCCCAATACGCTGTCGCCCCCGGGACGGGCGCGTTGAAGCCCAGCGACCGGCCGACTCCCGGCCCGTTCCCTTGATGATGGCGCTGCGCTGCCGGGGCTGACACAGCAGGCGCCTCGCAGCCGGAAGCGGCTTCCCGCCTCCCGCGGATGTCTTCAAGGGATCGAATGACGACAGGCGCTGCCAGTGTCCAATGAACCCGGACTTTCCGGGACCTGACGATGGCCCAGGTCCCAGGGGCTCCGATGGCGGTTGACGACAGGGTTAGATGACACCCGA
Source organism: Streptomyces sp. NPDC020379 (assembly GCF_044387105.1). Lineage (NCBI taxonomy): Bacteria > Bacillati > Actinomycetota > Actinomycetes > Kitasatosporales > Streptomycetaceae > Streptomyces > Streptomyces sp. NPDC020379. Next base: position 86,074 of record NZ_JBIRVR010000027.1, read on the forward strand.
GGTCCGAAGCGCGTGGCAAAAGCGGGGAACAGCGTGGTCAATCTCGTCTACAAGCGGGTGCCGACCGACCAGCAGTCGATCGACCGCCAGAACCTCGTCATGGCCGAGGCCGGGATCGAGGACCCGGTCGTCTTCGAGGAGGAGCCCGGCACCTCCAGCCGCCTCCACCCGCTGGAACGCCCGAAGTTCGGCGACCTGCTCACCTACACGCGGCCGGGCGACACCGTGCACATCTCCGAGATGTTCCGCCTCGTGCGCGGCACCGGACGCATCCTCGACGTACTCGACGTCCTGCACCGCGACCGCCTCGCCTTGCGTAGCCACGACGGAGCGTTCCCCGGCATGGACCTCACCGCCCCCCACCCGCGTACCGGCGAGCTGCTGTCCACCGTGAAGTTCATGGTGCAGACCCTCGCCGCCGGCGAACTCCAACGCGACCTCCAGTGGGAGCTAACGTACGACGGACCGCGAGTCGCAGCGGCCAAGGGCAACAAGGGCGGACGCCGCCCGCCCTCGCGGGCGAGACGATCGCCAGCGTGCGCGCCGCCTACCTGGAGGGCGAGTCCATCGCCGCCCTGGCCCGCGCGCACAGCGTCAGCCGCGGCGCCGTGCGGACCCCCCTCGCCGACCTTCTGCCCGAGCACACCGCCACCGCGCCGCCGAGCTGGAGCCCGCCGAGCTCGATCACGGCGTCGGAGCTGTCCTGGATCGCGCCGTTCGCCGGGCTGAGCCCGCGCTGTTTTCGCAAGCGGTGGCGGTGGTCTCGTCGTCGAGGAGGAGGGACGGCATAGCGGTGCCGGAGGCGAGCCGGTAGCCGGTGGCGCCTTCGACGGGGTAGTCCAGCTCAGGCAGGCGGTCGATGTCCCGGTGGACGCGCACGGAAAGTGAGGCAGAGTCACGACGCTGACCATGCGTGACCCTAGGCGGTGAACGGAGTGACAGGCAGGGCCGCACATCGCTCCGCTCACCACCGGGGCAGCGGGTCTACCGGCCGCTCTGGGCCGGGTGTCCCCGCTCTTGTTCCGCAGCCAGTCCGGCTCGTCGCCGATCAACGTGAAGTGCTCGACCACCGTGTCCAGGCCGATATCCCGCCCCACCGGACCCGCCCCTTTCTCCGGGCCGTTGTCTTTGAAGTGGTCCTGGGTTCTATGTGGTGAGGGCTTGGGAGGTGTCGATGTTCAGCTGATGACAGGCGTCCAGGACACATTGGGGCCAGGGGGCGGGTTCTCCTTGGGCATCGGTGTTGGTCCACATCTGCTGGCCGCTGGCGACGAGTTCTTCGCCACCCGGGACGGTGCGGTAGTAGGCATAGTCGCCGATGCAACGGATGCCTTTGAGCCAGGAGATGGTCAAGCGGAGGGAGATGAGTTCGCCGAGGCGGATTTCTGCGTGATATTCGCAGGAGACGGACTGGGTGAGCATGACGAGACGGCCTTCGGCCATCAGGTTCATGTAGTCGCGCGCGAGTTCGAGGGCGAACATCTCGCGCAAGTGCCCTTGCCATTCGATCAGGCGCAGGTAGTAGACGAAGCCGGCCATGCTGGTCTCGCCGAAGGTGACGACATGGTCGATGGCATACCAACTGGGGCCGCCGGGCTCGGTGGGGGGAAGGATCTTGCCGTACTTCGGTGTAAGGGGTGGTGCGGTCACAGCAGTTCCTCTCGTGGGTGGGAGCGCGGTGGTGCAGGTTGAACGCGGCGGTGCGCGTCACGGTCAGCTCGCGGCCTGTCCATCGTCTGGTGTGAGCCCTTGGATGGAGAGGTGGTCGAGGAGCCAGATGGTGAGCCTGGCTGCGGTGGGCTGGGTCCACAGCACTGCCTGGGGAATGGCAAGAGTCAGGTCACGCTGGAGGCTCTGGCGCAGCCGCATGGCGGTCAGGGAGTCGATTCCGAGGGAGACCAGGGAGGTGGTGGGGTCGAGGTGGGTGCCGTTGATGCCGAGGGTCTCCTGGACGGTGGTGATGATGTGCTGCTGGAGCAGGGCGGTGCGGGCTTCGGGCTGTTCGGTGGTGGCGAGGCGGGCCAGGAGCGAGCTGTTCGGCTGGCCGACTGCTGTACCAGTCCTGTGATCGGTGAACAGGGAGCTGCGGGCGGTGGCGGGGAAGTCTGTGAGCCAGCGGGCCAGGTCAAGGGGGGCGTAGGCGATGGTGGCGGGTGTGTGGCCGGGGGTGAGGAGTTGGGCCAGGGCGGTGAGGGCGTCGTCGGGTTCGATCAGCGCGAGTCCGCGTTGTTCCATGTGCTGGCCGCGGCCTGCTTCGGCCCAGGCGCCCCATTGCACGGAGAGGACGGGAAGGTGCTGGTTGCGGCGCCATTGGGCGAGGGTGTCGAGGTAGGCGTTGGCTGCGGCGTAGGCGGCCTGGCCGGGTGAGCCGAGCAGGGCGGCTGCGGAGGAGTACAGGGCGAAGAAGTCCAGGTCCATAGCGTGGGTGGCGTGGTGCAGGTGCCAGGCTCCGAGGGTCTTGGCGTGCCAGACGCGGGCGAGAAGGCCGTGGTCGAGAGTGTCGAGGGTGGCATCTTCGACGACCGCGGCGGTATGCAGGACCCCGCGCAGCGGGAGGTTCTCGGGGAGGGCGGCGAGGGCTTTGTGGAGGGTCCCTGCGTCGCCGATGTCGCCGGTGACGACCGTGGTCTTGGTCTGCCGGCGCAGGCTGTCGAGGACCGCGACAGCCTGACCGGTGGGTTGGTGGTGGGCGAACAGGAGGAGATGTCCGGCGCCTTGTTCGGCGAGCCATTGGGCGGCGAGGAGGCCGAGGCCGCCGAAGGCACCGGTGATGAGGTAGGAGGCATCGTCGCGGATGATCAGGCTGTCCTGGCTGCCGGACTGGGGGTGACTGTCGAGAGCACGCTGGCCTTGGGTGAGGCGGGCGATGCTGCGCTGCCCATGCTGCCAGCGGGTTTCCCGGTGGGTGGTGTCCTCATCGAGCAGGTCGGCGGCGACGAGGTCGGCGGGGGTGTCCGGCGTGGACTCCGTAAGTCCGCAGGGTACTTGGGGGTATTCGTAGGCAGCGGTGCGGCACACGCCGCTCAGCCCTGCTGCGTGCAGGCCGTCTTCCTCCTGGCGGACGGCTGCCCAGACCCGTGGCGGGTGCGGTCCGGCGGAGGCGGTGCGTAGCACCTCGCACAGGCGGGCCGTTGCCAGACGGTTGTCGAGGGGGGTGGGGTCGGTGTCGCCGGTGCCGTCGACGGCCACCACGATGCCGCTCCACGCGGTGTCGGGCGGGGGCGTCAGGTCGCGTTCACTGAGCGGGGTGGGAGCGGAGCGGACGCGCAGGTGTACGTCGTATCCGTGGTCGGTGAGGGCTTTGGCCAGCTCGCGGGCCCAGTGGGACTTCTCGGCTGCCAGCACGCACCACGCGCCGCCCGTCCGCTCTGCGCCCGCAGGGGGGACGGCTTGTCGTTCGGGCAGGGGGTAAGGCTGGTAGGTGACGCGGGCGAGGCGGTTGGTGAAGCGTTCTGCGGGCGAGGTGAGGTTGGTGATGCGCAGGTCGTCGATCTGGGCAACGACCTGGCCGTCCGCGGTCATGAGGGAAGCGGAGAGCACGCAGTGCAGTGCGGTGGCCTGGGTCAGGCACAGGTGGGCGGTACGGGCGTAGGCGGTGGGACCGAGCACGGTGAGTGTGCCGATGCCGGCCACGGCGACGGGGCCGTGCTCCAGAGGGTGGTGGTGGCGCCAGATGGCGCCACCGGCCTGGACGAGGCTGTCCAGCAGCGCAGGGTGCAGGCATGTCATCCAGGCGGAGACGCGTGCCGGGGCGGGCAGGCGGAGATGGGCAACGGCCTCGTCCGCCTCGGGGTGGACCTGCAAGTGTTCCAGTCCCTGGAAGGCGGGGCCGTGGTGGACATCGTGACAGGCGCGGTAGGCCGCGTACACATCCTCGGGTGCGAGTGTGGTCCACGTAGCGAGCCGGGCCTGCGCCGACATCGGTGCCCCGGCCCCGGCCAGGGCACCTGCCGTGACGCACGCGGTGGCGTGCTGCACGTTGCCACCGGCGGTCCGCGAACTGACCTCGATGGACACGGAGCCGTCCGCGTTGTTCAGCGCGCGGGTGGTGACGATGGGTTCCGGATCGAGCAGGAGCGGTGCGTGCAGGTCGAGGCCGGTGAGGGTGAGCTGGTCCGTTGCCAGGATGTGGCGGGCGGCGGCCAGGGCCATCTCGGCGAGGCCGGCCCCGGCCATCACCGGCGTGCTGCCGATTTTGTGGTCGGCGAGCCAGGAGATCCGCTTCGGGGAGAGGGGAGTCTGCCACAGATGCCGCCCGTCGTGGTCGGGGTCGGCCACGTGCCCGCCCAGCAGGCTGTGCTGGCGGGCGCCGGGCAGGTGGGGGGCGACGAGTTCGTAGGCGGGTTCGGGGCGCTGGTGGACGCGGTGCCACGTGGTGGTGGGCGCGTCCACCAGCTCTCCCGGGTACCGGCGCTCCCAGGTGAGGGGCGCGCCGGCACAGTGGGCCGCGGCCAGGTTGCGGGCGAAGGCTTCCGCATCATCCGTCTCGCGGCGCAGGGTGCCCAGCGTGACCGCATCGGTAATCTGCGCGTGGGCGGCGGTATCGGTGACGGCCCGCACCACCAAGGGGTGCGGGGAGCATTCGATGAACAGGCGGTGCCCGTCGTCCAGCGCCGCCTCCACGGCGGTGCGCAGGCGCACCGGTGCCCGCAGGTTCAACGCCCAGTAGCCGCCGTCATACGCGGCTGCGGCCCGCGGGTCTTCGTGTGCGGTCGTGTAGAAGGTGACGGCTGGGGTGGCGGGGGTGATGTGGGCGAGTTCGGTGCGGATGGCGTCGAGGATGGGGTCGACGTGCGGTGAGTGGGAGGCGTAGTCGACCTCGACGAGGCTGGCGCTCACGTCCTGCTGCTGCCAGTGCTCGACAAGGCGCCTGACCTGGTCGGCGCGGCCGGAGACGACGGTCGAGCCGGGCGAGGTCAAGACGGCCACCGACACGCCGTCCAGACCCAGTTCGGCAATATCGTTGCGTGCTTGCTCGGCGTCGAGGAGGACGGAGGCCATCAGCCCGCCGGTGACCTGGTTGGCCAGGACGGCACGGCGGTAGTTGACCTCCAATCCGTCGCGCAGGGACAGAGCCCCCGCCACGACAGCGGCGGAGATCTCGCCCATGGACTGTCCGATCACCGCGGCCGGTTCGACGCCCCAGGAGCGCCACAGGGCGGCCAGGGCGATCTGGACCGCGAACAGCGCCGGCTGAATGCGCTCCACCCCGCTCAGCAAGCCGGGCTCGGCCAGAACCTGGCGTAGCGAGAACCCGGCGATCTCGCGCATCAGGGGCTCGATCTCGTCGATCACCGCGGTGAACGCCGCATCAGCGTCCAGGAGCTGGCGGCACATCCCGAACGACTGGGAGCCCTGACCGGTGAACACGAACACCGGCCCCGCATGCCCCGCGGGCAGCACCGGCTGGCCGACGGTGACATCGCTCAGGTCGCCGCGCTCGGCGAACGCCCGCAGCCGCTGCACCAGCTCCGTACGGGTGCGGGCACAGACGGCCAGGCGCTCGGGTGCGTGCGAGCGGCGCACCGCGAGGGTGTGTGCCAGGTCATCCGATGGCGGTGCTGCCGTCTCGACCCAGTCGGCAAGACGGCCCGCGGCAGGCCCCAGAGCCTGACGGGAAGACGCGGACAGCAGAAACAGCCGGACCTGATCACCTTCTTGTCCGCAGACGGTGCGAGGCCGGGGCGCGGTGCTGAGGCTGGTGCGGGGAGATCCCTCGATGATGACGTGGGCGTTAGTACCCGACAGGCCGTAGGAGCACACCGCAGCCAGCCGGGGGCCGTCCTCGACGGGCCAGGCGGTCGCCCGTACCGGCACGAACAGCCGCGATTCCTCGTCCAGGGCGATGGCCGGGTTCCAGGCGCGGAAGTTCACGTTGGCGGGAACAATCCCCTCACGCACCGCCCATACCGCCTTGATCAGCCCAGCGATGCCCGACGTCGGCTCCGAATGCCCGAAATTGGTCTTGACCGACCCGAGCGCGCACCGGCCCTGGCCGCGGCCGTAGACGGCGTTGACGGAGGTGTACTCCACCGGGTCACCGGTCGGGGTGCCCGGGCCATGCGTCTCCACCAGCCCCACATCACCTGGGTCGATCCCGGCGCGGGCCACCGCCTGCCGGAACGCCTCCTGCTGCATGCGGGGGGACGGCGCGGTCAGCCTCCCGTCCTGCCCGTCACACGAAAGCGCAGACCCCCGGATCACCGCCAACACGCGGTCCCCGCCCGCCACCGCATCATCCAGACGCTTCAGGAGCAGCATGCCGCAGCCCTCACCACGCACGAAACCATCCGCCCGCTCGTCGAACGCGAAGCAGTGCCCCGTCGCGGAAGTGAGCTGCTCGGCCTCGTAGTGCAGCGTCTGCGGGCCCGTCATCAGCAACGACGCACCGGCCAGCGCCATCTCGCACTCACCGGCCGCCAGTGCCTGCCCAGCCAGGTGCACGGCCGCCAGCCCGGACGAGCACAAAGACTCCACCACCATCGCCGGCCCGCGCAGATCCAGCGCGAACGTGACCCGCGAGCAGGCGTTGCCCGGCGCACCCCCCAGCATCCCCGCGGCATCCGGCCGATCCCGCACCGGCCGCGCCGCACCCAGCAGATGGTCCTGCGCATACAGACCCAGATACACCCCCGTGCGCGATCCCCGCACTCGCGCCAGAGGAATCCCGGCATGCTCCACAGCCTCCCAGGCCGTCTCCACCGCCAGCCGGTGCTGAGGATCCACCGCCGCCCCCTCCGTGGGTGCCACCGCGAACGCGGCCGGCTCCCACGCCCAGACATCCCCCGCAAGGAAACACCCCCTGCCGAAACGATCCGCCACATCCGGATCCTGATACCGCATCACCTCCGAAGCGTCCCACCGCTCCGGTGGTACCGGACCGACCGTCTCACGCCCCTCCAACAGCAGCCGCCACAACGAGGCCGGGGAGTCCACACCCCCGGGAAACCTGCAGCCGACGCCGATCACCGCGACCGGCACCGCACCCGAAACCGACATGACCCGCTCCTACTCCGCAATGGCAGTGCTGTAACTCCATGCATAGATCAGAATCTGGCGACCCTCGACAACCTCGACCTCGCCGGTCCGCTCGAAATGCAGGTGCTGCCCATAAAAAGCCACTGAGATCTTCTCCGCCGCCCTGGCCGCAGCCGTATACTCAACCCCGTCCAGGCCGTACGGCCCGCCCTTCAATAAAATCTTCACCGCACCAAACCTTTCTGTGAGACGGAGCCACCGTCACAACAGCCCCGAGAAAAAGAAGCCCAGATACCCTCCGCGAGAAACTTCCGGAAAGGCCTTCGCCTATTCCGAACCATCCGTTTCGTAGTGATTGCGCGCCCATCGCCGGAAATGGCAACAGGGCCGTCGCCGCCGTGAAGTTTAGGGTGAAGCTGATATTGCCGGTGATGCCACACGAACAGATCAGGCGCCTGGGTGTAGAGGAACCACTTGTTCATGGCAACCGATGGGCCGCTCCAGGCCCCGAGAGGCGGCCTCCCGCACACGGTCGGGCCTCCACGAGTAAACATCGGCTACCGCACTCGTGGCAGTCCGTACACGCATACACCAAGGAACAACGGGCGTGGTGATCCAGCTGACGGAATCAAGACGAATCTTTGGAAGCAGGACGTACACGCAAAGGCCCGCTAGGCGGAGGAAGTTGATACAGACTTCCCGAGAGACGATCCCGGGGCGTAACCCAGAGACTGGAAAGGATACACAAGCAATTAATCATCGACTGCGCCCCCGGCCCCCAGGTGTGGGCAGCAGGAGCGAGTAGCGTGACCTTTCCCGCTCCGGGTTCGGTGCACCACAAGGTCTTCGCCCATCAAAGGAGCGGCCACAACACTGCCCGGCTTCCAGCTCTTTGAGAATCTCACACAGAACCATCCAGTAGGATACGGAAGCGGCGGAGACGAATTTCCGATTACAGCCTGACCAGAAACTGCAGAATACTCACTCCGGCACGGATTAGACTTCACGGAGCTCTCCTTTCCCGATGAATCGGAATGTCGGCAGGGGCTGCCCAACCAGCCGACCGCTGTACGGAACCTCGTTTTTCTGGTTACTGAACCGAGGACGACCATTGATCCTGGGCCGGAGGAAACGACGGACAGGCTCAACGGGCCGAAACGGGCACCCGGACTGCAGCCGAGGGTCAGGCCCCGGGCCTGCGCCACGCGGCCATGGGCCCCTGGACCGGAAGCGGCACGTACCCACACTGTCCGGCCCGGTTAGCGAAAGTGAAGGGCGCGAACCCGGCTTATTGACACTTCAACCAGCGCCCCGTTCGCGCCTGGAGCGCGGTCGTCCGCCCCTTGCGGTGGTGTACCAGCTGGTACACCACCCAGCAGATCCTCCTACGTAACACAACCGGCCGTGGGGACGAACCGTCAAACCCTTGGGGCCGGTCGGACGTGACTGCACTCAAGGCTTCGCGTTCGAGGTGATCGAGCGGCTTCCCGGACCTGACGTGCCTAACCTGTTCGTGCAGCCACTACCTGCGACTTTGCTGGATAGCCTGAGACAACCCCGGGGTATGTCTTCGCTCAGCGCGGCTGACCCCTACGGCACGTTCCCGCCGTATTCCCCAACGGGCGCCAATCGCATCTGATGCGATTGGCGCCGCGACAAGGCCGAGGCCGAGATCCGCCGACTGGCCGCGTACAGCCGCGAGTTCGCCCGGCCCCCGCCCGTACAGGCTTGCCGACCTCGCCGACGACTCCGGCATGTCAATCTCCGACGTCCGCACCGCTCACGACCATGAAGAAGTCGCCGCCGTCCAAGACGTCACCGTCCTCAAGTCCCGCGAATGGCGAGCCATCAGCCCCGACGACCCATCGCAGGACGGGAGCGACGCATGACCTCACCGGCTGACGACGCGTTACCGCTACTGCCCACCTGTACCTGCCCGGCCCCATGGGAAGAACTCGTCGCCGTCATCGAGGATCAGCGCCTGCACGCCCGTCCGGCCCACACCCTCTACCGCGCGCAGTGCGCCACCTACCCCGGTCACTGGCGTCTCGTCCCCGGCCAACGCCGCACCACCTGATCAACCAACAGCCCGAGCATCACCGAAAGCTAGTTTGCGGCTGGCCTCCGAGCCGGGAGACCGGGGCCACCAACAGGGTCGGCCGCGATGGACTCCACCACATCGCCGGCGTCATCGCCAAGCAGTACAAACAGGAGTCGGTGCGCACGTTCCGCTGTCTGCCAAGGACGTCGGCGGAACCGACTCGGTCGAGATCCAGGCCCCCGGCGTCAGCTCGACCGAACTGCGTGACGCGCTGCTCGCTGCCCCCCGTTATGTTTTTCGCGGTCCTGCAAGAGGGCCGCTGGCCTCCGGGCCCGGCATGACTGTTCCCCCCTGTCGAAGGTATGACCTGGGGGGT